>CAJXWO010000018.1 GCA_913062865.1 uncultured Paracoccaceae bacterium | reverse complement strand
CCGAGCCGTAGGCGAAATACGTCCCGCCCTGTGACGCGGTGCCCACGGTGAAACTCTCAGGCCAATCACTCCGGTCAGCCTCTTGTGCCGTGGCCAGCGACGCGGTGACCATGGATGCGGCCGCGACGGCCACGATTTTCGAATAAGCGAACATCTGAAACGTTCCTCCCTTTATGTTTCCACCGCGTTGGCACGGTGTTTCTATCCCGGGGACGGGCGGCGCGGCAGGCCGGCCTCCTCCCGGTAACAGTGCTAAGCTATAAACCTGTGGCAAGGTTTCTCAACGTGGAAATGGATGGCACTCCACGATTCGGCACCGGGTCCGAAGCCATGGTGATCGATCTGTCGGTTCGATTCCATTGTATCGCGGCGTGGACCGCGCTAGGGCACTTGGAATGTTAGGGCTAACACGCCGGGTGGCCCGCAGACTTGGAAAGGATCACGTCATGGCGAATGGGCAGGATTGGTGGCGCGGATCGGTCACCTACCAGATCTATCCGCGCTCCTTCATGGACAGCGACGGGGACGGTATCGGCAATCTGAGGGGTATCACCCGGCGGCTGGAGCATGTCGCCGCCCTGGGGGTGGACGCGATCTGGCTCAGCCCGGTCTTTCCCTCGCCCATGGCCGATATGGGTTATGATGTCTCGGACTATCGCGGCATCGACCCGGTCTTCGGAACCATGGAGGATTTCGACGCGATGCTGGACACCGCGCACGGGCTGGGCCTGAAGGTCATCATCGACCAGGTCCTGAGCCACGCGTCGGACCAGCATCCCCATTTCGTCGAGAGCCGCCAGAGCCGGGACAACCCCAAGGCGGACTGGTTCGTCTGAGCCGACCCGAAGCCCGACGGCACCCCGCGCAACAATTGGCTGGCCATTTTCGGCGGCTCGTCCTGGGAATGGGATGCCCGCCGGCGGCAGTATTACTTCCACAACTTCCTCAAGGAGCAGCCTGACTGGAATTTCCACAATCCCGAGGTCCAGGATTATCTGCTGGACTGCGTCCGGTTCTGGCTGGACCGGGGGGTGGACGGGTTCCGGCTCGATACGGTGAACTTCTACTTCCATGATCGGCTGCTGCGCGACAACGCCGCCAACCCGGCGGACTGGGCGCAAGAGGCCGTGCGCCCCTTCGAGATGCAATACACGCTGTTTTCCAAGAACCAGCCCGAGAACCTGGTGTTCCTGAAGCGGCTGCGCGCGTTGCTCGACGAATACGAGGGCCGCGCCATGGTGGGCGAGGTGGGCGACAGCCACCATTCGATCGAGCTGATGGGTCAGTATACTTCGGGCCACAAGCTGCACATGGCCTACAGTTTCGAGCTGCTGGGGCCGGATTTCTCGCCCGATCATTTCCGCAGCCGGATCGAGGCCTTTTTCGAAGGTGCACCCGAGGGCTGGCCCTGCTGGGCCTTTTCCAACCACGACGTGCCCCGCCATGTGGGCCGCTGGCTGGATCATGCAGCGGATCAGGATGCGTTGGCCAAGCAGGCCGCGGCGCTTCTTCTGGCGTTCGAGGGCTCGATCTGCCTCTACCAGGGCGAGGAGCTGGGCCAGGTCGACACGGCCCTGGCTTTCGAGGAGTTGACCGATCCCGAGGGCATCAACTTCTGGCCCGAGAAGACCGGGCGCGATGGGTGCCGGACGCCGATGGTCTGGGACAGGGACGCGCCCCATGGCGGGTTCTCGACCGCAAAAACCACATGGTTACCGGTGAAGGAACCACAGCGGGCGCGGGCGGTATCGACCCAGGGGGCGGGCAGCGTTCTGGACTTCTATCGCCAAATGCTCGCGCTGCGGCGCGCAAGCCACGATCTGCGGCTCGGGCGCACGCAGTTTCTCGACATGCCGGAACCCGTGCTAGGCTTCCGCCGGGGAGACAACACCATGTGTATCTACAACCTGTCCGCAGACCCGGTCACCGTGACCCTGCCCGAGGCGATGACGCCTGAGCTGTCGCAATCGGCCGAGGGCACGGGGGCGACGCTGTCGCTCGGGCCCAACGGTTTCGCCATCGGACGGGTCGGCTGATGGGGCGGGCCGGTCCGAAGGCAGGGCGTGCGGAACGGCCGCCGTACCTGACGCAGGGCGATGTGGATGCCCTGCTCGCCGCGCGCCATGACCGGCCATTCGATGTTCTGGGCGTCCACAGGTCGGGGCGCAGCGCGTGGTGCGTGGCGCTCGTGCCCGACGCGACCGGCGTCACGGCCACGGTCGGACGCAAGAGCGTTCCGCTCGAGCGACTCGAGGGACCGCTTTTCGCAGGCAGGGTGCCGAACTCGAAGGTCCCGCATCGGTTGACGGCGACCTACCCGGACGGCGCCAGCTGGAGCTTCGACGACCCCTACCGCTTCGGCCCGGTTCTGGGCGAGATGGATCAACATCTGATCGGCGAAGGGTCTCACCGGCGGCTGTGGACCGCGCTTGGCGCCCATGTGACCACCTGCGAGGACGTCGAGGGGACCCATTTCGCGGTCTGGGCGCCCAACGCGCAGCGAGTGTCGGTGGTCGGCGATTTCAACATCTGGGACGGGCGCCGCCACCCGATGCGCCGGGTGTGCCAGACCGGCGTCTGGGAGATCTTTCTGCCCGGCGCCCGGGAGGGCATGCTGTACAAGTACGAGATCGCGCCACGGGACGGTGCGCCCTTTCTCAAGGCCGATCCGATGGGTTTTGGTGCGGAGCACCCGCCCTGCACGTCGTCGGTGGTCCGCGACATTACCGGCTATGATTGGGCCGACGCCGACTGGATGGACCGCCGCGCCGCCCTGCAACGACGCGATGCGCCGATCTCGATCTACGAAGTTCATCTTGGGTCCTGGCGCCGGGGCGGGGACGACCGAAGGCTCGGCTATGCCGAGATGGCCACCGAACTGGTCGAGTATGCCTTGTGGATGGGCTTTACCCATCTGGAGCTTTTGCCGATCACCGAGTTTCCCTTTGACGGATCCTGGGGCTACCAGCCCTTGGGGATGTATGCGCCCACGATCCGCTTCGGTCCGCCGGATGCGTTCCGTGCCCTTGTCGAGGCGGCACACAAGGCGGGACTGGGCGTGATCCTGGATTGGGTGCCGGGGCATTTCCCGTCGGATGACCATGGGCTGGCGCTGTTCGACGGCACGCATCTGTACGAACACGCCGATCCGCGTGAGGGGTTTCACCAGGACTGGAACACCCTGATCTACAATTACGGCCGCACCGAGGTGCGGAATTTCCTCACCGCGAATGCGCTCTACTGGTTGCGGGAATACCATGTGGACGGGCTGCGGGTCGATGCGGTCGCGTCCATGCTTTAGCGCGATTATTCTCGGGCCGATGGCGACTGGATTCCCAATCGCGACGGCGGGCGCGAGAATTACGAGGCGATCGACTTTCTGCGCGAGATGAACACGCTTTGTTACGCGGAGATGCCCGGCATAATGACCGTGGCCGAGGAATCCACGGCCTTTCCCGGCGTTTCGACACCGGTGGACGCGGGCGGGCTGGGGTTCGGCTTCAAGTGGAACATGGGCTGGATGAACGACACCCTGCGCTACATCGAACAGGATCCGGTGCATCGCAAATACGACCATCACCTGATCACGTTCCCCATCGATTATTCCTTTTCGGAGAATTTCATCCTGCCGATCAGCCATGATGAGGTCGTGCACGGCAAGGGGTCGATGATCGGGAAGATGCCCGGCACCGAATGGGAGAAGTTTGCCAATCTGCGCGCCTATTACGCCTTCATGTGGGGGCATCCGGGCAAGAAACTGTTGTTCATGGGCTGCGAATTCGCCCAGTGGTCGGAATGGAACCACGACGTTTCTCTGGACTGGGATGCGCTCAAGGGTGCGCACCAGCGGGGCGTGCAGGCATTGGTCCGGGACCTGAACCGGATCTACCGGCACACGCCGGCGCTGCACCGGCGCGATTGCGAGCCCTCGGGATTTGCATGGATCGCCAACGATTCGGATCGGTCGCTGATGGCGTTCGCGCGCTACGGCGCGCCGGGGGACGCGCCGGTCATCGTGATCTGCAATTTCACGCCTTTGGAGCGTGCATGGCGGATCGGCCTGCCCCAGCCGGGCACCTGGGAGGAGGTGCTCAACACCGATGCTGCGGTCTATGGCGGCGGCAACCGGGGCAATTGCGGGCGCGTTGCGACCGAGCCGCAGGCCTGGGACGACCACGCGCAGTCGGCCGAACTGACGGTCCCGCCGCTGGCGGCGCTGATACTGCGCCATGAACCCTGAGGGAGGGAGGAACACCACATGGCAGACACCACACGCCTGGCACAACGCTCGATGGCTTTCGTGCTGGCCGGGGGGCGCGGATCGCGTCTCAAGGAACTGACCGACCGGCGGGTGAAACCGGCGGTCTATTTCGGCGGCAAGACCCGGATCATCGACTTCGCCCTGTCGAATGCGGTGAACTCGGGCATCCGCCGCATGGCGATCGCCACGCAGTACAAGGCCCACTCCCTGATCCGCCACTGTCAACGCGGCTGGAACTTTTTTCGCGTCGAGCGCAACGAGTTTCTCGACATCCTGCCCGCCTCGCAACGGGTATCGGAAAACATGTGGTATCGGGGCACCGCCGATGCGGTGACCCAGAACATCGACATCATCGACAGCTACGGGATCGAATACATCGTCATCCTGGCGGGTGATCACATCTACAAGATGGATTACGAGATCATGCTGCGCCAGCATGTGGAGGCAGGGGCCGATGTCACCGTCGGCTGCCTGACCGTTCCGCGCGCCAACGCCTCGGCCTTCGGCGTGATGGCGGTGGACGGGCAAAGCAACATCACCTCGTTCCTCGAGAAACCTGCCGATCCCCCGCCGACACCCGAGGACACGACAAAGTCGCTCGCGTCCATGGGCATCTACGTTTTCGACTGGGCCTTTCTGCGCGACCTGCTTCTGCGCGATGCCGAGGATCCGAATTCGTCTCATGATTTTGGCAACGACCTGATCCCGGAAATCGTGAAGTCCGGAAAGGCGGTCGCGCATCGCTTCGACGACAGCTGCGTGCGCAACGAGGGTGCGCCCAGCTATTGGCGCGACGTCGGCACGCTCAATGCATTCTGGGAGGCGAATATCGACCTCACGGATTTCACCCCCGAGCTCGACCTGTGGGACCAGACCTGGCCGATCTGGACCTATTCGGAAAGCGTTCCGCCCGCCAAGTTCATCCATGACGAAAAGGACCGCCGCGGCGTGGCGATCTCGTCGATGGTGTCGGGCGGCTGCATCATCTCTGGCACGGAGGTGCGCAATTCGCTTTTGTTCACAGAGGTGCACACCAATTCCTACGCGGTGCTCGACCATTCGGTGGTGTCGCCGGGTGTCACCGTCAATCGCTCGGCCCGGCTCAGGAAATGCGTGATCGACCGCGGCGTGGTGATCCCCACCGGCCTCGTGGTCGGCGAGGACCCCAAGGAAGACTCCCGTTTCTTCCGCGTCACGGAAAAGGGCACGACGCTCATCACCAAAGAGATGGTCGACGCGTGGCAAGGTGCGCAATGACCCGGGTCCTGTCGGTCACCTCGGAATGCGCGCCGCTGGTCAAGACCGGTGGCCTGGCCGATGTGGCGGGCGCCCTGCCGGGGGCGTTGGCGGGGGAAGGCGTGGAAATGCGCACACTTCTGCCGGGCTACCCCGCGGTACTCGGCGCGTTGAAAGACGGGCAGGCCATCGGCGCGTCGGAGGATCTTTTTGGCGGGCCCGCGCGGCTGATCGCGGGGCGGGCCGAGGGGCTCGATCTTCTGGTCCTGGACGCCCCGCATCTCTATGATCGGGCGCAGGGGATCTACCTCGGGCCAGACGGCAAGGACTGGCCGGACAATCCCGAACGCTTTGCCGCGCTTTGCCAATGCGCCGCGCAGCTTGCGGCGGGGCGGCTGGGCGACTGGCGGCCCGACCTCGTGCATTGCCATGACTGGCAGGCGGGTCTGGCGCCCTACTACCTGCGGCGCGACGGGCTGAGAACGCCCAGCGTGCTGACGATCCACAACATCGCCTTTCAGGGCCTTGCGCCCATGGCGCGCGCCGATGACTTGGGCATCGCAGCGTCGGACCTGACCGCGGACAAACTCGAATACTGGGGTCAGATCTCGGCGTTGAAGGCGGGGCTCGTGCACGCGGATCACCTGACAACCGTATCGCCCACCTATGCAAGAGACCTGATGACGCCCGAGTTCGGCATGGGGCTCGACGGGGTGCTGCGCGACCGGCGCGACCGGCTGTCGGGCATCCTGAACGGGATCGACCTTTCGGTCTGGTCGCCGGGCACCGATCCCCATATCCGCCCCTACACGACCCCGCGCGGCAAGGCGGTGAACCGCAGCGCGCTTCGCGCGGAACTGGGCCTGCCCGAGGCCTCGGGGCCGCTTTGCGTGGTCGTCTCGCGCCTAACCGGGCAAAAGGGGCTCGATCTGCTGCTCGACGCGCTTCCGGTGCTTCTCGGGCGTGGCGGGCAGCTTGCGCTTCTCGGGTCCGGCGATCCCGCGCTCGAAGCGGGTTTCGCCGCGATCGAGCATCCGGACGTGGCCGTGCGCATCGGCTATGATGAGGCGCTGTCGCATCGCATGATCGCCGGGGGCGACGCGGTGCTCGTGCCGTCACGCTTCGAGCCATGCGGGCTGACCCAGCTTTACGGGTTGCGCTACGGCACCGTGCCGCTGGTGGCGCTGACCGGCGGGCTGGCCGACACGGTGATCCCCGCAACGCCTGCGACCATGGCGCGGCAGGTGGCCACGGGGCTGCAATTCCACCCGGTCACCGCCGACGCCCTGGCCAATGCGCTGGCGCATCTGTGCGATCTTTTCGAACACCCGAAACTGTGGTCAAAGATGCAGCGAAACGCGATGGCGCATCCTGTAGACTGGGCGCCGTCCGCGGCGGCCTATGCCGCGCTTTACGAGACCCTTGTTGCGGCGGCCAGATGATCCCATTCAACCTCAGCGCGGGGCGCCCGCACCCGTTTGGCGCCACTTTCGACGGCGAGGGCGTCAATTTCGCCGTCTTCTCGCGCCATGCCACGCGGGTCGTGCTGTGCCTGTGCGATGACGACGGGAGGGAAGTCTACCTGGTCGACCTGGCCGAGCGCGAGGGGCATATCTGGCACGGATACCTGTCTGGTCTGCGCCCAGGGCAGCAATACGGCTACCGCGTCCACGGCCCCTACGCGCCCGAGCAGGGGCACCGCTTCAACCCGTTCAAGCTGTTGATGGACCCCTATGCCAAGGCCCTGACCGGGCACCTGGAGTGGAATGATGCGCTCTACGGCTACGAGATCGGACACCCCGACAAGGATCTGAGCTTCGACAGCCGCGACAGCGCCCCCTACATGCCGCGCTCGGTCGTTGTGGACCCGGCCTTTACATGGGGACGGGGCGAACGCCTGCGGCTCGATACGCCCTGGTCCGACACGATCCTGTATGAGGCCCATGTGAAGGGGCTGACCGCCCTGCGACCCGAGATCCCCCATGCGGGCCGGTTCCTGGGGCTGGCCTCGGACCAGATCATCGCCCACCTGACCGAGCTGGGTGTGACCGCGATCGAACTGATGCCGGTTCATGCCTCGGTCGATGACCGGTTTCTGGTGGACAAGGGGCTGCGCAACTACTGGGGCTACATGACATACGGCTTCTTCGCCCCCGATCCGCGGTTTCTCAGCCATGGCGACGTTTCGGAATTCCAGCAGATGGTGGCCCGCTTTCATGCGGCCGGGATCGAGGTGATCCTTGACGTGGTCTACAACCACACCGCCGAGGGCGACCAGATGGGCCCGACCCTCAGCTTTCGCGGCTTCGACAATGCCAGCTACTACCGGTTGGCCCATGACCCGCGGTTCTACGTCAATGACACGGGATGCGGGAACACGCTGAACCTCGAAAGCCCGTTCGTTCTGCGGATGGTGATGGATTCGCTGCGGTACTGGGTGGAGGTGATGCATGTGGACGGGTTCCGCTTTGACCTGGCCTCGACACTGGCGCGCACATCGACCGGCTTCGACCGCGACGGCCCGTTCTGCCGCGCGGTGCGCCAGGACCCGGTGCTGAACACGGTCAAGATGATCGCGGAACCGTGGGACGTCGGCCTGGACGGTTATCAGCTGGGCGCGTTCCCCTCGCCCTTTACCGAGTGGAACGACAAGTATCGCGACAATGTCCGCCGGTTCTGGCGCGGGGATGGCGGCATCACCCGTAAACTGGCCGGCAACGTCACCGGCTCGGCGCTACGCTTCGACCATGACGGGCGCCCGGCGACATCCTCGATCAATTTCGTGACTGCCCATGACGGGTTCACGCTGATGGATACGGTCAGCTACAACCACAAGCACAACGAGGCCAATGGCGAGGGCAATCGCGACGGGCACGATCACAACTGTTCTGACAATTGTGGGGCGGAGGGGCCGACCGACGATCCGGCCATCCTCGCGCGCCGGGCGCGGCGCAGACGCAACATGTTGGCGACGATGATGCTCAGCCAGGGCACGCCGATGATCCTTGCGGGCGACGAGCTGGGGAATTCCCAATCCGGTAACAACAATGCCTATTGCCAGGACAATGAAATCGGCTGGGTCGACTGGGACGATGCCGACCCGGATTTCCTGGCGTTCTGCCGCCAGATCATCGCTTTTCGCAAGGCCAGCCCGATCCTGCGGCAGAAGCGGTTTCTGCATGCCCGCACCCGGGCGGTCGACGGCAAGCCGGACGTCTTCTGGCGCCGCGCCGATGGCGAGGCGATGACCGAGGTCGACTGGGCCCGCCCCGAGCTGCGCTTTCTCGGTGTCGAGATGCGCATGGCGCGGGGCACGCCCGCCTATGAACCGCGCCTTGGCGCCGTCTATGTCGTGTTCAACGCGGGCGAAGCGACCGAGGCCGCCCTGCCAGAAACGCTGCCCGGTCATCGCTGGCAGCGCGTCATCGACACATCGGGCCAGCCCGCCGGGCGCGCAAAGCGAGACATGGCCCTGATCGCGGAAAACTGCGTCGTCGCGTTCGAACTGAGCGAGATCGGCGGAACCGGCCCAAGGGGGCGTACGAAGCATCACGGAAAGGCCCGCGCATGAACATCCGGAACGTCACGGTCACGCCATTCGACGGGCAGAAACCCGGAACCAGCGGCCTGCGCAAGGAAACCCGCGTTTTCATGCAGCCGGGCTAGCTCGAGACTTATGTGCAGGCGATCTTTGACGGCATCGAGGGCGTCGCCGGCAAGACGCTCGTGGTGGGCGGCGATGGCCGTTACTTCAATGACGCAGCGATCGAGACCATTTTGCGCATGGCGGCAGCCCAGGGGGTGAGCCGCGCCATCGTCGGGCAGGGCGGGCTGTTATCGACGCCCGCCGCGTCGCATCTGATCCGCAAGCATGGCACGGATGGCGGGCTCATCCTGTCGGCCAGCCACAACCCCGGCGGGCCGGATGCCGATTTCGGGCTGAAATACAACGGGGCCAATGGCGGACCCGCCACCGAAACCGTGACCGCCCGGATCCACGCCTGCACCCGTACTGTCACGAGCTACCGGATCCTCGATGGCGGGACGGTGGACCTGTCCCGGATCGGAGCGGCCAAACTGGGCGACATGCGGATCGAGATTGTCGACCCGGTCGCGGATTACGCGGCGCTGATGGAGACGCTGTTCGATTTCGACGCCATCCGGGCGCTTTTCCAAAGCGGGTTCCGCATGCGGTTCGACGCAATGCACGCGGTGACGGGCCCCTATGCACGGCACATTCTAGAAACACGGCTGGGTGCCGCCGAGGGCACGGTGATGAACGGCACACCGCGTCCCGATTTCGGCGGTGGGCATCCCGACCCGAACCCGGTCTGGGCCAAGGCCTTGATGGATCTCATGCATGGCCCGGACGCCCCGGATTTCGGGGCAGCCTCGGACGGTGACGGAGACCGCAACATGATCCTGGGCCGCAACTGCTATGTCAGCCCGTCCGACAGCCTTGCGGTGCTGGCGGATCGCGCGTCCTGCGCGCCCGGCTACGCCAAGGGGCTGGCGGGCGTCGCGCGGTCGATGCCGACCTCGGCCGCGGCCGACCGGGTCGCGCGGGCTAAGGGCATGGCCTGCTTTGAGACCCCCACCGGCTGGAAGTTCTTCGGCACCCTGCTGGATGCCGGCCGCGTCACGCTGTGCGGCGAGGAAAGCGCGGGCACCGGATCGGACCACGTGCGCGAAAAGGACGGGTTGTGGGCGGTGCTGCTCTGGCTCAACATACTCGCGGAGACCGGCGCATCGGTGTCGCAGATCCTGTCCGAGCATTGGGCGCGCTACGGGCGGAACTACTATTCCCGGCACGATTACGAGGCGATCGACAGCGATGTGGCCGAGAACCTGATGGACGACCTGCGCGCCCGTCTGCCAGACCTGCCGGGCACCAAGGTGGCCGGGCTGACCGTCACCGCCGCCGATGACTTTGCCTACGAGGACCCGGTGGACGCATCCCGCGCGACGGGGCAGGGTCTGCGGATCTATTTCGAAGGCGACGGGCGCGCCGTGTTTCGCCTGTCGGGGACCGGGACGGTCGGGGCGACCCTGCGCGTGTATCTCGAGCGGGTCGAAACCGATCCGCGACGGCTCGACCACGATCCGCAAGAGGCGCTCTCCGGGATCAGGGCCGCCGCCGAGGAGGTGGCCGGGATTTCGGCAAGGACCGGCCGAACCGCCCCTGATGTTATCACTTGAGTCAAGGAACAATACACCATGCAGATGGACTACCTCCGACTATCCCGGCCCGCCGAGGCCGACCTGGCCGTGCTTTTCGAAAACAGCTTCACCGCTTCCGAAGGTGCCGAGGAAGGGCGGTTGATCGGCCGCCTGGCCCGCGATCTGGTCACCGGCACGCCCGCGTCCGAGCTTTGGGTCTTTGGCGCGTCGCAGGCGGGCAGGCTGTGTGGCGCCATCGTCTTTACTGCGCTGCATTTTGCCCGGGACCCGAGGACCGCGGTGCTTCTTGCGCCGGTCGCGGTCGCGCCCGATTGGCAGGGGCGTGGTGTCGGGCAGGCGCTGCTGCGCTTCGGCCTTGACGATCTGAGGGCTGCGGGCATCGACTTCGCGCTGAGCTACGGAGATCCCGCGTTCTACAGCCGCGTCGGCTTTCGCAGGATCACGCCGGACGATGCCGCGCCGCCCCGGCCGTTGTCCATGCCAGAAGGCTGGATCGGGCAGGGGCTGTCCGATCGTGCCGAATTTCCGATCCTCGGGCCGTCGACCTGCGCCGCCGCCCTGGACGACCCGGACTTCTGGTAAGCGCTCGGCGCAAAGAGCGCGCGACGATCCGACCAACCATTAAACTTGACCAAAACTTTTCGCGCGTTAACGATGGACCGGGTCCGATCAATGCCCTTCGGAGGGATCGTGAGCAAACCGGCAGATACCAAGATCCGGAATATGGAGGAGTTCGCCGCCGTCAGCGGGCTGTCGCGCCCGACGGTGTCGAAATACTTCAACGACCCGGACAGCGTGCGACCGTCGACGCGCAGCCGGATCGAGCAGGCGCTCGAGAAATACGACTATCGGCCGAACATCTTCGCGATGAACCAGAACCGCAAGTTGACCAAGAATGTCGGCATCGTGGTGCCTTACCTGGCCGATCCGTTCTTTGCCGAGATCGCGCGCAATATCGAGGAGCGGCTGATCGCGGCCGGCTACCGGCCCACGCTCTACAGCGCCCACGGCAATCCGGATCTCGAGATGGAGATCCTTGACGGGTTGCGCCTGCTCAAGCCCGCAGGTGTTCTGCTGGCGCCGCTGGGGCGATTGTCGGACCGCGCCGAGATCGAGAAATTCTGCCGCGACGTGCCAACCGTGTTGTTTGACAGCAACTTGGACGGCATCGGTGCGGCGTTCGTCGGTTCGGACAATCGCAGTTTCGTGTCGCAGACGGTCGAGTACCTCACCCGTATCGGCGAGCCGCCCGCCTTTTTCGAGATGCGCACCCCCGCCAACCCGAACGCCAACAAGCGGCGCCTGGCCTATCTCGAGCATATGGACAAATTGGGCCTGTCGCCGCAGGTCATCAAGATCGAGGGCGAGGGGTGGTCCTTTGAAGAGATCGGGCGGCGCGGGGCCCATGATCTGTTTGAACGCAAGGACCTGCGCTCGAACGCGATCCTGTGCAGCAACGACCGCCTGGCGATCGGCCTGCTCGCGGCCTGCTACGAGCGCGGGATTCGCGTGGGTCGCGGGCCAGAATGCACCCTGCGCGTGGCCTCGAACGACGATCATCCGTTCTCGCGCTTTACCTGTCCTTCCCTGACCACCGCGGCCCACGACTATGACAGCGTGTCCAGCCACGCGGTGGCAAAGCTTCTGGAACTGATTGAAAACGGCGGCAGATTTTCGGACCGGACCGAGGATTTATTTGCCGCGCGTCTTGTTCTAAGAGAATCCGCGTAACGAAAAAACTTGCCGCGCGTAAATATTTTGTTGACGGCGCGGCAACCCGTTCACTAACGTCGCGTTGGTAACGTCCAATAGGGAGGAACAGGATGTTTCTGAAGAACGCACTTCGTGCGGCAACCGCGCTCACGCTCGTTTCCGCTGCCGCCGCCCAGGCCCAGACGATCACCATCGCCACCGTCAATAACGGCGACATGATCCGCATGCAGGGCTACACCGACCAGTTCACCGAGCAGACCGGCATCGAGGTCGAGTGGGTCACGCTCGAGGAGAACGTGCTGCGCCAGCGCGTGACCACTGACATCACCACCAAGGGCGGCCAGTTCGACATCATGACCATCGGCATGTACGAAACCCCGATCTGGGGTGCCAATGGCTGGCTGGTGCCGCTGGATGACCTGTCGGCAGAGTACGATGTGGACGACATCCTGCCCGCGATGCGCAACGGTCTGAGCCATGACGGCACGCTGTATGCCGCGCCCTTCTATGGCGAAAGCTCCATGGTCATGTACCGCACCGACCTGATGGAAGCGGCGGGCCTCGAGATGCCGCAGGCGCCGACCTGGGAATTCATCCGCGAAGCGGCCGCCGCGATGGACGATCCGGAAAACGACATCAACGGCATCTGCCTGCGCGGCAAGGCCGGCTGGGGCGAAGGCGGCGCATTCATCACCGTGACCGGCAACTCCTTCGGCGCGCGTTGGTTCGACGAGAACTGGACTGCGCAGTTCGATCAGCCCGAATGGAGCGAGGCGCTCAACTTCTACGTCAACCTGATGAACGATTACGGCCCCGAGGGCTACGCGACCAACGGCTTCAACGAGAACCTGTCGCTGTTCCAGCAGGGCAAGTGCGGCATGTGGATCGACGCGACCGTGGCGGCGTCCTTCGTGACCAACCCCGACGATTCGACGGTGGCGGACCATGTGGGCTTTGCCCTTGCGCCGAACAAGGATGGTGTCGAGAAGCGCGCCAACTGGCTCTGGGCCTGGGCGCTGGCGATCCCGGCGGGCACCCAGCAGGAAGACGCGGCCAAGCAGTTCATCGAGTGGGCGACCTCGAAGGACTACATCGAGTTGGTCGCCGAGAACGAGGGCTGGGCCAACGTCCCCCCGGGGGCGCGCACGTCGCTGTACGAGACGCCTGAATACCAGGAGGTGCCGTTCGCTCAGATGACGCTCGACTCGATCAACGCGGCCGATCCGACCGACCCGACCGTCGATCCGGTGCCCTATGTCGGTATCCAGTTCGTGGCCATCCCCGAATTCGCGGGCATCGCCACCCTCGTGAGCCAGGAGTTCTCGGCCGCTTATGCCGGCCAGCAGAGCATCGAAGAGGCGCTGGAAAAGGCGCAGGCGATCACGACCGAAGAAATGGAAGCGGCCGGGTACTGACCCCGTCGCACCGAAAAGGAGGGGGCGGCGCGTCCGCCCCCTGTCCTTCGCATCTTTCCAAGCCTCAAGATCGTGTCCCGGGTCAAAGGCCCGAACCAGGGGGATTTGCGCTATGGCCACCCAGCATTCCAGATCAGCGGCCCGTTTGATGATGGCCCCGGCGGTTGTCCTGCTTCTTGGCTGGATGCTGGTGCCCCTGATCATGACACTCTACTTTTCGTTCCGGAACTACTTCCCCCTGCGGCCCGATCGGGTGCCCGGCTGGGCGGGGTTCGACAACTACGTCCGGTTCTTCACGTCGAGCGCGTTCTGGCCGAGCGTCCAGACCACCCTGGTCATCGTCGGAGGCGTCCTTGTGATCACGGTGGTTCTGGGCATCCTTCTGGCGATGCTTCTGGATCAGCCGATGTGGGGTCAGGGGGTCGTGCGGATTTTGGTGATCGCACCCTTCTTCGTGATGCCCACCGTGTCCGCGCTGGTGTGGAAGAACATGTTCATGGATCCGGTGAACGGCCTTCTGGCGCATCTGTGGCGCTTTTTCGGGGCCGAGCCCGTGTCGTGGCTTTCCGAGGTGCCGACCGCGTCCATCGTGATGATCGTGTCCTGGCAATGGCTGCCCTTTGCCACGCTCATCCTGCTGACCGCGATCCAGTCACTGGACAGCGAACAGCTCGAGGCCGCCGCAATGGACGGCGCGCCCAAGCTCAAACAGTTCTGGTACATCATCCTGCCGCATCTCAGCCGAGCGATCACCATCGTGATCCTGATCCAGACGATCTTTCTTCTGTCGATCTTCGCCGAGATCTTCGTGACCACCGGTGGCGCCTTCGGCACGCGGACGCTGACCTACCTGATCTTCCAGCGTGTGCTGGAAAGCCAGAATGTGGGCTTGGGGTCCGCGGGCGGGGTCTACGCCATCATCCTGGCCAACATCGTCGCGATCTTCCTGATGCGCATCGTTGGGAAAAACCTCGATGCATGAGATCCGCCTACACGAAGCCCTGGACCTGATCCGGGAGCCTGCCCCGGACCTGATCCGGGGGCAAAGCCCGCTTTCTGACCGAGAGGTCCCGGGGCAAGCCCGGGACGGGAGACGCTAACCATGGCCCGCGCCGTCACACCACAACGCAAGCTCGTCAATACCGGGGTCGCCTGGGCGGTGGGTCTGCTGATCTTCTTCCCGATCCTGTGGACGATCCTGACCAGCTTCAAGACCGAGGCGCAGGCGATCAACGACCCGCCGCTCTTCCTTTTCTTCGACTGGACGCTGGAAAACTACACCATCGTGCAGGAGCGTTCGAACTACATGCGGTTCCTGTGGAACTCTGTCATCATCGCCGGCGGCTCGACGATCCTGGGTATTCTGATCGCTGTTCCGGCCGCCTGGTCCATGGCCTTCGTGCCGTCGCGCCGCACCAAGGACATCCTGCTCTGGATGCTATCGACCAAGATGTTGCCCGCTGTGGGCGTGCTCTATCCGATCTACCTGCTCTTCATTCAGCTGGGTCTTCTGGACAGTCGTGCCGGTCTGGTGGTGGTGCTGATGCTGATCAACCTGCCGATCATCGTCTGGATGCTCTACACCTATTTCCGCGAGATCCCCGGCGAGATCTTGGAAGCGGCGCGGATGGATGGGGCCGAACTGCGCCAGGAGATCCTTTATATCCTGACGCCCATGGCCATTCCCGGCATCGCTTCGACGCTGCTTCTTAATTTCATCCTGGCCTGGAACGAAGCCTTCTGGACGCTCAACCTCACGGCGGTGGACGCCGCGCCGCTCACGGCCTTCATCGCCAGCTATTCCAGCCCCGAGGGCCTGTTCTTCGCCAAGCTTAGCGCGGCTTCGACCATGGCCATCGCGCCGATCCTGATCCTTGGCTGGTTCAGCCAGAAACAACTCGTCCGCGGTCTGACCTTCGGCGCGGTGAAATAAGGAACACGCTCATGGGACGTATCCAGCTCAAAGACGTGACGAAAAGCTTTGGCGACGTGGAAGTCATTCCGCCGCTGAACCTCACGATCGAGGACGGTGAATTCACGGTCTTCGTGGGCCCATCGGGCTGTGGCAAGTCCACGCTTCTGCGTCTGATCGCCGGGCTCGAGGATATCACCTCGGGCGCCATCGAGATCGACGGTGCCGACGCCACCGACGTGCCGCCCGCCAAACGCGGGCTGGCAATGGTGTTCCAGTCCTACGCGCTGTATCCGCATATGTCGGTGCGCAAGAACATCGCCTTTCCTCTGCGCATGGCCAAGATGGACCAGGCCGAGATCGACCGCCGGGTCGACGGGGCGGCCAGCGTTCTGAACCTGACCGATTACCTCGACCGTCGCCCGGGCCAGCTGTCGGGCGGCCAGCGCCAGCGCGTCGCCATCGGCCGTGCGATCGTGCGCGAACCGGCGGCGTTCCTGTTCGACGAGCCGCTGTCGAACCTCGACGCTGCGCTGCGGGTGGGCATGCGGTTGGAAATATCCGAGCTGCACAAGCGGTTGGCCACCACGATGATCTACGTCACCCACGATCAGGTCGAGGCAATGACCATGGCCGACAAGATCGTTGTCCTGCGCGCCGGCAACATCGAGCAGGTCGGCAGCCCGCTCGAGCTTTACAAGGCGCCGCGCAACACCTTCGTCGCGGGCTTCATCGGCTCGCCCAAGATGAACCTCATCGAAGGTGCGGAAGCCGCCAAGCACGATGCGCACACGATCGGTATCCGCCCCGAACACATCACCGTCTCGGCGACGGAAGGTGTCTGGTCCGGCCGCGTCGGCGTGGCCGAGCACCTTGGATCGGATACTTTCTTTCATGTCCATGACACGGGCCTGGCCGAGACGATCACCGTGCGCGCCGATGGCGAGGTCGGCTTCAACCATGGGGACCGCATTCATCTCACGCCGCGCAGCGACGTGATCCACAAGTTCGATGCTGCCGGATTGCGCATCACATGACCCGTTTGGCAGGAAAGACGGCGTTGATCACCGGGGCCGCGCGCGGCATCGGGCTAGCCTTCGCCCAAAAATACGTGTCCGAAGGCGCGCAGGTGGCCATCGCGGATATCGATATGGCTCGCGCCACGGCGGCGGCAGCCCGGATCGGGCCCGCAGCCATCGCCGTAGAGATGGATGTGACCCGGCAGGACAGCATCGATGCCGCCGTGGCCCGCACCGTTGCCGCGCTGGGTCGGATTGACATTCTGATCAACAATGCCGCCATTTTCACGGCCGCCCCCATCGTCGAGATCGAGCGCGCGGACTATGCCCGGGTCTTCGATATCAACGTGGCCGGCACGCTGTTCACCATGCAGGCCGTGGCCCGGCACATGATCGACGCGGGCATCAAGGGGCGCATCATCAACATGGCCAGCCAAGCCGGACGCCGGGGCGAGCCCCTGGTCGCTGTGTATTGCGCCTCCAAGGCGGCCGTGATCAGCCTGACCCAGTCCGCCGGATTGAACCTGATCCGCCACAGGATCAACGTGAACGCCATCGCGCCCGGCGTTGTGGATGGTGAGCATTGGGACGGGGTTGATGCCTTTTTCGCGAAGTACGAGAACAAGGCCCCGGGCCAGAAAAAGGCCGAAGTGGGTGCGGCCGTGCCGTTCGGTCGCATGGGCACGGCCGAGGACCTGACCGGAATGGCGGTCTTTTTGGCTTCGGACGAGGCCGCGTATATCGTCGCCCAGACATACAATGTCGACGGTGGCAACTGGATGAGCTGATGGACGATCTTGCACGGGGACCAAGCCCGATGGAACTGAGCCTTGATACGCTTGACCGGATGCCGGCGGGCGTCCGCGTGCCGCGCTACCGGCGCTCCGACCTGACGCCCGGGATCGTGCATATCGGCCTGGGAAATTTTCACAGGGCGCACCAGGCGTGGTACCTGCACCGGCTGATGGATGCGGGCGGTGCGCGTGACTGGGCGATCATCGGTGCGGGTGTGCGGCCCTACGATGCGGCCATGCGTGAAAGGCTTATCGCGCAGGATTGTCTCACGACCCTGATCGAGCTCGACCCCGCGGGCATCTCGGCCGAGGTCACGGGATCCATGATCGACTATCTGCCCATCGAAGAGGGCAACGGGCCGCTGATCGCGCAAATGGCCGACCCGGCCATCCGGATTGTGTCGCTGACCGTGACGGAGGGCGGGTATTACCTCAATGCCGGAACCGGCGCGTTCGATGCGGATCATGCCGATATCCAGCATGACGCGGCGCAGCCCGATTGGCCCCGGACGGCCTTTGGCGCGATCATCGCGGCGCTGAAGGCGCGGCGCGCGGCAAAGACCGGTCCGCTGACGCTTATGAGTTGCGACAACCTGCAAGGCAACGGCGATATCCTGCGCCGCACGGTCGTGTCGCTGGCGCAGCTATCCGATCCTGACCTGGCGCGCTGGATCGAGGCAGAATGCAGCTTTCCCAACTCCATGGTCGATTGCATCGTACCTGCAACCGGCGACACCGAACGCGCGCTTTGCGCCGATCTGGGCATCATCGATGCCTGCCCCGTCACCCACGAGAATTTTCGCCAATGGGTGATCGAGGATGATTTCTGCGCGGGCAGACCGGCCTGGGATGCGGTCGGTGCGACCTTCACCACCGATGTGCATGCCTACGAGCTGATGAAGATCCGCATCCTCAACGGCGGCCACCAGGTCATCGCCAATGCCGGCGAGCTTCTGTCGATCGACACGATCGCCGGGTGCATGGCCCATGACGGGATCGCGGGACTTTTCGAAACCGTCGCCCGGACCGAGATCGTGCCCCATGTGGGTGCCGTGCCGGACATGACGCCGGAGGCCTATGTGGGGCTGATCAAGTCCCGTTTTTCCAACCCGCGCATCGTCGACACGACCCGCCGGGTGGCGTTCGACGGCGCGTCGCGCCACCCGGGCTTCATACTGCCGTCGATCCAGGACGGGCTGGCGGCGGGTACGGCCATCGACGGGTTGGCCCTGGTCGAGGCGGCCTGGGCGCGGATGTGTGCGGGGACCCGCGAGAACGGCACCGAAATCGCCCCGAACGACCCCGACTGGGACGCGCTGCACGGCCGGGCGTTGCTGGCGCGCACCGACCCGGGGGCCTGGCTGGGGATGCGTCATCTCTACGGTTCACTGGGCGAGGATGCGCGATTTGCCGAGGCATTCGGTCGATGGCTCGGCCTTGTCTGGGCTGACGGGATCGAGGCCGCGATCGCCACCTACATCGCCAGCCGGCCTGCGTGAGCTACCTCGGGCTTGATCTTGGCACGTCGGGCTTGCGTGCGCTTCTGACCGACGCGGCAGGGGCGGTCCTGGGCGAGAGCGTGCAGGGCTACGGGGCAAGCCACCCGCGACCCGGCTGGTCGGAACAGGATCCGCAGCATTGGATCGACGCGCTCGAGGCAGCGGTGGCCGATCTGGCCGCAACCTGTCCGGCTTTTGCCGATCTCGACGCTATCGCGGTCGCGGGGCACATGCATGGGGCCACATTGCTCGACAGGGACGGCACGGTGATACGGCCCTGCATCCTGTGGAACGACACCCGCGCCCATCGCGAGGCCGCGCGGCTGGATGCCATGGACGATGTCCGTGAACTGTCGGGCAATATCGTCTTTCCGGGCTTCACCGCGCCAAAGCTGGATTGGCTGCGCACCCACGAGCCCGGGAACTTTGCCCGCGTTTCCAAGGCGGTCCTGCCCGCCACCTATCTCAATCTCTACCTGACCGGCGAGGCGGTATGCGACATGTCCGATGCCTCGGGCACCGCGTGGCTCGACGTGGGCGCGCGCGCCTGGTCCGAGCCCCTTCTGCGGGCAGGGCACATGACGCAAGAGCAGATGCCCCGGCTCGTGGAGGGCAGCGCCGTGGCAGGTCATCTGCGCGCGGACCTCGCCCGTCGCTGGGGGCTCAGGCCCGGGATCACCGTGGCGGGCGGGGCAGGGGACAACGCCGCCGCGGCCTGCGGCATCGGTGCGCTGCACGACGGGCAGGGCTTCGTGTCGCTGGGCACCTCGGGCGTGGTGCTGGTGGCGCGGGACGGCTTTCACCCCGCGCCCGGAACCGCGCTGCACAGCTTCTGCCACGCGGTGCCGGGGCGGTGGTACCAGATGGGCGTGATGCTGGCGGCCACCGATTGCCTGAACTGGCTGTCGCGCATCACGGGCGAAACGCCTGCAGGGCTGACCGGGGCGCTGGGGCCCGAACTGCAAGCGCCCGGCAGACTGCGATTCCTGCCCTATTTGTCGGGCGAAAGGACGCCGCACAACGATGCCGGGCTGCGTGGCGGATTTCACGGGCTCGGGATCGAGACCGACCGCCGCGACCTGACCCGTGCCGTGCTCGAGGGCGTGGCTTTCGGGCTCAGGGATTGTGCCGATGCACTTGCCCGGACCGGCGCCAGGCCCGCATCGCTGTTCGTCATCGGTGGCGGCGCGGCCTCGACGCATTGGGTCGAGATGCTGGCGACGGTGCTCGACACCCCACTTCACCGTGTGGCGGGAGGCGCCTTCGGCGTGGCGCTGGGGGCCGCCCGCCTCGCGCGGGTGGCCGCAACAGGAGCGGCCCCCGAAACCGTGATGCAGCCGCCTCGGGTTTCGGAAACGATCGCGCCGCGGGCCGACCTGGTGGATGCCTTTGCCGAAGCCCACGCCGCGTTTCGCGCCCTGGCGCTGCGTGACACCGGCGAGGTGCGCTAGCCGGTTCGGGCAGCGGATCAGGCCGGGGCGATCTCGGCTGTCTGTGGCAGAATGTCGTGTCCCTGCATTTTCCAGAAATGCAGCAGGTCGATGAAGATCCAGTTTTCTGCCAGCTTGTCGCCCTCGCGCCGGTAAATGTCGATCACGCGCATCTCGGCGGGCGTGTCCGACCCGGGCAGCCCCATGAAGCCTCCGCGGTGGACAGCCGTGAAGTTGGGCCAGCCGAAGAACCCGCCGAACTTTCCTTCGGCCAGCCGGCACAAATGGGTCGTGGCCGAGCGGTTGGTGAAGGCCGCGCGGAAAGGACCCGAGTGCTGCTTGGCATAGCGTTCGATCGTGTAGGTCGACCCGATCCCGGCGGGGCCCCACCACAGCATGTCGTCATGCCATGTGCGGGCCAGTTCTTCCTCCAGCGGCAGGCCCAGCTGCCAACTGCCCAGGTCGCCGATCATCGCATTGATCGCGGCCAGGGTCTTTTGGCCCTCGGCCGCTGGGGCGTCTTCGAACAACAGCCCGTCATGGGCCATCGGACCCGGCTGGACCAGATGCGCGGCGGTCTGGGATGGAAAGGGCTTCAGGCCCGCCTGCATCATCAGGTGTGGGATGTCGAAATACATCGCCGTCTCGGTGATCCGGCCATCCTCGACTCGGTTGAATTCGCAATAACGCAGGAACACCAGTTTCCGCGTGGGCGCGATGCCCAGCCAGGGCGCGTCGAACAGGCCCATGAGGTGGCCCATGGACACAACCCACGTGCTTTCAAACCCGTCGATCTCGTTGCGCCCGGCGAAAAAAATGTCTTGCCGCCGTTGCAGCCGAGAAAGGGACCGGCGCAAGGGCATCCAGAACGCCTGCGCCACGTCCTGCGGACCGACCCTTTCACCGAACGGGTAGAACCCCCGCCAGCGGGCATCGGGTGCCACGAAACGCGCCAGCACATCGGGGATTCGGTCGGTCTCTGCACCGTCGAGAGCCGCGTAGAAGTCCCGTACGAGCCGCTTTTCTGTCTGGAAAGTCATGGGTCTTTCAGCTTTTTTGCATGCGCTTGCAGAAAAGAGTTGCCGAAACGGTATCGCCCTGTCTACCTTTTTGCAAGCGCATGCAAAAACGAAATGCGACTGGCCCGGGGAGGATATGCATGGCCGAAATCCAGCTCCGCAACGTGTCGAAGCGGTGGGGATCTTTCGTCGGGGTCGACAATTTCGACCTGACCATCGCGGACCGGGAGTTTTTGGTACTGCTTGGCCCCTCGGGCTGCGGCAAGACCACGACGATGCGCATGATCGCGGGCCTTGAAGACCCGACCGAGGGCGAGATCCGGATCGGCGAGAAGGTCGTCAACGATCTGGAGCCCAAGGACCGCGACGTGGCCATGGTGTTCCAGAGCTACGCGCTCTATCCCAATCTGAACGTCTACGAAAACATCCGCTTTCCGCTCAAGGTGCGGGGCGTCGACCCGTCGACCCATGACGAGAAGGTGCGCCGCGCCTCGGCCATGGTCGAGCTGGACGAGTTCCTGCATCGCAAGCCGGCCGAGCTGTCCGGCGGCCAGCGCCAGCGCGTGGCGCTTGCCCGCGCCATCGTGCGCGAGCCCAACGTGTTCCTGATGGACGAGCCGTTGTCGAATCTCGACGCCAAGCTGCGCGTCTCGACCCGGGCGCAGATCAAGAACCTCAGCCACGAACTGTCGGTGACAACGATCTACGTCACCCATGACCAGATCGAGGCGATGACCCTGGCCGACCGTGTGGTGGTCATGGAAAAGGGCGTGGTCCAGCAGGTGGGCAGCCCGACCGAGATCTATGATCAACCCGCCAACACCTTTGTCGCGGGGTTCATCGGCAGCCCGGCGATGAACCTGATCGAGGGGCAAATGTCCGGCGGCACCTTCACCGCGCCCAGTACCGAAATCCACGGGCTGTCGGCCCCCGATGGCCGTATCACCCTGGGCTTCCGGGCCGAGGACGCGCAGGTCGTCGACAGCGGCGGACAGATCAACGCGCCGATCTACACTCTGGAGTTGCTGGGCGATGCCACCATGGTCACCGTCCGCATCGGCAAGACGCTCGTGTCCGTAAGGGCCGACAAATCCTTCCGGGCCGAGATCGACGATCAGGTGTCGATTGCCGTGCCTCACGACCACTGCCACCTGTTCGATGGGCAGAGCGGTCAACGTATCGGGGCCTAGGCCTCCGCGCCGTCTCCGGACCAGGGGCCGGGGGCGTCAAAGGGATGTGTGATTGCAAGACACATCCCCCAAACAGGGAAACAGGGAGAGAGACATGTTTCTGAAGAAATTGGCCATCGCAGGGGTCATGACGGTGCTGACCGGCACCACGGCTCTGGCCTGCGAGATCAACGCGCGCGTCAGCATCGTGGGCAACGAATTTCCGGCGATCCAGACGGTCGGCGCGAACGCCCAGGCCTGCACCGGTGCCGAGGTCAACACCAACCTGACCGCCGATCACCAGCAGATCAATGTGCCGGGCATGCAGGGCAATCCGGCCGAGTATACCAGCGCGATCATCGCCAACTCGTCGATCGTGGCGCTGATGAACGAAGACGTCATTCGCCCGCTCGATGATCTTGTCGCCAAGCACGGCGAGGGTCTGGCGCGCAACCAGCTGATCACCATCAACGGCGAAGTCATGGCAGTGGCCTTCATGGCCAACGCCCAGCACCTGGTCTACCGCGCCGACGTGCTGGAGCAGATCGGCGTCGAGCCGCCCAAGACCTACGAAGAGATGCTCGAGGCGGCCAAGATGATCCGCGAGCAGGGCATCATGGAGAACCCGCTGGGCGGCGCCTATGCCGCGGGCTGGAACCTGGCGCAGGAATTCAACAACATGTTCATCGGCTACGGCGGCACCTTCTTCAAGGACGGCACCGCCGAGCCCAATGTGAACACCGAGGCCGGTGTGAAGGCGCTCGAGATGATGAAGGCGCTGTCGGAGTACATGAACCCCGACTTCCTGACCCACGATTCGAACGCGACCAACGCCGAGTTCCGGGCGGGCAACGTCGCGCTGATGAATATGTGGGGCAGCCGCGCCGCCACCCTGACCACCGCCGAGGGCGTGCCCCAGGAGGTGATCGACGGCTTCGCCATCGCCGGTCCGATGACCGTGGGCGGCGGTGACATCCCCGCCTCGACGCTTTGGTGGGATGGCTGGACCGTGGCCAAGAATATCTCCGACGAAGAGGCTGAGGCCACCTTCATCGCCATGATGCACGGCATTCGCCCCGAGTTGATGCAGGACGAAGACGTGCGCACCCAGGCCGTCTGGCTGATCGACGGCTACGAGCCGACCGAGGCCGCCGTGGGCGTCTTCGCCGCCGCGCAGGCGGGCACCGTGCCCTATCCGATGCTGCCCTACATGGGCCTGATGCACACCGCGCTGGGCAACGAGTTGTCGGACTTCATGCAGGGCCGCGAAAGCGCCGAGCAGGCGCTGGCCGATGTCGAAGCGGCCTATGTCGCAGCGGCACGCGAAACCGGCTTCCTGCAGTAGCCGGCCCCGTTTGGCTGACGAAACGGGCGGTGCGCCGCCCGTTTTCCCCACCTCCCGACCTGGGACAGCGTCATGAAACACCGCACTTTCTTCTGGTTCTTCCTGCCGACCGGGCTTGCGATGCTTCTGTTCATCGCGATGCCGATCGTGTCGGTGATCACCCAGTCGATGTATGCCCCGCACGAGGCGGTGCTGATCACGGTGGAAAACTGTACGCCCTTCGCCTGCACCGAAGAGACCACCATCGACCAGGAGGCCACCCGCGAACTGCGCGACGCCCAGCCCCTTGGCCGGTTCGTGGGTTGGGACATCTACCTGAACCGCGGGCATCTCGCCGTCGCCGAGGTGGCCGAGATCTGGCGCAGCGCAGAAAGCTGGGGCGGCTTTTTCGACCGGCTGGGCAACCTGCCGTTCTATCGCGCGATGGCCTTCACGCTGACCTACACCTTCGTCACCGTGCCGCTGCTGATCGGTCTGGGCCTGATGATCGCGCTGGCGGTCAACTCGCTGCACCGCCACCTGAAGGGGCTGGTGATCTTCTTTTCGCTTCTGCCGATGATCGTAACGCCCATCGTGGGCGCGCTGATCCTGTTCTGGATGATCGACAGCCGCGGCATCATCGGCAACCTGATCATCTATCTGAGCGGAGACCCGCAACTGTCGCTCAAGGCGTCGACGCCGCTGATGTGGGTGTCGCTCATCGTCTACGGCATCTGGCACTCGGCGCCCTTTGCCTTTGTCGTCTTCTATGCCGGGCTTCAGACCCTGCCCAAGGACCAGCTCGAGGCGGCGCAGATCGACGGGGCCACCCGGCTGCAACAGCTGCGCTATGTCACCATTCCGCACCTGATGCCGCTCGTCACCTTCGTGGCGCTGATCAAGCTGATGGATAATTTCAGGGTCTTCGAAGAGATCGTGGGCTTCAACGCCTCGGCCCATGCCACCAGTCTCAGCTGGATCATTTACAATGACCTGAGCGGTGAGACCCGTCAGCTCAGTTCGGCCGCGGCGACCTCGGTGCTGACGATCATCGGTGTTGCGATCCTGCTGTCGCCGGTCCTGATCCGGACCTGGCGCGATTTCCGGGGAAGGAGGGTCTGATGGCCTCGCGCGCGCAACAAATGCCCACGGGGCTGCGGATCCTGTCCAGCGCCTTCGTGATCGTCTGGCTGATCCTGGCGGCCTTCCCGTTCCTTTGGACCTTCTGGGGGTCGTTCAAGGTCGAGCTGGACTTCTTCTCGATCGCGGACTGGACCAACGCGCTGACCGGCGCGAACACGCAAGAGACCTATGGCCGCTCCTTCACCGGCGCGGGCTATCACGGCGCCTGGGTCCAAAACGAATTCTGGCGCAATGTCATCAACACCTTCATCGTGTGCTTCTTCGTGGTCTGTACCTCGCTGACCATCGGCACGCTTGGGGGCTACGCACTGTCGCGCTCGGGTTTCAAATACGTCTTCTGGCTGTTGATCATCGCGCTGATTTTCCGGGCGATGCCGCCGATCACGCTGGTGGCGGGCTACATGCTGCCCTTCTTCGAATGGAATGTCTGGGGCATCCTGCCCACGACGATCATCGTGCTGGTGGCGATCAACCAGCCCTTCACGCTGTGGATGCTGCATTCGTTCTTCCAGAACATCCCCAAGGAGCTGGACGAAAGCGCCAAGGTCGACGGCTGTACCCAGTTCCAGGCGTTCCGCCATGTCATCATCCCGGTGATGTGGCCGGGGGTGATCACGACGGGGCTCTTCAGTTTCCTTCTGGCCTATAACGACTTTGCCGTGACCGCGATGCTGTTGTCGGAATCGAACCGCACCATGATCCCGCAGATCGCCGCCTTTCTCGGGACCACCCAGACCGAGGGCAATGTGATGTTCGCCGTCGCGGCCGTGGTCTCGGCAACGGCACCGCTCTTCGTGCTGGTCATGTTCTTCCAGCGCCAGATCGTCAGCGGGCTGACCGCGGGCGCAGTGAAGGGTTAAAGCCATGAAGGGATCGCGCCCCGAACAGGCCGTACTGAGCCGCGATACGGACATGTCCAAAACCGCCGAAACCCGCGCGGTGATCGAGGGTATGGTCGACGGGCTGAACGACCACCGGATCGACGATATCGGCCAGTTCTTTGCCGAGCGCTTTCGCTGGATGGGCAACCAGGGCTGTGGCACCAAGATCGGCCTGAAGGCGTTCCAGGAAAACTGGCAAAAGCCCTTTCAGGCGGCGTTTTCCGACAAGGTCTGCATCGACGAGGCGCGGCTTTACATGGGCGAATGGGCCGCCGCTTTTGGCCGGCAGGAGGCCGTGCACAGCGGACCGTTCATGGGGATCGCGCCCACCGGCAAGCAAGTCGAGATCCGATACATGGATTTCTGGAAGGTCGAGAACGGCAAGATCACCGACAATTGGGTGATGGTCGATTTCCCCCATGTGCTGGCGCAGCTGGGCGTCGATGTCTTCGACGGCGAAGGCTGGGAGGCATTCGACCGCGGCGAACGCAGCCCGCCTGCGCCCGCGGCCCAAAAGACCGGCTCTGGCAGCTGACGCCAGAGCAAAACCGAACCGAAGCAAGACCCGCCGAACGCGCAGGGCAGGAGAGACGAGAATGGCGATCACTTATCTCAAGCGTGGCAAACCCGAAACCGAACGGGCCGAGGATGATGCCAAGGTGCGCGGCGTCGTAGAGACCACGCTTGCCGATATCGAGACGCGGGGCGATGCCGCGGTACGCGATCTGAGCGAAAAATTCGATGGCTACGCGCCCGAAAGCTTCCGCCTGACCGCCTCCGAGATCGAAGCGGCGATGCAGAAGGTCAGCACCCGCGACATGGCGGACATCAAGTTCGCGCAGGACCAGATCCGCCGCTTTGCCGAAGCGCAGCGCGCCTCGATGACCGATATCGAGGTCGAGACCTTGCCGGGCGTGATCCTGGGGCACAAGAACATCCCCGTACAGTCGGTCGGCTGCTATGTGCCCGGCGGCAAGTTTCCCATGGTGGCCTCGGCCCATATGTCCGTGCTGACCGCCCATGTTGCGGGCGTGCCGCGCATTGTGGCCTCCGCGCCCCCGGTCAACGGTGAACCGCACCCGGCGATCGTAGCTGCGATGCATCTGGGGGGCGCGCATGAGATCCTGTGCCTTGGCGGCATCCAGGCCGTGGGGGCGATGGCGCTGGGCACCGAAAGCATCGACCCGGTGCATATGCTTGTGGGTCCCGGCAACGCCTTTGTCGCCGAAGCCAAGCGCCAGCTTTACGGCCGGGTGGGCATCGACCTGTTCGCAGGCCCGACCGAGACGATGGTGATCGCCGACGACACCGTCGATGCCGAACTCTGCGCCACGGATCTGCTGGGGCAGGCTGAACATGGCTACAACTCGCCCGCCTGCCTAATCACAAATTCCCGGCGGCTTGCCGAGGAGACACTTGCGGAAATCGAGCGTTTGCTCGACATTCTGCCTACCGCCGAAACCGCCCGGGTCAGCTGGCAGGAGTACGGCGACGTGATCCTCTGCGACACCTATGACGAGATGCTCGAGGTTGCCAATGACATGGCGTACGAGCATGTGCAGGTCATGACCGATCGGGACGACTGGTTCCTCGACAAGATGCACAGCTACGGCGCGCTCTTCCTTGGGCCGCGTACCAATGTGGCGAATGGCGACAAGGTGATCGGCACCAACCACACGCTGCCCACCAAGAAGGCGGGTCGTTATACCGGCGGTCTGTGGGTGGGCAAGTTTCTCAAGACCCACAGCTACCAGAAGGTCACGACGGATGCCGCTGCGGCACTGGTCGGCGAATACGGCTCGCGGCTTTGCATGCTCGAGGGGTTCGTGGGCCATGCCGAGCAGTGCAACATCCGTGTGCGCCGCTACGGCGGCAAGAATGTGCCCTACGGGGTTGCCGCCGAATGACCGACTGGCCCACGCGGAACAAGGCGGCGCTTGCGCCTCTGCGTGAGGCGATGGTCGATTTCGAACCGGGTGCCGTGCGCGCGGCGCTGAAGGCTGTGATCGCCCCCGACGCCGTCGTGCACATGGCCCATCCCTTTGGCGATCTGACCGGGCCGGATGCCCTGTTCGAGACCTGTTATGGCCCGCTGTTCCAGGCCATGCCGGACCTAGAGCGTCGCGACTGGATCGTGATCGCGGGGCCGGACGAGGGCGGTAACCAATGGGTGGGCTGTGCCGGGCACTACCTGGGCAGCTTTCTGGGTCCCTGGCTCGACATTCCGCCCACCGGGCACCTGACCCATATGCGCTTTCACGAGTTCTACCGCTTCGAGGGCGGCAAGGTCGTCGAGGTCCAGGCAATCTGGGACATTCCCGAAGTGATGATGCAGGCCGGGGCATGGCCGATGGTGCCCAGTCTGGGCCGGGAGTTCCGCGTGCCCGGCCCGGCGAGCCAGGACGGTATTGTCCCCGGGCCCTGGGATGCTGAGGCCGCACGGACATCTCAGCAGACGATCATCGACATGCTGGCCCACATGATCCGACACCCGTCGCAGGGCGGGCCCGAGGTGATGGAGATGCCACGCTTCTGGCACGAGCGGATGACGTGGTATGGTCCCGCCGGCATCGGCACCGCACGGGGCGTTGCAGGGTTCCGCCACTGGCACCAGATCCCGTTCCTGGCCGCCATGCCCGATCGCGGACAGCACGAGGATGCGGTCACCCACCACTTTTTCGGTGACGGCGCCTATGCCGCCGTCACCGGCTGGCCCAACATGCTACAGACTGTCACCGGCGACGGCTGGCTGGGTATCGCGCCCGCGGGCCAGCGGATCAGCCTGCGCTCGCTCGATTTCTGGCGGCTGGAGCGCGGGCGGATCCGCGAGAACTGGGTGTTGATCGACCTGCTCGATGTCTATCGCCAGCTGGGCGTCGACGTGTTCGCCCGCATGCGCGCCTTCAACAAGGCCCGCGTGCCCGGCCGCATTTCCCTGTCAGAGGAGCCCGCGTGATGGACCTGCCCCGGACCCCCACGTTTCGGCTGGACGGCAAACGGGCCCTTGTGGCGGGCGCGTCGTCCGGCATCGGACAGGCCTGCGCGGTGGCGCTGGCCGAACACGGCGCCGAGGTTACCCTGGCCGCCCGAAGGCTGACCGCGCTGAAGGCGCTGGCCGACGCCCTGACCGGGCGCGGACTTGGCGCGCGGGCCATCGAGATGGACGTCGCCGAGATCGCCCGCACCGAGGCCAGTGTCGAGGCCGATGTGGCCCAGCACGGGCCCTTTGACATCTTGGTGAACTCTGCCGGTCTTGCGATCCACACGCCCGCGCTGGACACGGCGGAGGCCGATTTCGACGCGGTGGCGGATCTCAATATCAAAGGCGCCTATTTCCTCACCCGCGCCGTGGCCCGCGGGCTGGCCGACGCGGGCCGACCAGGGTCGCTCATCAACATTTCAAGCCAGATGGCCAAGGTCGGCGGCATCGACCGCGCGGTCTATGCGGCAACCAAGCACGCGGTCGAGGGCTTCACCAAATCCATGGCGATCGAATGGGGCCCCAAGGGCATCCGGGTGAACACGATCTGCCCGACCTTCATCGTCACGCCACTGACCCGGCAGACCTTTGACCGCCCCGAACGCCGCACGTGGATCGAGGAAAAGATCAAGCTGGGCCGTGTGGGCCGGGTCGAGGATATCATGGGCGCGGCCGTCTTCCTTTCGTCCGACGCAAGCGCGCTTGTCACCGGGTCGGCTCTGATGGTGGACGGAGGCTGGACGGCGGATTGATGACGGAAACCAGGGTCACATCGCTGGACGTGGCACGCCTTGCCGGGGTCAGCCAATCGGCCGTCAGCCGCGTGTTCACGCCGGGCGCCTCGGCCTCGAAGAAAACGGTCGAGAAAGTGCGCAAGGCGGCGCTGGAACTGGGCTACCGCCCCAATGTGCTGGCCCGCGCGATGGTGTCGGGCAAAAGCCGGATTATCGGCCTCGTGGTGGCCTACCTTGAAAACCACTTCTATCCCGACGCGCTGGGCAAGCTGTCGAACCAGCTGCAAAAGCGGGGTTATCACGTTCTCATCTTCATGGCGTCCCAGACCGCGGGCGATATCGACGCTGTGGTCGAGGAAATCCTCGACTACCAGGTGGACGGCATCGTTCTGGCCTCGGTCGCCATGTCGTCGGATATCGCCGAACGTTGCGAACAGGCCGGTGTGCCCGTGGTGCAGTTCAACCGCTACGAGGATCGCGAGGGCATCAGCGCCGTCACGTCGGACAACCGTGCAGGCGGACGGAAGGTGGCCGAGTTCCTGTTGGCGGGAGGGCACGAGCGGATCGGCTACATCGCGGGCTGGGAAGGTGCGTCGACCCAGCGCGACCGTGAGGCGGGGTTCCGCGAGGCGCTCGCCGCGGCGGGGCAGGGTGTCTTTGCCCGCGGCATCGGCAACTTCAATGCCGAGACGGCCCGGACCGCCGCCCGCGCGATGTTCGACCTGCCCGTCGCCGACCGTCCAGATGCGGTGTTCGTGTCCAATGACCACATGGCCATCGCCGTCATGGACGTGCTGCGTTTCGAACTGGGGCTCGATGTACCCGGTGACGTGTCGGTGGTGGGCTATGACGATGTGCCCCCCTCGGCCTGGCCCGCCTACAATCTCACCACGCTGCGCCAGCGTGCCAATTTGATGGTCGAGGAAACGGTCGGCATCCTGCTGGACCAGATCGAATGCTCTGACAGCGCCCCGCCGCGCATGATCGCCATCGACGGGCCCCTGATCGTGCGCGGCTCGGCGCGGATACCGGAAGGATGGACATCATGAAGGGCTTCGACCCGAAGTTTCGGGATTTTCCCGACTACATCATCGGCATCACCAAGGAGATATGGGAGGATCGCGGCATCGCGACGCTCCATGACTACTATGCACCCGATATCGTTGTGCGCTCACCAGCGTCGGTCGTCGTGGGCAACCAGGGCGTCATTGCCGCGACCATGGCCACGCTGGCCGAGTTTCCCGACCGGACGCTTTTTGGCGAGGACGTGATCTGGAGCGGCACGCCCGAAGACGGCATGCTGTCGTCGCACCGTTTGCACTCGACCGCGACCCACGCCAATCCCGGCGTTTACGGCGCGCCCACGGGCAAGACGCTGCACTATCGCATCCTGGCCGATTGCCACGCGATCGCGAACCGGATCGATGATGAATGGCTCATCCGAGACCAGGGTGCCATCGTCCGCCAGTTGGGCTGGGAGCCGCGCGATTATGCCCGGGACCTCATCGCACGCGAAGGCGGACCCGAGGCCGCCTTGCGCCCCTTCACGCCAGCCGTAGACGTGCCGGGTCCCTATACGGGGCGGGGCAATGACAACCCTTGGGGTCAACGCTATGCCGATATCCTGACCCGCATCATGGCCGCCGATTTCACCGTGATCCCGCAGGAATACGACCGTGCCGCGAATCTAGCCTATCCCGGCGGTGTCGATGCGCTGTCCCATGACGGGGCCGACCGGTTCTGGATGGGGCTGCGCGCCTCCTTCCCCAGTGCCGTCTTCGAGATCCACCATGTCATCGGCCGAGACGATCCGATGATGCCGCCCCGCGCCGCGATCCGCTGGAGCCTTCATGGCCGCCACGATGGCTGGGGCACCTTCGGGACACCCACCGGCGCAGAGGTGCATGTGATGGGCATCAGCCATGCGGAATTCGGCGCCCTTGTCGCGGGGGAGCCAAAGCTGCGCCGGGAATGGGCGATCTTCGACGAAACCGCGATCTGGAAACAGATCCTGCTGCACACGGGTGATCTATGATCGAGGCACCGTCCCGGGCGCTTGGCCGCCTGCATGTCTTCCTGGCAAGCCGTCGCGCGCGCCGCCTGAACCTGCGTCCGCCGGGGCTGGGCTGACGCCCCTGCCCAACCCCTTTCGACCAAGTAACGGACATCACAGGAGACACCCCATGACACCGCAAGACATGGATGCGCGCATCGTGCGCTACGGCGAACTGAAACCCTGCAAGACCGCCTTTATCGACGCCCACACCCCCGGATCGGACCAGAAAGAGAACTTTTCCATCATCGGCGGCGGCGTGTCGGAATCTCCCGACCAGCATGTGCATATTTCGATCCCGCACGGCTTCAACATCGGGGCGGCGGGCCAGCCGCCCAAGTGTCGCAACTCGCTGCACGATCACCGCACCGCCGAGGCGTTTTTTGTCCTGTCCGGGCGCTGGCGGTTCTTCTGGGGCCGCTGGGGCACCGCCGGCGAAGTGGTGCTCGAAGAGGGTGACATCTTCAACATTCCCACCGGCATCTTCCGCGGGTTTGAAAACATCGGCACCGACTACGGCATGATCATGGCGATCTTGGGCGGTGACGATGCGGGCGGCGGCGTGATGTGGGCACCGCAAGTGATCCAGGACGCGGCCGATCACGGCCTGGTGCTGGGCGAGAACGGCAAGCTCTATGACACGAAGAAGGGCGAGGCGTTGCCCGATGGCGTGTCGCCCATGCCGCTGATGAGCGACGCGGAACTGGCCAAGCGTCCCGAGCCCACCACCGCCGATGTGCTGCCGAACCACGTGGCGCGATACTGGGATATGGTGGCCCTGGCCGACCGCGTGCCCTGCAAGGTGATCGGCGAGACCGGATTGTTGAAGGACAAGCCGGGCTTCGAGGTCGACTTCATCACCCGCGCAAGCGCGACAGGCGCCCGGCATGCGCATGATCGCCCGTCTGTCCTGATGCCCGTCAAAGGGCACTGGCGCGTCGAGTGGGAGGGTGGCAGTACCACGCTCGCCCCCGGCGACACGATGTCGGTGCCCGAAACCCTGCCACACAGCGCCGTCCCGTCGATGACCGGAGAGGCGGCCCTTTATCATATCGTGGCCACCGACGACCCTGCCGGACCGACCTGGGCGGGCTGAGCGGTCAAACCTTGCCATGCGCAGCGTTTCGGGTTGATCGCCCGGTGCAATAAGGGGCTAGACTGGGTCGGCAAGCTGGGGGCTGCGGACGTGGAGACGCAAACGCAAGATCATCGGGAAAACGAGCAATCGCTTGTTTTCCCATCCGGGGAGTTCAGGCGGCGTGTCACGGCGCTGCAGGCCGCGCTGGACGCCGCCAAGCTCCACGCGGTGCTGCTGACCTCTGCGCCGGACATCTTCTATGTCACCGGGTTCCTCACCCGGTTCTGGGAAAGCCCGGCGCGGCCGTGGTTCGTGCTGGTGCCGCACGCCGGCGGGCCGGTGGCCGTGATCCCGTCCATCGGGGCCGACCTTATGCGCCGCACCTGGGTCACGGATATTCGGACATGGGATGCGCCCGACCCGGCCGATGACGGCGTGAGCCTTCTGATCGACACCATCTGCGATCTTGTCCCCGATACCGCCCGGATCGGTGTTCCGATGGGATTGGAAACCCATCTGCGCATGCCGTTGGCCGATTTCGATCGCGTCGCAACGGGCATCGCGCCACGTCGCTTTTCCGACGCAACCGGACCCTTGCAGTGCGTGCGGGAAATCAAGAGCGAGGTCGAGATCGACAAGATCCGCACCGCCTGTGGGATTGCCGGGCAGGCTTTTGACCGCGTGCCCGAATTCGCCGCATCCGGGCGCCCGCTGGACGCGGTGTTTCGCGATTTTCAGGTCGCTTTGCTGACCGCGGGCGCTGACTGGGTCAGTTATGTCGCGGGGGGCGCAGGGCAGGCCGGGTATCGCGACGTGATCTCGCCCGCGGGACCCGTTCCCTTGGCGCAGGGGGATGTGCTCATGCTCGACACCGGGGCCGTCCGCGAGGGGTATTTCTGCGATTTCGACAGGAATTACGCGGTTGGTCCGGTCAGCGATGAGGTGCGTCGCGCGCACGCCGCGCTGTGGGAGGCGACGGAGCAGGTGCTGGGCATGGTCCGCCCCGGCCATCTGGCATGCGATGTGCACAGACTGCTTCGGGACGCAATGAGCGCCCGCGGGCTCGCGCCGCTGGGCGGACGGCTTGGGCACGGGCTGGGCGTCACGCTGACGGAATGGCCGTCCTTCACGCCCCGGGACGTGACCGAGCTGCGCGAAGGCATGGTGCTGACCCTTGAGCCAGGCGCAAGGTTGGGGTCAGGCGGGCTTCTCGTGCACGAGGAAAACATCGTTCTGCGCGCGGACGGGGCCGAGCTTTTGTCGCCGCGCGCCCCGCGCGACCTGCCGGAGGTGCCATGACCCGGACAGCCCCCTATCGCCTGCAGGAGCCCGGCACACCCGCCATGGGCCTGGTGGTGTTGCGGGTCGATGAAACAATCGAGCTCGAGATGCGTCGCGACATCCCGGTCGATGAGGCACGGCTCTATGTCACGCGCGTCGCGTCCGGGGACGACCTGACCCCGGACAGCATCGCCGAAATGGAACGTCACCTGACCGCCGCTGCGTGCCTTTTGCCCCCGGCAGCAGGCTTCGACGTGATCGGTTATGCCTGCACATCCGGCACCGCATTGATCGGAGCGGACCGCGTCGCGGCCCTGATCCGCGAGGGCGTTGCGACGCGGGCGGTCACCAACCCCCTGACGGCTGCCGTGGCCAATCTCCGCGCGCTGGGGCGGTCCCGGATCGCGGTCCTGTCGCCTTACCTGCCGTCGGTCTCAGACCCCCTATGCACGGCCTTCGAGGCCGAGGGGGTGCAGGTCGTCGACAACCTGTCCTTCGGAGAAGAGGTCGAGGCCCGGGTGGCGCGGATCGACCCCGCCTCGATTGCCAGTGCCGCACGGCGGCTGGCCGCCGGATCGCAGCCCGACGCGCTCTTTCTGTCCTGCACCAACCTGCGCACGTGTACGGTGTTGCCGCGGCTCGAGGCAGAGCTGGGTCTTCCGGTACTCAGCTCGAACCGGTGTCTCGCGTGGCACATGCGCAGCCTTGTCGCCGAGTGACGGGCCGAATGGCGCATGCAGGGCCACGGGCGCGGGCGGCCTTCACCCTTGGTAACGGATGCGCTTGACCAGCTCGGGCACCACGATCAACGGCAGCGTGCAGGCCGCGATCAGGCCCAGCTGTGCGGCCGAGATCGGTACGGTGCCCAGGAGGTGCTGGAGCGGTGGCCAGTAGACGGCCAGCCCCTGTGCCCCCATCGTTGCGGCAAAGGCGATGAGCAGCGGGCGGTTCGAGAACACCCCGATCCGGTGCATCGGCAGGCGGAAGGACCGGAAGGCAAAGACGCTGGTCTTTTCGAACACGACCATGGCGCTAAAGGCGATGGTGCGCGCCGTATCGGCGCCAAGGGGCAAGTGGCTGTAAAACAGCCATAGGCTCATCAGCCCGGTATAGGTGCCGAAAGCTAGGATCAGCAAAAGGCCCGCGCCATCGAGGATCGGGCTGTCCTTGGGGCGTGGCTTTTCCGACATCTGGTCGGGGGCCGGTTTCTCCATCCCCAGGGCCACGGCGGTGACACCGTCGGTGACGAGGTTCATCCACAGGATCTGCGTGGCCAGAAAGATCAGCGGCCCGCCAAGGAAGAGGTTGATCACGATGGCCACGATCTCGCCCGCGTTCGAGGCGAGCAGATAGCGGATGAAGCGCTGGATATTCGCGAACTGCCGCCGCCCTTCCTCGATCGCGCCGACGATGGACGCGAAATTGTCATCGGTCAGGACAAGGTCGCTGGCCTCCTTGGCGACATCGGTGCCGCGGCGCCCCATGGCCACGCCGATATCGGCCTGGCGCAGGGCGGGCGCGTCGTTCACCCCGTCGCCGGTCATGGCCACGAGATTGCCCTGGGCCTGCAGCGCATCCACAAGGCGCATTTTGTGCGCAGGCGCGGTACGGGCGAAATGTGCGCCGTCGTTCAGCGCCTCTTGCAACGCGGCATCGTCCATCCGGTCCAGGTCGGCCCCGGTAAGCATACGCCGCGTGTCCAGTCCGATCTGTGCGCCGATGGCCGCGGCGGTACGGGGCGCGTCGCCGGTGATCAGGATCACGCGGATCCCCGCCTTGCGGCACAGCGACAGAGCGCCGGCCACCTCGGGGCGGGGCGGGTCGATCATCGCGGCGAGGCCCAGGAAGATCAGCTGTTCCTCTGCTTCTGCCGCATCCGCCGTCTCGACCGGGCGATGGGCCAGAGCCAGCACCCGCTTGCCCGACTCCGCCAGCTCGGTCACCGCGGAAAGGATCGTCTCGCGCATCGCGTTGGTCAGGGGCGCCGTGCCCTCGGGGCCAGCGGCGACGCGGTCGCAGACCTCCAGCACGGCTTCGGGCGCGCCCTTGACCATCTGCCATAGCTGACCGTGGGCGCGGATCGCTACGCTCATGCGTTTGCGGTCGGCATCGAAGGGTATCTCGGACAGGCGCGCGGATGTCTCGGGCAGGGGCGCCCAGGCCTTGTAGGCCATTGTGACAAGCGCGCCCTCGGTCGGGTCGCCGACCATGGTCCACCCCGTGTCCCCATGATCGAGCGCGGCGTGGTTGCAGGCCAGCGCCACCTCGGCCACGCGGGCGAGGTTGGGATCGTCGGCATGGCGCACCCGCTCACCATCCGCGGTGATGGTCCCCGCCGGGTCGTATCCCGTGCCGGAGACCGCGTAGCGCCGCGCGGGCGTCCAGATATCCGTGACCGTCATGGCGTTTTCGGTCAGCGTTCCGGTCTTGTCGGTGCAGATCACGTTGGCCGAGCCCAGCGTCTCGATCGCCTGCAACCGCCGCACGAGCGCGTTGCGCCGCAGCATGGCCGAGGCCCCGAGTGCGAGCGTGATGGTGACCACGGCGGGCAGCCCCTCGGGCACCATCGCCACGGCCAGCGCCATGGCGGTAAAGAACATCTCGTCCACGGGGCGGCCGACGAGCAGGCCGGTCGCCACCACCAAAGCGGCCAGGCCGATCGCCAGCAGTCCCAGAAGCCGCGCCAGCGTGCCCAACTGCGCCTGAAGATGGGTCTGCCCCTGGTCGATTGAGGCGGTCAGCTCGGCAATCTGGCCGAACTCGGTGCGTGCGCCCGTGGCTTCGACGATGCCCTCGGCACGCCCGGCCACCACGCTCGACCCCACGAAAAGCTTGCGCGCGTCCCCCTCCACGCGTTTTCCCACCGGCAGGGATTCCCCGGTCAGCACGCTTTCATCGACCTTGAGCGCCATCGCCGTGACGAGCGAGATATCCGCAGGCACTTTGTCGCCGCTTTCGAGGATCACGAGGTCGCCCGGCACGATCTCCCGCGTGTTTATGCGCATTTGTCGGCCGTCGCGCATGACCATCGCCTCGGTCGACAACATGTTCTTGAGCGCGGCCAGCGCCGTTTCGGTGCGCCATTCCTGGACAAAGCCCAGGATGCCGTTCAGCGCGATTACCAGCAGAATCGCGATGGCATCCACCGTCTCGCCCATGGCGAGCGCGATGCCTGCCGCCACGAAGAGGATCAGGATCAGAAGGCTCGCGAACTGCCGCGCGAAGAGCGCCAGGTACGAGACGCGCTCGGTCTCGGCGATCTGGTTCGGGCCGACCGATGCCAGCCGCGCGCGGGCCTCGTCAGAGGTCAGGCCGGTCTGCGCGGTCATCTTGCGATCCCGGCAGGTCTTTGCGTTGGCACTCCGGATCGGGCCGTGACCCGGGAAAGACATCTGGTCGGGGTCTGCATGGCTGCTATGGCTCCGCCGTTGCGGGGCAACATGATGTCACGCCCCGCGGGCAGGGTCCACGGGGACGCACCTGCCCACCATGACCCATATCAAGCCACTCGGGCGCCTGCGCTCAGGGTTTGCCCGCCGGCTGCAGGCTGTCGAAGGCGATGTCGGTCTCGGCCTCGTACTCGGCCTCGTCCCAGAACCCGATCAGGATACCCGTTGCGGCCGCCCGTTTCTGCCCGGCCAGTACCTGCGGCGTTGCCGTGATACGGGTGTGATGCCGGGTCGCCCAGGTCAGAAGGGCGGCCTCCATCCGGCGGCGCACGGCGGCGTGGTCCTCGGCCTCGGACGCGCCGAGATCGGTCAGCTCCTGCGGGTCGCTTTCCAGGTCGAACAGCACCTGTCGGAAGCCTTCGCAGCGGATGTATTTCCAGCGCCCGTCGAAGATCATGATCGTGCGCGCATCCTCTTGCGGCACATCAAGCAGGCTCGCCATGTCCGACCAGTGATAATCGTGCTCGCTGATGACATAGCGGCGCGAAAAGCCGCCGGTGCCATGCAGGATCGGCGTCAGGTCGCGCCCCTCGATCACATGGGGCTTGGGCGGGCAGCCCAGCGCGGACATGAAGGTGGGGGCAAGGTCGATCATCTCGACCAGATCGTCCGAGACATGGCCGCGGGTGCCCTCGGCCTCGGGGCGCGGATCGGCGATTATCAGCGGCACCTTGACCGCCATCTCGTGATAGAAATCCTTGTCGCCCATCCAGTGGTCGCCCATGTAATCGCCATGGTCCGAGGTAAAGGCGATGATCGTGTTGTCGCTAAGCCCCTTGTCGTCCATCCAGGCAAAGAGCCGTCCGAGATTGTCGTCAAGCTGCTTGATCAGGCCCATGTAGGCCGGGATCACGTGTTCGCGGACATGGTCGCGCGAAAAGCTCTTGCAGACCCGGGCGGCGTGATAGGCGCGGATCAGCGGATGGTCCGTGTCGCGCTCGGCCTCGGACCGGACGGGGGGCACGATGTGCCGCTCGTCATACATGTCGTGATAGGGCGCGGGCACGATATAGGGCCAGTGGGGCTTGATGTAGGACAGGTGGCACATCCAGGGGCGGCCATCGGCCATCGCGTCTTCCATGAAGGCCATGGCCCGGTCGGTCATGTAGGCGGTTTCCGAGTGTTCTTCGGGCACGTTGGCGGCCAGGCGCGAGTTCTTCAGCAGCCAGGCCGACAATCGTTCGCCGGTCTCGTCGAGCCCGGAATTGGCGAAATCGCCCCACGGGTTGTCCGATTCGAACCCTTGCGACACGAGGTAGTCGTCATAAGCCGACCACCGTTGCCGCGCGCTGTCGGGGTGCAGGCCGTCGTCACGCTCGAAGGGTTCGAACCCGCATTCCGACACGCGCACGCCGATCTCGCTGTCGGGAGGGATGCCCAGCCAGGCCATGCCCTCGGCATCGGCGGCCATGTGGGTCTTGCCAACCAGCACGGCCCGCGCCCCCGCCGCCCGCAGATGATCGCCCAAGGTGGGCTCGCCCACGCGCAGGGGCATCCCGTTCCAGGTGGAGCCGTGGCTGCGCACGTAGCGGCCCGTATAGGCCGACATGCGCGACGGCCCGCAGACGGGCGACTGGACATAGGCATTCGTGAAGCGTACCCCGCGCGCGGCGAGCGCATCCATGTGCGGGGTATGCAGATGGGGGTGCCCGTAGCAGCTCAGGTAGTCGAAGCGCAGCTGGTCGGCCATGATCCACAGGACGTTCGGGTGTTCGCTCACTCTGCCATCTCCTTGCCCAACAGGTCTTCGACGGGGATCCTCAGAAAATCCTCGAACCGGTCGAGAAGTGCCACGAATGTCGCCAGTTCCTCGGCCGAGAACGCACCACGCAGCGCGTCGCGCCGCTTTTGCATGATCGGGGCCGCGAAGTCGTAGGCCGCCCGCCCCGCAGGCGCGATCGCGACGATCATCTGGCGTCCGTCTTCGGGGTCGCGCTCCATCGTGACGAAGCCTTTGCGCCGCATTTCAGGCAGGGCGCGGCTGAGCAGTGAATGGTCCGTTCGCTGGATCTCGGCCATGTCCCGGATCGACATGGGGCCTGCCTCGGTCAGATTCCACAGCACCCGCCATTCGACGATGGACAGCCCGCCCGCATGCTGCAGGAACCTCTGCCCCTGGGTGCGTGACGCCGCGTAGGTCGCTGGTAACCGCGAAAACAGGTTCTGCGATTCGCGCATGCGGCGGGCGCGGATGCGCTCGGCTTGCCAGTCTGAGTGTTTCGCCATGGTCTCCTCCACGGGTCGATAAAAGCGCGAAAAAAAGAGCGTGACAAGTCATATAATTTTTGCGACGCTTTTCGCGACCCGGGCAAACCGGGCGCTGCGCCAAGGGAGGCGGCGCAGACCAAAGGGAGGAAACAGATGATACGAAACTCGCTCATCGCGGCGGTGCTTGCGGTGTCGCCCTTGGCGGCTCAGGCGCAGGCGACGCTGACGGCCGAGACCACGACGCCGGGGTCGACCCCGCATTACATCGACACGACTCTGGCCGCGGTTCTGGAAAGCGCCGGTGTCGCCACGATGCAAATCACCGAAGGCGCGACGCTGACCAATTCCGTGCAGGCCGTGGCCGAGGGGCGCCTGGACATGGCGCCCGCGCCACTGATCCTGCCCTTCCTGATGTCCCGGGGGATCGGGCCCTATAGCGGGCTTGGCCCGGAAAAGGGCGCGGAACTGGCCGAGAACATCCGCGTGCTGTTCTTCAACGCCGGCTCGGCCCAGATGCTCGGCTACTTCAACAGCAACCCGGTCGAGGATATTCGCAACCTCGAAGGTCTGCGCATCTGGAACGGGCCGCCGCGCGGCGCCGCGCTGACTTCGGGGCGGGCGATGATCCAGCTTCTGTCGGGCCTGAAGGACGGCGAGGGGTACGAGGGTATCCAGACCCCCTGGCCCGATACCGTGTCGTCGATCACAGGGGGCGAGGCCGATGCGTGGACCATCCCCGAAGGTCTGCCTTCGGGGCGCCAGATCGCCATCGCTGCTGCAGGCGGCATCACCATCTACGACGTTCCCTCGGATCTTCTGAACAGCGAGCTGGGTCAGCAGATCGTGGCCGCACCGGGACATGCGCCCTATTCGGTGCCGGTCGAGGAGGTGCGCAAGGCCTATGCGGGCAACGACATCACCATCGTGACCGATGACGATACCTTCGACAGCTTCGCGACCGCCTTTGGCCAGATCGTGCCCGCGGGCTTCGACGAAGAGCTGGCTTACCAGGTGACCAAGGCCTTTCTGGCGGGTGAAGAACGGTTCAAGACCAGCTCGCCCCGGGGTCCCTATCTGAACATGACCTTCGGCGATATCGACGGCGTGAGCCAGGGGGCCTGCGGGGCCGTCCAGGTCAAGATGCATCCCGGTGCGATCCGCGCCTTCGAAGAGGCCGGACACACGGTCGCGGACTGCCTGCGCCCCTAGGCGCGGCCTAGCCCCAGGCAGGTCCGGCCCGGCTTGGGCCGGGCCCTTTTTCCCGAGGTTCCGACATGACAGACCCTCAGGCCCCTTCGCGCGGACTGGGCCAGCGCATCGCCCTTTTCCTCGCGCTGATCCTCGTGCTTGCAGGCATGCTCAACACCATGCCCGAGATCCCCGGCCTGCAAGACTGGGCGCGGGACGTGACGGGTCAGCCCTTCTTCCGTGTCTCGGGGTTCCCGACCGAGTATTTCTATCCACCGGTCTTTTTCGTGATGATGGTGATCGTCGCGCTCGATGCGAGCGTCTACCGCGCGTGGAGGGACCGCCGCCCGCGGATCGCCTGGCTGGGGCTGCTGCTGGATCTTGGCCTGGTGCTGGGCGCATTCCTGGGGGCGCTGGGTTATCTTGTCGAGATCGACAGCGTCTGCCTGATCGACCAGATCACCGGAGAGCGCGCCCGCCTGATCCAGGATGCCGCTGAACGGTCGGCCGGGGTGATCCCGGGCATCTCCTTCGAGGCCGAGGTGCCCGCCTGCCAGGCGCGCTTTGGCATCTGGATCATCCCGCTGCTCTTCACGATCATCACGCTGTTCTTTCTTTACAATGTGCGGGTTTGGGGCCTCCCCATGGTCATCGTGGCCTCGCTGGTCGTGCTCTACACGGTGGGGACCGCGCTGATCTGGGTCTTCGACCTGAGTGACAACAATTTCCTGCTGACCAAGCTGGGGGCCGATGGCGGCGATGCCACGGCGGCGGCCATCCAGAAAGCCACCAATGTGTTCATCACGCCCGATGGCTTCATGGGCCGCTTCATGGATATCGTGGTCAGCCAGGTCTTTCCCTACGTCATTCTCGGCGCGCTGTTCGGCACCTCGGCAGGCGGCGTGTCGCTGATCAAGCTGGCGGTGCGCGCGACCAAGGGCCTGCGCGGCGGCCCGGCCCATGCGGCCATCGTGTCCTCTGCCATGTTCGGCACGATCACCGGCGGGCCGGTGACCAACGTGTTGTCGACCGGGCGGCTTACCATCCCGATGATGCGACGCACCGGGTTCTCGCCCCAGTTCGCCGGCGGGGTCGAGGCCGCGGCTTCGTCGGGCGGTCAGATCATGCCGCCGGTTATGGGCGTGGCGGCCTTCGTCCTCGTGGCGCTGACCTCGGTGCCCTATACCAAGGTGATCACGGCAGCCTTTCTGCCCGCGATGGCCTTTTTCTTTTCGATCTTCCTGGCTGTGATGTTCCAGGCCCGCCGCGACCGGGTCGAGGCGATGCGCACCGTGCCCGACGATCTGGTGATGAACCGGCAGGATTGGCTCAACTTGGTGATCATCTTCGCGCCCATCACGGTGATCCTGATCCTGCTTCTGGGCTCGAAGGACACGGTGGGCACCGGCCTGGTGGCCGCGGTCCTGCCGGGGGCCGTGGTGCAGACCATCACCAACGCCACGGGCGACGCGGTCTCGGCCGGGTGGTGGGCGGTTGCGGTGCTGATACCGCTTCTGTTCCTCGATCCCGAGACGCGTGCGAAACCCTCCAAGGTGCTGGTGTCCCTGGCCGAGGGCGGGCTGCTTCTGTCACGCCTGTTCCTTCTGCTTTTCGCGGTTTCGATCATCTCGGCCTTTCTGAACGAAAGCGGCCTGACCGGGGAGCTGACCCGCGCCGTCACGACCTGGCTGGAGACCGCGCAGACGATCCGGATCTCCGGGGCCGAGATCCATATCGACGGCGGCGTCTACCTGATGCTGGCGCTCACCTGCGCGATGGGCTGTGCGATCCTTTTGGGGATGGGGATGCCCACGGTGCCGGCTTATGTGAACGTCGCGCTGCTGCTGGGCCCGCTTCTGGCGAACTTGGGCGTGAGCCTGTTCACCGCGCATATGTTCGTCTTCTACTTCGCCGTCGCGTCGGCCATCACGCCGCCCGTGGCGGTCGCGGCCTTTGCGGCTGCCTCGATCACCCGGACCGAGCCGATGCGCACCGGCGTCGCTGCCGTGCGCGTGGGCATCGTGATGTTCACGATCCCCTTCATCTTCGCCTGGTATCCCGAGCTGTTACTGATCGAAGAGGCGGTGACCGTGACCGATCCCGCGGGCCGAAAGGCGCTTTTGCCCGGCTATGGCACGGAGCCGGATCTTGCCAGACTGGCGTTCCTGGGACTCAAACTGATCGTGGCACTCTATCTCGTCGCATCGGCGCTGACCCGGTTCGACCGCGGCCCGATGCCGGGATGGGAGGTCGCACTGCGCCTGGTCCTTGCCGTTCTTGTTCTTTGGAAAACCGCGACGGTCATGTGGATCGGCATCGCCGGGGCGGTGGCTGTCGTTCTGCTGCACCGGCTTTGGGCGCGTCGGGCCGAGGCCGCGGCGGTCTGATCCATCCCCTAAGCGCGCGGGTCTGCTCAAAATCTGTGCAATCTGGACGGGCATGGCCCTGCCAGGGCACCAAAGATCCGCTTTTTGGCGCGTCAGGAATTTACCATTTGATAAAAAATCATGTCGTGGCACAGTTGTTCGAAACGGATGAAGGAGCGCGACATGACCGGCACCCATGCCCCTGGGATCGTTGCGGGGCGGCTTGACCGCACCACGCTGCGCGAGAATTTCGGGGACCTCCATGAACCCCTGGACTCGCACGAGGCGGCCGTTGCCGCCGACCGCTGCTATTTCTGCCACGATGCGCCCTGTATCACGGCCTGCCCCACGGCGATCGACATCCCGCTCTTCATCCGCCAGATCGCGACCGACCAGCCCGAGGCCGCGGCCGAGACGATCCTCGAACAGAACATCCTTGGCGGCATGTGCGCCCGCGTCTGCCCGACGGAAACGCTCTGCGAAGAGGCCTGCGTGCGCGAAACCGCCGAGGGCAAGCCGGTCGAGATCGGGCGTCTGCAACGCTACGCCACCGACACGGTGATGGCGCACAACATCCATCCCTTCTCCCGCGCGCCCGAGACGGGCAAGCGCGTGGCAGTCGTAGGGGCGGGGCCCGCTGGCCTGGCCTGTGCACACCGTCTGGCGATGAAGGGCCATGGCGTCACCATCTACGAGGCCAAGCCCAAGCCCGGCGGGCTGAACGAATACGGCATCGCCTCTTACAAGACGGTCGAGGATTTCGCCGCGCGCGAGGTCGACTGGCTCTTGTCCATCGGTGGCATCACGATCGAGTACAACCGTGCGCTGGGCGCGGGCCTGACGCTCGAGGCGCTCAAGGCCGAGTATGACGCGGTCTTCCTCGGTGTGGGTCTGGGGGGCGTGAACGCTCTGGGTGTCGAGGGCGCGGATCGCGACGGCGTGTCCGAGGCGGTAGTCTTTATCGCCGACCTGCGCCAGGCCCCGGATCTGACCAGCCTGCCCGTGGGCCGCCATGTGGTCGTGATCGGTGGCGGCATGACCGCCGTGGACGCCGCGGTGCAGGCAAAGCTTCTGGGGGCCGAAAGCGTCACCATCGCCTATCGCCGCAGCCAGGACCGCATGCCCGCCAGCCGTTACGAACAGGACCTGGCCACGTCGAAAGGCGTGCGCATCCTTGCGGGCGTGATGCCCAAGGCGATCCACGGCAACGGCGCCGTGCGCGAGATCGAACTGGAATACACCGCCGACGAGGGCGGCAAGCTGGTGGGCACGGGCGAAACCCTGCGCCTGCCCGCCGACCAGGTGCTCTGCGCCATTGGCCAGACGCTGACCACCGATGGCGGCCTCGCGCTCGAGGGCGGAAAGATCGCTGTTACTGGTCCGGGCCGCAGCTCGGTTCCGGGCGTCTGGGCCGGGGGCGACTGCACCGCCGGAGAAGACCTGACCGTGGTCGCCGTCGCCGAAGGCCGCGACGCGGCCGAGGATATTCACACCGCCCTGATGGGATGACCCCGCCCCGGGGCGCGCGACGGAAAGGACAAGACCGCCATGGCTGACCTGACAAGCAATTTCCTGGGCATTCACAGCCCCAATCCCTTCTGGCTGGCCTCGGCCCCGCCGACGGACAAGGAATACAATGTCCGCCGCGCCTTTGATGCCGGTTGGGGCGGCGTGGTGTGGAAAACACTGGGCGAAGACGGCCCGCCCGTCGTCAACGTCAATGGCCCGCGATATGGCGCGATCTGGGGTGCCGACCGCCGCCTGTTGGGACTGAACAACATCGAGTTGATCACCGACCGCCCGTTGCAAACCAACCTAGACGAAATGACCCGCGTCAAACGCGACTACCCCGATCATGCGCTGATCGCCAGCCTGATGGTCCCGGTGAACGAAGACAGTTGGAAAGACATTCTTTCGCGCGTGATCGAAACCGGCTGTGACGGGGTCGAGCTGAATTTCGGCTGCCCGCATGGGATGAGCGAGCGCGGCATGGGCAGCGCCGTGGGGCAAGTGCCCGACTATGTTCAGATGGTGACCGAATGGTGCAAGAAACATTCGGACCTTCCGGTGATCGTCAAGCTGACGCCCAATATCTCGGACATTCGCAAACCTGCGCAGGCCGCCAAAGACGGTGGCGCGGATGCGGTCAGCCTGATCAACACGATCAATTCGATCACCTCGGTCGATCTGGACCAATTCGCGCCGCAACCCACAATCGACGGGCTGGGCGCGCATGGCGGCTATTGCGGCCCGGCGGGCAAGCCAATTGCGCTGAACATGGTGGCCGAGATTGCCCGGACGCCCGAACTGGCGGGCCTGCCGATCTCGGGCATTGGCGGCGTGACCACATGGCGCGACGCGGCCGAATTCATGGCGCTTGGGGCCGGCAATGTGCAGGTTTGCACGGCGGCCATGACCTATGGCTTCAAGATCGTTCAGGAAATGATCTCGGGCCTGTCGCAATATATGGATGAAAAGGGGTTTGCTTCGGTCGATGAGCTGGTTGGTCGCGCGGTGCCCAACGTGGTGAACTGGCAGGATCTGAACCTCAACTACGTCACCAAGGCGCGGATTGATCAAGACGCCTGCATCAAATGTGGCCGCTGCTATGCCGCGTGCGAGGACACCAGCCATCAAGCGATTTCCATGTCGGATGACAGGGTGTTCGATGTGATCGATGCCGAATGCGTCGCCTGTAACCTGTGCGTCAATGTCTGCCCCGTCGAAGGCTGCATCACCATGGAACGCCTGCCCGCAGGCGAGGTGGACCCGCGCACCGGAAAAACCGTCAGCGACGCGTACGCCAATTGGACGACGCATCCCAACAACCCCATGAAATGCGCCGCTGAATAATCTTTCGACCAACAGGGCAAGCCCGGCAGTCAGCACTGCGGGCTTGCCAAGACTGCCCGATCCGTGCAGGTCATGGTCCGACCGTAGGAGATAAGCGAAAGACAGGGGTAGCGTTGACAAGGCGGCTTGCATGATCTGGGCGGCGCTGGCCATATTGACGGGGCTGTCAGGGCTGTGGCTGTGGGTGACAGCGCGGTATATGGTGCGGGCCACCGATGGCCCGCGCATTCCCCCGCGCCCCGGCACGGCGCTGGTTCTGATCGAAACCCAACAGGCCTTTTGGACCGACACGCATCACGATGCCGCAACCCGTGCGCGGGTTGAGGCCGCGATTGCCCGCGAGGTCGAATTGGCCCGACACAAAGATCAGCCCGTGATCGCACTCAGGCAGGAATGGCGCGGACTGGCACCGCGCCTGATTGCCCGCAAAACCCGGCCCGGCGCGCCGTTACGCGGCGGGCCAGACACCGAACTGGCCGATCCTTTCAAGGGCATGGCCGATCACGTGATCGTCAAACGCGTCGATGACGGCTTTGAAACAGGTGCGCTGGACCAGTTGTTTGAGGTTCTGCACGTAGGGCGGCTTAAACTGGTCGGGCGCGACGGCATGGAGGCGGTCGCGCGCACGGCGCAAGCGGGCTTGAACCGAGGCTATGACATCACGCTGATCCGCGACGGGATCGCGACCAAAGATGCGCAGGCCTTCAAAGCGGTGCAAGAGGCCCTGACCAGTCAAGGCGCCCAGATCAGTTAAGACCGCTTGCTGCGGATGCATCTCGTAGATTTCTTAGCAGTAAGCCACTTTCTCCGGTGCATGCGGCAAATGGCGACTTCAAGCCCGAATCGACTGCCGGAACAAGCCGCGCATCGCCTGACCGTGGGCTGGCGACCGGACCGCCGCCTCAGCCGCGGCGAATGTCGGCGCCGAGACCGGCCATCAGCGGCTCGAACACCGGGAAGGATGTGGCGATCGGGCCACCGTCATCCACATGCACCGGCGATTGCGTGGCAAGCCCCATCACCAGAAACGACATGGCGATGCGGTGGTCTAGGTGGCTGGCGCAAGTGGCCCCGCCGGGCACGTTACCGATGCCACGGCCCTTTACGATCCACCAATCCGGGCCGTCCTCGACCTCGACACCGTTGGCGCGCAGGCCGGTGGCCATCGCCTCGATCCGGTCAGATTCCTTGACGCGCAACTCTTTGACGCCGCGCATCACAGTGTCGCCTTTTGCAAAAGCCGCCACCACCGACAGAACAGGATATTCGTCGATCATCGACGCGGCGCGTTCGGGCGGCACCTCGATCCCGGTCATGTCGGGCGAAAACCGCGCGCGCAGATCGGCCACCGGCTCTCCGCCTTCTTCGCGTTGGTTTTCGTAGCTCAGCTCTGCAC
>CAJXWO010000017.1 GCA_913062865.1 uncultured Paracoccaceae bacterium | reverse complement strand
TTGTCATTGGTCGACACTCATTGTTGCGCTCCATAAGAGCAGAAATGTCAGATCAAGTCGCGTGCTTTACACTTGAATGGCTGGCCTATCACGCGCGCCACCAGGGGCTGACCGGGGCCGTCATCCTGGACCGGTCCCGCCCGGGCGACCGGCCCGACTTTGATGCGGCCCTCGCCGAGGGCGTGGCCGCGCTTGACGCCGATCTGCGGGTCACGGTGCTGCGGGCGCATCACCCGCTGGGCAAGCCCAACCTGCCGCCCGAGGCACATCCCTTTTGCGCGCCTGCAGCACCGGGCAAGGACCGGATGGAGATCCCGCCGGCCGCGCCCTGGACCGCGCCCATCGGGGCGCTCCATTGCTTCGAGATCATGCGCGAACGCTTCCTGCACGAGGCGCGCGCCATCGCCAATCTGCAGGTCCATGATCTCGTCGTCGACGACGGGGAGGGCACGATCTTTGACCGGGCGGTGGCGGCACGGGGCGGGCTGATCCAGCTGGTGGGGCACACCTGCTATCCCTGGCGCGTGCGCAACGACGCGCCCATCCGCTTTGCCGATCATCACCGATGCGAAATGGGCGGTCTGCATTGACGTGGACGAGTTCATCAACATCAAGATCGGCGATGGTACGCTCGACGACCTCTTTGCCGCGGTGCCCGACGCCAACATGATCGCCATGACATGGCGGCTTTTCGGCAATGCCGATATCGCGGCATTCGAAGATGACCTGATCATCCGCCAGTTCACCCGCTGCGCGCCGGAATATGCCCGCAAGCCGCACCAGGCCTGGGGCTTCAAGACGCTGTTCCAGAACACCGGCATCTTCAAGAAACTGGGCGTGCACCGGCCCAAGGGGCTCAATCCCCAGCTGGTGGACCAGATCAACTGGGTCAACGGATCGGGCGTGCCCTTGCCCGAATCCATGTATCGCAACGGCTGGCGTTCGACCGTGACGACCTATGGCTATGACATGGTCCAGCTCAATCACTACGCCGTGCGCTCTGCCGAAAGCTTTCTGGTCAAGCGCGACCGGGGCCGGGTGAACCATGTCGACCGCGACCAGGGCCTGTCCTACTGGTTTCGCATGAACAACAACGCCGAGGAAGACACCTCGATCCAGCGGATGATCCCGCGGGTCGAGAAAGAGCTGGCACGCTTCATGGAAGACGACGAGATCGCGGCCATGCACGCCCATTGCGTCAAGGCCCACCGCGCCAAGATCGACGCCCTGCGACAGACCCAGAACTACGCCAATTTCTACCAGGATCTGATCGGGCCGAGGATGCGGAAACTGGCGCATATGCACACGCATTTCGGGTCGAACGTGTTCCTGTCGGGCCCCGACTGCGTGCCCGACGAGATCGTGGCGCGCGACCCCGACGACACGTTCTTTTTCACCGTCGAACGGGGCGAGACCCAGCACTGAGCCCGCGTCGCACCGCGCCCCGGTGCTTGACCCGGTGCTTGACCCGCGCCGCGCCCCGTGCAGTTCTGTCCCCCGGGAGGACGCGCATGGACAAGACCGGATCGATCGACGCCGTACAGGCGATGCTGGGAAACGAGGGCTATGTCTGCGGACGAGCGCTCGCCACGGTGGTGTTCCTGGGGCTCAGGCTGGGGCGGCCCATCTTCCTTGAGGGCGAGGCGGGCGTGGGCAAGACCGAGATCGCCAAGGCCATCGCCGCCGGTCTGGGCCGCAAGCTGATCCGGCTGCAATGCTACGAGGGGCTCGATGCCGCGAGCGCGGTCTACGAATGGAATTTCCCCGCCCAGATGATCGCCATCCGCGCGGCCGAGGCGGGCGGGAACGCCGACCGGGACATCCTGCAACAGGAACTGTTCGGCCCCGACTACCTGATCGAACGCCCGCTTTTGCAGGCCATGCGCCCGCAGGAGGGCGGCGCGCCGGTCCTGCTGATCGACGAGCTTGACCGCACCGACGCGCCGTTCGAGGCCTTCCTCCTGGAGGCCCTGTCGGATTTCCAGGTCACCATCCCCGAGATCGGCACCATCGCGGCGCCCGAGCCGCCCATCGTGATCCTGACCTCGAACCGCACGCGCGAGGTGCATGACGCGCTCAAGCGCCGCTGCCTCTATCACTGGGTCGACTACCCCGCTTTCGAGCGCGAGATCGAGATCCTGCGCGCCCGCGCGCCCGAGGCCGCCCAGACGCTCAGCCGCGAAATCGTGGCCTTCGTCCAGCAGCTGCGCACCGAGGACCTGTTCAAGAAACCGGGCGTGGCCGAGACCATCGACTGGGCCAAATGCCTGCTCGCCCTCGACGTGATCCAGCTGAGCCCCGAGGTCATCGCCGACACGCTGGGCGCGATCCTGAAATACCAGGACGACATCCAGAAACTGCAGGGCTCCGAGGCCAAGCGGCTTCTCGACGAGGCCAAGGCCAGCCTGGAACCGGCCTGATGCTTCATCTTTCAATAAGTACTCCGGGGGCTTGGGGGCAGAGCCCCCAATCGCTCTGACGCATGCCCGAATACGCCCCCCTCGAGATCCCCGAGGATCCCAAGCTTGCCCAGAACATCACCCATTTCGCGCGCGCGCTCCGGCGGGCGGGTCTGCCCATCGGGCCGGGCCGGGTGATCGACGCCATTCGCGCGGTCGAGGCGGCGGGCTTTACCGAGAAACGGGATTTCTACTGGACGCTCCATGCCTGTTTCGTGGCGCGGCCCGAGCATCGCGCGGTCTTTGCCCAGGTCTTTCGACTCTACTGGCGCGACCCGCGCTACCTGGAACACATGATGTCGATGATGCTGCCCGCCATCCGCGGCGTGCAGGAAGAGCGCGGCGCGCAGGCGGCCGAGAAACGCGCGGCCGAGGCGCTTCTGGATGGCCAGCAGCCCGAGGATCCCGGCGACGAGGGGTCGGATGACCCTGAGGAGGGCAGCGAGATCGAGATCGACTCGACCCTCACCATGTCGACCGAGGAACGCCTGCGCAGCCTCGATTTCGAACAGATGTCCACCGAAGAGGTGGCGCAGGCCAAGCGCATGCTGGCCCGCCTGACCCTGCCGGTCCGGCCCCTGCCATCGCGGCGGGGGGCGCCGTCCAGCACCGGGCGGCAGGTGGATTGGCGCCGGTCCATGCGCGCGGCGCTGCGGCAGGGCGGCGAGATGCGCGCCCTCGCGCTCAAGGCGCCGCGCCCGCGCTGGCCGAACCTCGTGGTGCTGTGCGATATTTCGGGGTCGATGTCGCAATACAGCCGGATGGTGCTGCATTTCCTCCATGCCGTGTCGAACCAGAAGGGCGCGGGCTGGGCGCAGGTCCACGCCTTCACTTTCGGCACGCGGCTGACGAATATCACCCGGCATCTGGCCCGCCGCGACGTGGATGCGGCCCTTGCCGCCGCCGGGTCCGAGGCGCAGGATTGGGAGGGCGGCACGCGCATCGGCACATGCCTGCATGCCTTCAACCGCGACTGGTCGCGCCGGGTCATGGGGCAGGGGGCGGTGGTGCTTCTGATCACCGACGGGCTCGACCGGGGCGACCCCGAGGGCCTTGCGCGCGAGATGGAACGCCTGCACCTCACCGCGCGCCACCTTATCTGGCTCAACCCGCTTCTGCGCTGGGACGGCTTCGCGCCCAAGGCCGCTGGCATCCGGGCGATGCTGCCCCATGTGGACGCCTTCCGCGCGGGCCATTCGGTGCAATCGCTGGAGGATCTGGCGGTCGCGATCTCGAACGCATCGGACAGCGGGGAAAAGGCGCGGCTGATGGGGATGATCGGGGCGGGGTAGGCCCGCAGGCCGAAGGGCGTCCGCACGGTTTGGCGCGATAGTCCTGCCCTTCAGGGCGCACTCCTCATTTGATCTAAATCATGCAGCTTTCCGAATGTTTAAGATATTCCATATTCAGAATGTCAAAAAAGGGGAACTCCATGACACTGAACTGGAAAACGGGCGGGCTGCTTCTGGGCTTCGTCTTCTTTCTTGCCGTGCTGCTGGTCAAGCCGATCGGGGTCAGCACGCAATTCGTGATCCTTGACGGGATCGTCGCAGATGCCGTGTCGCCCGGGTTCATCACCCAGACCGAGGACGGCTATACCTCGACCAACGCCTACATGGCCAAGTTGGACGGCAAATACGCCAAGAGCGCCGCGAACCCGCTGAACTACTCGTTCATCTTCGTTCTCGCCATGATGGCGGGGGCCTTTCTGTCGGTCCGCGCGCGCGGCGGGCTCGAACGCGGCGAGGGCACCATGCCTGCGCTGTGGCGGGCCAATTTCGGCGACAGCGCGGCCAAGCGCTATGCCGTGGCCTTCCTGGGCGGCTTCGTCGTTCTGTACGGTGCGCGCCTCGCGGGCGGCTGCACCTCGGGGCACATGATGTCGGGCATGATGCAGACCGCGCTGTCGGGCTACATCTTCGCCGCTGGTGCCTTTGCCGCCGCGATCCCCGTTGCCCTGATGATGTACAAAAAGGAGGCCTGAGCCATGGAAATCATCCTCGCTATCGTGATCGGTGCCGCCTTCGGTGCCACGCTTGACCGGATCGGGGCCACCAACCCCAACTTCATCGGCAAGATGCTGAACCTCACCAACCTGCACCTGATGAAGACCATCTTGCTGGCCATCGGCACCGGCTCGATCCTGATGTTCGGCGGCCAGATGCTGGGCCTTGTCGATGTGGGCCACATGTCGGTCAAGGCAGCCTATGTGGGCGTCTTCATCGGCGGTCTGCTTCTGGGCGCGGGCTGGGCCGCATCGGGCTTCTGCCCTGGCACCGGTGTTTGCGCCGCGGCCTCGGGCCGCAAGGACGCGCTGTTCTTCATCGCGGGCGGTCTCTTGGGCGCGGCGGCCTATATGGCGAACTACCCGGCCTGGAAGGCCGCGGGCCTTCTGGACAATGTGGCGGGCGGCAAGGTCACGCTCGGCTCTGTGCCCGGCGCCTCTTACGAGGGCCTGACGGGCATTCCCGGCGATCTTCTGGGCATGGCCCTTGGCGCGGTCTTCGTGATGGTGGCCTTCGTGCTGCCCGAGCGCCTGACCCCGGAAAAGGGCTTGGCCCAACCGGCCGAGTGACCCGCATCGCTTGAGAGATAGGGGACCGCGATCTGCGGCCCCTTTTCCATTGCGCACCCCGGCTTGGCCCGGCAGCATGTCGCCCGAGGGAGGCACGCGAATGGAGCGTTTCGACAACATGCCGGAAACCGCGCTGGAGTGGCATCGCGCGGGCAAGCGGGCGGTGCTGGCCACGGTGGTCCAGACCTGGGGCAGCGCGCCGCGCCGGGTGGGCAGCCAGCTTGTGATCGGCGGCGGTGGCGAGATCGAGGGTTCGGTCTCGGGTGGTTGCGTCGAAGGTGCGGTCATCGTCGAGGCGCTGGAGGCGCTGGACGAAGGCGATGCGCGGCTTCTTGAATTCGGGGTGAGCGACGGTGATGCCTTTGCCGTGGGCCTGGCCTGCGGCGGCACCATCCGCGTATTGGTCGAGCCGGTGGGCGCGGTCTTGCCCGAGCCGATGCTGGCCGATCTGGTCGCCGCTCGCGCCGCGCGGCGACCCGTGGCCTATGTCGTCAACACCGAGACCGGCGCCCGGCAGCTGACCGGAGAGGGTCACGCGGACCGCTTCCGCATGGACCGGTCGGGGTTTGAAGAGGATGGGCAGACCTTCGTGGCCATCCACAACCCGCCCCTGCGGCTGATCGTGGTGGGGGCGGTGCATATCGCCCAAGGCCTGGTGCCCATGGCGCGGGCGGTGGGCTACGATCCGGTGATCGTGGACCCGCGCGAGACCTTCGGCTCGGAGACGCGCTTTCCGGGCGAGACGATCCTGAACGACTGGCCGGACGAGGCCATCGCCAAGGTGGGGCTCGACGCGCGCACGGCGCTGGTGCTTTTGACCCATGACCCCAAGCTGGACGACCCGGCGATCGAGGCCGCTCTGCGCTCGGACGTCTTCTATATCGGCGCGCTGGGGTCGACCCGGACCCATGCGAAACGCGTGGACCGGCTGACCGAGGCCGGGTTCAGCGAGGCCGAGATCGCGCGCATCCACGGCCCCGTGGGCCTTGATATCGGCGCGGCGGGCCCGGCCGAGATCGCCGTGTCGATCCTGGCCGAGATGACCCGGGTTCTGAGGAAGGGCGGATGAAATTCGGCCCCGAGCCCGTGGCCGAGGCCCAGGGCGCGATCCTGGCCCATTCGGTCGACCTGGGCGGGCGCAAGCTGAAGAAGGGCGTGCTGATCGGGGCGGACGAGGTCGCGGCGCTGACCGCGGCGGGCCTGCCCCACGTCATCGTCGCACGACTGGAGCCCGGCGAGGTGGCCGAGAACGCCGCCGCCGACCGGCTGGCCCGCGCGCTCGTGCCAGACCCGGACGCCGCCGGGTTGCGCCTGACGCAGGCCTTTACCGGACGCGTGAACCTGATCGCGGACGGGCCGGGGGTTGTCGTGATGGACACGGATCGTCTGCACGCGCTCAACCGCGCGCACCCTATGATCACTCTGGCCACCGTGCCGCCCCATCAGCAGATGACCGAGGGCGGCATGGTCGGCACGGTCAAGATCATCGCCTATGGCGTGCCGGGTGCCGCGCTCGACGCGGCCTGCGCCGCGGGGCAGGGGGCCATTCGCCTTGCCCGTCCCGCCCTTCGCAGCGCCACGCTGATCGTGACCGAGATCCCGGGCGGGGCAGGCGACAAGGGGCGTAAGGCCATCGCAGGGCGGCTGGAGGCACTGGGGATGATGCTGGACACCGTCGAGCATGTGCAGCACCGCGCCGAGCCGCTGGCGCAGGCGATTGCGCGCGCGACAAGCGATCTGATCCTGATCCTGACCGGATCTGCCACCTCGGACCCGGCCGATGTCGGTCCGTCGGCTCTGATGGCCGCTGGCGGGCGGGTGGCGCGGTTCGGCATGCCCGTGGATCCCGGCAACCTCTTGTTCCTGGGCGATATCGGCGAAAGGCCGGTGATCGGCCTGCCGGGCTGTGCCCGCTCGCCCGCGCTGAACGGCGCGGATTGGGTGCTGAGCCGCATCGCCTGCGGCATTCCCGTCAGCGGCGACGACATCGCGGGCATGGGTGTCGGCGGGCTTTTGAAGGAAATCCCCACGCGCCCGCAGCCCCGCGCGGGCAGGGGTCGCCGCGACACCTGAGCGCACTATCCTCTGACGGGTCAATCCACCCAACAGGGAGTGAACCCATGACCAAGACCCTTGCCGCCGCGCTGTGCGGCACAGCCCTCACCGCGCTGACCGCGATGCCGGCCCTGGCCGAGATCCAGGGCAGCTATGTCACCTATTCGGTCGGCGACACCGAGTTCGAAGGCTATTACGCCGTCAATGGCGATCTCGAAGAGACCAAGGGCAGCGTCCTGATCATCCACGACTGGGACGGCATGACCGACTACGAGGAGCGCCGCGCCGAGATGCTGGCGGCCCAGGGCTATGCGGCTTTCGCGCTCGACGTCTACGGCAAGGAGACCGATCCGCAATCCGTCGATGAATACCGCGCGCTGTCGGGGTCCATGTATGGCGACCGAGAGGCGTTCCGTGCCCGGCTTCAGGCCGGGCTCGACGCGCTGCGCGCGCAGGATGGCGCATCGGCGGATGTGGTCGTGATGGGCTACTGCTTCGGTGGCGCCGGCACGCTCGAGATGGCCCGCGCGGGCGCGGACGTGTCAGGTTTCGTGAGCTTCCATGGCGGTCTCGGCACGCCCGAAGGGCAGGATTACAGCGCGACCGACGCGCCGGTTCTGCTGCTCCATGGCTCGGCCGACCCGGTGTCGGGCATGGCGGACCTTGCGGCCCTCCTGGACGAATTGCAGGCGGCGGGCGTCGATCATGACGCGCAGGTCTTTGGCGGCGCGCGCCACTCCTTCACCGTTTACGGGTCGAACGATTACGATCTGGACGCGGACACCAAGTCCTGGGCGGCGCTCAACGCCTTCCTCGAAGACCAGCTCTGATCGCGGAGCAAAGACCGCTGCGCGCGGGCCTCAGGGCTTGCGCGCGGCAAAGTCGATGAGGGCCGACATGCCCGAATGGCCGCGGCCCTCTTCGATATGGGCTTCATAGGCTTCACAGGTGTCGACCTGCCAGCCGGGAAAGGCGGCGCGCAGGATCCCGGGCGTGTAGAGGTTTTCTAGCCGCCCCGGCCCGCCGGTGCCGAAGTCCAGCTGCTTGGGCGTGTAGCCATGCAGGATGATGCGCCCGCCGGGCCGCACCGCCCGGGCCATGCCCTCGAACAGCTGCGCGCGCTCATCGGGGCCCACGAACTGGATGAAGACGCCCAGCACGATGTCATAGGCCGCCTCGGGCCAGTCATGGGCCAGCACGTCGGCCTCGACGAAGGCAACCGTCACGCCCCGCGCCTCCGCCAGCCTGCGCGCCTTGGCGAGGGCCGAGGGCGCGTATTCCAAAGCCGTCACATCCAGGCCCCGCGCGGCCAGGTGGACGGAATTGCGCCCCTCGCCATCGGCCACGCTCAGGACCGATTGACCCGGGGCGAACCAGTTTGCCCGGGCGGTCAGCATGGCCGCGGGTTCGGTGCCGAACAGGTAGTCGTCGCTTTGATACCGGGCTTCCCACATGGGCGATCCTTTCCGTGTCGCGGCGCCTTGTTGGTCCGTATGCTGGCCGCTCTGCAAAATTGCGCGGGCACAAAAAACGCCCCGCGCGGGCGGGGCGTTGATGTCGTGCCAAAGGCCTGTCGCCGCCTATTTCTGCGGCAAGGGCCCGATCATCATGATCATCTGGCGGCCTTCCATCTTCGGCATGTTCTCGACCTTGCCGATCTCTTTCACATCCTCGGCCACACGCTCGAGCAGTTCCCGGCCCAGGTTCTGGTGTGCCATCTCACGCCCGCGGAAGCGCAGGGTGACCTTCACCTTGTCGCCGTTCTCGAGGAACTTGACGACGTTGCGCATCTTCACGCCGTAGTCATGGGTGTCGGTGTTCGGGCGGAACTTCACCTCTTTGACTTCGATGACCTTCTGTTTCTTGCGCGCCTCGGACTCGCGTTTCTGCTGTTCATACTTGAACTTGCCGAAATCCATGATCTTGCACACGGGCGGCGTGGCGTTGGGCGAAATCTCGACGAGGTCGAGCCCGACCGCATCGGCCAGCTCGCGGCCGCGCTGGGGCGTGACGACGCCGACATTTTCACCTTCGGGGCCGATCAGGCGGACTTCGGGGGCGCGGATCTTGTCGTTGACGCGGGGGCCCGTGTCATGGGTGGGCGGCGCGTTGTGGGGTCTGCGGGCTATGGTTTTGTTCCTTGTGTCGTTCTCGGAATTTCGAGCGCTGAAGGTACGCTTGGAACGGGTTTCTTTCAAGGTCCAAATGGGCGGAAACGGGCCGAGCCTCAGGCTTTTGCCCTTGCGTTGCGCCAAAAAAGGCTCATGTGTTCGGCAATGCAGAAAAGCCATGCCCAATGGTGGCGCGGCGACTGACAAGAGGAATGAACCATGCGTAACCTGATCCTGGGACTTGTTGTGATCGGTGCCGCCGCGGGCGGCTATTACTGGTATACCGGGCAGCAGGCAGAGATGCCCGAAGCGGTGACCCCGTCGGGCGACGGCGTGACGGCACCCGATGCGCTCGACAGTGCCTCCGAAGCTGCCGGTGACGCGGTCGAGGCGGCCGAAACAGCCGCCAGCGATGCAGCGGATGCGGTGACCGAGGCCGCCGAAGAGGCCGCCGAAGGCGTCGCGAATGCCGTCGAGGGCGCGATCGACGAAGCCCAGAATGCGGCCAAGGCGGCAGGCGACGCCGCGGGCGAGATGCTTGACCAGACGGGCGAGGCGGTCGAAGAGGCCACGTCCGACGCCATGCAGATGGGCGAAGACGCGGCCGAGGCCGCAGGCGACGCCGCTGATACAGCAGTCGAGACCGGTACCGACATGGCCGAGGATGCCGCAAACGCCGCCGGTGAGGCCGTCGACGCAACCCAAGAGACCGCCGAAGAGGCCGCAACCGCCGCGGAAGAGGCCGCCGAAGGCGCAATGGACACCGCCGAGGGCGCAGTCGGCGCTGCGGCAGAGACCGCCGAAGAGGCCGCCGAAGCAGCGACCGAAACAGCTGAAGAGGCTGCCGAAGCTGCAGCCCAAACCGCTGAAGAGGCTGCAGACGCGACGGCCGAGACGGCTGAAGAAGCCACGGACGCAGACACCGAAACCGCAAACGAGGCGGCCGAGGCAGCCTCCGAGGCCAGCACCGACGCAATGGAGACGGCCACCGAAACTGCGTCCGAAGCTGCAGAGGCCGCAGAAGAAACCGCCCAGGAGGCCCTGACTGCCGCCGAAGAAACCGCAGGCGAAGCTGCCGAGGCCGCCGGTGACGTGGCCCAGGACGCCGCGGAAGGCACCGCAGAGGCGATCGAAGAGACCGGCGATGCGGTCGATGCGGCCAGCGAAAGCGCCGCCGACGCCACCGAGGCCGCGGGCGACAGTGTCGAAGCGGCGGGCGATGCCGCCGACCCGGCCCCGCTCAGCGAGGTTCTGACCGTGGACGGGTTCGACTACGACCGCGCGGTAGAAGCCGTCGAGGGCTCGGAGCTCAACGCGCTCACCAAGACGGCCCTGACCCGGGCGCTTGAACAGGCGCGGGACAATCCCGACCTGCTGAACGGCGTTCTGGAGCAGGTCCGCGAGGCGCTTGGCCTCTGAACCCGGTCACGCCATCGGAACAGCCACACAAGGCGCCGCGGAAACCCACTCCGCGGCGCTTTTTTGTGCTTGGGCCGAGCGCTCAGAGATCGGCGTGGAATTCGTCTATCAGGTGGGTGACGATGGCGCGCATCTGCCCCTCGTGATCGGTGCCCGCGGCCTCGGCATCGCGGGCGATCTTGCGCTGGCGGTCCGAACTCGTGCCGTCCCGCGCGATCCGTCCCAGCCTTTCGACCTCGCGCACGCAGCGCAGGATGCCCGCGTCTTCCTCGACCAGGCCGACCAGTTCTTCGGTCAGTTCCGCCATCGGCACGATCTCGCCCCGGCCGAAGTCGATCAGTCCCTCGGTCACGCCGTAGCGTTGCGCGCGCCAGCGGTTCTCCGAGATCAGGAACGGGTCATAGATGCGCCAGCGCAGGTTGCGCTGCTTGAGCCGCCAGAGCATGCGCATGATGCATTGGGTCAGCGCCGCAAGGGCCAGCGTGTCCTCGAGCCGCGGGCAGACATCCATGATCCGCGTCTCAAGCGTGGGAAAACGCGCGGATGGGCGCAGGTCCCACCAGATTTTCGATCCATCCTCGATCACGCCCAGATCGACCAGCGCCTGGACCGAGCGCTCGTAATCCTCCCAGCTCTGGAACTGGGGCGGCGGGCCGGTGCGGGGCAGGTTGTCGAAACCGAGATGCGGTACTAGGCCAGCCGGGTGTCCTGACCCTGCCAGTAGGGCGAAGAGGTGGAGAGTGCCAAAAGATGCGGCAGGAAATAGGCCGCCTGGCGCATCAGGTCGGCGCGCAGGGCATTGTCGCCCAAGCCCACATGGACATGACAGCCGCAGATCAACATCCGCCGCACCACGCCGCCGAGGTCGCGGCTCAGGTCATTATAACGGTCCTTGTCGGTATGGTGCTGGTTCTTCCAGTCCGCCAACGGATGACAGGAGGCCGCGATGGGGGCGAGACCGAAGCGCCCCGCAATGCGCGAGACCGTGCCGCGCAGGCGGCGCAGCTCGTCCCGGGCGGCGGCGATGTCGGCGCAGACCCGGGTGCCGATCTCGATCTGGCATTGCAGGAATTCGGGGCTGACCTGGTCCTCGAGCTCGGCCGCGCAGGCCTCCATCAGCCCGTCCGGCGCCTCGGCCAGGGCCAGGCTTTCGGTGTCGACCAGTAGGTATTCCTCTTCGACCCCCAGCGTGAAATCCGGCTCCGTCATCGCGCCCCTCCCGTTGTTCCGCCCAGTTGAGCCTTTGTGCACTGGCAGGGCAAGCCCCAAGACTTTTCAGGGAAAGTCTTGGCAAAAGTCTTGATCCAAGACTTTTGCGGCGGGCGGACACGCAAAAGGGCCCGGACGGTCCCGGACCCTTTTGCGGTGCATGGTGTTTGGCTCAGTCCATCGCCTTGAAGTGGAATTCGCCGCCCTCTTTCAGGCCAGAGGGCCAGCGCGAGGTGACGGTCTTGGTGCGCGTGTAGAACTTGAACGCGTCCGGCCCGTGCTGGTTCAGATCGCCGAAGCCCGATTTCTTCCAGCCGCCGAAGGTGTGATAGGCCAGCGGCACCGGGATCGGCACGTTGATGCCCACCATGCCGATATTGACGCGGGCGGCGAAATCGCGGGCGGTGTCGCCGTCGCGGGTGAAGATCGCGGTGCCGTTGCCATATTCGTGGTCCATGGCGAGGCCCAGCGCCTCTTCGTAGCTGCCCGCGCGGACCGTGGACAGGACCGGGCCGAAGATCTCCTTGCGGTAGATGTCCATGTCGGGCGTGACCCGGTCAAAGAGGTGCGGCCCGACAAAGAAGCCGTCCTCATAGCCCTGCAGGCTGAAATCGCGGCCATCGACCACAAGCTCGGCGCCCTGGTCCACGCCCGACTGCACGAGGCGCAGGATGTTCTCCTTGGCCGCGGCGGTCACGACGGGGCCGTAATCCACGTCGTCGCCGGCGGTGTAGGGGCCGACCTTCAGCTTTTCGATGCGCGGCACCAGCTTTTCGATCAGGCGGTCCGCGGTCTCGTCGCCCACGGGCACCGCGACCGAGATCGCCATGCACCGCTCGCCCGCCGCGCCGTAGCCCGCGCCGATCAGCGCATCGGCGGCCTGGTCCATATCCGCATCGGGCATGACGATCATGTGGTTCTTGGCCCCGCCGAAGCATTGCACGCGCTTGCCGTTCGAACAGCCGCGGCCATAGATGTATTCGGCGATGGGGGTCGAACCCACGAAGCCGATCGACTGGATCACCGGGTGGTCGAGGATGGCATCGACCGCCTCCTTGTCGCCGTTGACGACCTGCAGGATGCCCTTGGGCAGACCGGCCTCTTCCATGAGTTCAGCGAGCATCAGCGGCACCGACGGGTCGCGCTCGGACGGCTTGAGGATGAAGGCGTTGCCGCAGGCGATGGCGGGCGCGAACATCCACATCGGGATCATGGCGGGGAAATTGAAGGGCGTGATGCCCGCGGTCACACCCAGCGGCTGGCGCATGGAATACATGTCGATGCCCGGGCCTGCGCTGTCGGTGAACTCGCCCTTCAGCATCTGCGGCGCGCCGATGCAGTATTCCACCACTTCGAGCCCGCGTTGCACGTCGCCCTTGGCGTCGGGCAGGGTCTTGCCATGCTCGCGGCTCAGCGCCTCGGCCAGCTTGTCCATGTCGCGGTTCAGAAGGTCCACGAATTTCATCATCACCCGCGCGCGGCGCTGCGGGTTGACCGCGCCCCAGGCGGGCTGGGCGGCGGCGGCGATTTCGACCGCCTGGTTCACTTCCTCGACCGAGGCCAGAGGGCAGCGCGCCTGCACTTCGCCGGTGGCGGGGTTGTAGACATCGCTGAAGCGGCCCGACGTGCCGGCCACGTGTTCGCCGTTCAGGTAATGGCTGAGGTCTTGCATGATTTAGCTCCTCCTTGGATCGGGCGCAGGATAGGCTTGCAAAATTCATGGATAAAGAGGCAAGCTGACAAAAAGAGTTTGCAGAATTGCAGAGGGCGAGCATGGATCCTTCCTGGGATGACCTGAAAGTCTTCCTCGCCGTGGCGCGCGATGAAAGCCTGTCGGCAGCCGGACGGCGTTTGCGGGTGGACCCGGCCACCGTGGGCCGGCGTGTCGCGCGGCTCGAAGAGGTGCTGGGCGTGGTGCTGTTCGCCAAGTCGCCCCAGGGCTATGCGCTCACAAACGAGGGGCACAAGCTTCTGAGCCATGCCGAGGCGGCCGAGGCCGCGGTCGAGGCGGGTCGCGAAGCGCTGGCGACCCAGGCGGGACAGCTGACCGGCACGATCCGCATCGGCGCGCCCGACGGCTGCGCCAATTTCCTGTTGCCGCAGGTCTGCACGGATATCGCTGCCGAAAACCCGGAGTTGGAAATCCAGATCGTGGCCCTGCCACGGGTGGTGAACCTGTCCAAGCGCGAGGTCGACATGGCCATCGCCGTGAGCCCGCCGGAAACCGGCAAGGTCACTGTTCAGAAGCTGACCGACTACCGGCTGAGCCTGGCCGCCGCGCGGTCCTACCTGCGCCAGAGCGACCCGATCGAGACGGTGGCCGATCTCGAGGGGCACAGGATCGTGGGGTATATCCCGGACATGATCTTCGATCAGGAGCTCGACTATCTGGCCGAGCTTGGCCTGCATGCGGCACGGTCGGTGTCGAACTCGGCCTCGGTCCAGTTCCAGTGGCTGATGCGCGGCGGCGGCATCGGGGTCATGCACGATTTCGCCATCGCCTCGACGCGCTTCCTGCGCAAGGTCCTGCCCGATGAGGTCCACCTGACGCGGTCCTTCTACCTTGTGCGACATGAAGAGGATCGACGGCTGGAGCGTATGAACCGACTGGCCGAGATGCTGGCCGATGGTATCCGCGCCGAGGTCGCCCGGCTTGAGGCTGATGCTTGACAGAACAGAACATTGCACAGACCCTTTGGAAAACGACACAAAATGACCGGAGGAGCGCGATGACGGTTCAAAAAATCCTGGAGACGAAACAGAGCGACGCGGTGATCTGCGTCGACCCGGCCACCCGAATGTCAGAGGCGGCCGCGATCCTTGCGGAAAAGCGGATCGGCTCGGTCGTCGTGTCCGCCGATGGCCGCAGTGCCGTTGGCATCCTGTCCGAGCGCGACATCGTGCGGGAGCTCGCCCATCGTGGTGCCGCCTGTCTCGAGGACCGGGTCGAGACCCACATGACCCCGGATGTGCAAAGCTGCACCCTGTCCGACACGTCCGAACAGGTGATGGCCCGCATGACCGAGGGCCGCTTCCGCCACATGCCCGTGGTCGAGAACGGCCAGATGGTCGGGCTCATCACGCTGGGTGACGTGGTCAAGGCGCGTCTGACCGAGCTTTCCATGGAAAAGAATGCGCTCGAAGGGATGATCATGGGCTTCTAGCCCCGGCGATCCCCCTTGCATTCCCGCGCGCATTACGGTTGCGTGCCCGCGCAATAAAACGACCAAGGGACATGGGCGATGCGCGTAGGTTTGTATCCGGGGACCTTCGACCCGATCACGTTGGGTCATATCGACATCATCCGGCGCGCCTCTGCGCTGGTCGATCGGCTGGTGATCGGCGTCGCGATCAACCGCGACAAGGGCCCGCTGTTCACGTTGGAAGAGCGCGTGGCGATGATCGAAGCTGAATGCCGCGGCCTGTCAGAGGAGACCGGGACCGCGATCATCGCGCACCCGTTCGAAAACCTTCTGATCGACTGCGCCCATGATGTCGGTGCACAATTCATCATTCGCGGCCTGCGCGCGGTGGCGGATTTCGAGTATGAATTCCAGATGGTGGGCATGAACCGCGCGCTCGACGATTCGGTCGAGACGGTGTTTCTCATGGCCGAGGCGCGGCATCAGGCCATTGCGTCGAAGCTGGTCAAGGAAATCGCGCGCCTCGGGGGTGACGTGTCGAAATTCGTGACCCCCGCGGTCCGCGACGCGCTTTCTGACCGCTTCGGCTGAGTCGGCGTGGGCGGCCCCGGGCCGTCGGCGTCAGGCCGCGCGGCCGTACACCGCTTCGCGGGCAATGCGGTCGGCGTCACCGGGGTAGATGCCCAGGTCTTCCACGGCAAATTCTGCGGGCAGGGCCTCGATCTCGCGGCGGGTGCGGACATAGCGGGCGTGGCGGTCGATGGCAGTGCGCAGCGACTGGATGTAGTCGAACATGGTCTCTCTCCTATGGTTGGGTGAACAAGCGGGGCGGCCCCGCTCTGTTACCGCAAACATAGGATTGCTGCGCTGCAGCGCAATTGAGGAAGAGGTCAACCGGCTATGCACCGGATGCAAGGGCGGGGGCGGCAACCAGCACCGCCCGCCGGCCTTGCGTGCCGCCCCGGAGGGTCAGAGGTATTTCCCCATCTCGACGGCGGTATCGCCCATCCGGTTGGAAAAGCCCCATTCGTTGTCATACCAGGTCAGGATGCGGCACATCGTGCCTTCCATGACCTTGGTCTGATCGGTGGCAAAGATCGACGAGCGGGGATCGTGGTTGAAATCCATCGACACGAGCTTGGCATCGGTCACGCCCAGCACCCCCTTGAGCGGCCCGTCCGAGGCGGCGGCATGGATCGCGGCGTTGATCTCCTCGACGCTGGTGGCGCGGGCGGCTTCGAAGGTCAGGTCGACGCAAGAGACGTTGGGCGTCGGCACCCGGATCGCCACGCCGTCGAGCTTGCCGTCAAGCTCGGGCAGGACAAGGCCCACAGCCTTGGCCGCACCGGTCGAGGTGGGGATCATCGACATGGCCGCGGCGCGGGCGCGGTAGAGATCCTTGTGCATCGTGTCGAGCGTCGGCTGGTCGCCGGTGTAGCTGTGCACGGTGGTCATGAAGCCGCGATTGATGCCGATGGCATCGTTCAGAACCTTGACCACAGGCGCCAAGCAGTTCGTGGTGCAGGACGCGTTCGACACGATCCGGTCGTCGCCCGACAGGCTATCATGGTTCACACCGTAGACGATGGTCTTGTCCGCGCCCTTGGACGGCGCGGAAACGAGCACGCAGCTCGCGCCGTTCTCGAGATGCACGGCGGCCTTGTCGCGGTCGGTGAAGATGCCGGTGCATTCCAGCACGATGTCCACATCCGCCCAGGGCAGCTCCTTGGGGTCGCGGATCGCGGTCACGGCGATGGGGCCGCGGCCCACGTCGATATTGCCGTCCGCGACGGTGACCTCGACCGGAAAGCGGCCATGGACGCTGTCGTATTGCAGCAGATGCGCGTTCGTTTCGACCGGGCCCAGGTCGTTGATGGCGACGATCTCGATATCGGTGCGGCCGGATTCGATGATGGCGCGCAGGACGTTTCGGCCGATGCGCCCGAACCCGTTGATGGCGGCTTTGACGGTCATGGAAAGACTCCGTTGGGTGGACAGTGCGTTGTTATCGCTAACCTGCCCATTCGCCCTCCGGTGTCAACCGCAGCGCACCGCTTAGCGCCAGAAGGCGATCCAGTCGCTCAGGTCCCAGAATTTCTTGGCCAGGAACAACAGCCCGTCTCCGTCGTTCAGAACGATATCCGCGCCGATCCCGGCCAGGATCATCAGGCCCAAAACGATGGCGATCTGGTTGGTCATGGGACAGCCCCGATTGGAGATGCCCCTATCATGCCAGAGCGGGCAGGGGCTGTCACGCGGGTTTGTCGACGGGGGCGGCGGGCGCGGGTGCCGCGGGCGCGCTCATCAGGTCTTCGATGAAAAGGCTCAGTAACGCGCCCCGCCCGGACACGCCGGCCTTGCGATAGGTGGCATGCAGATGCGCCTTGACCGTGCCTTCGGCCGAGCCACGCATCTGCGCGATCTCGGGGATGGCGAGGCCCTTGAGCAGGAACATCGCCACGTCCTGTTCGGCGGGTGTCAGGCCCCAGTCGGCAAAGCGCGCCAGGACGATTTCGTGGAACGCGCCCGAGGCGAGCCCCAATTGTTCCTCCAGATGCGCTTTCTGCCGCAAGAGCTGCATGAGCACCCGGAACTCGAATACCACCGCCGCGATCAGCGCCATGGCCGCCAGCGCCTCGACCGTGAAGTGGGGCGACTGGAACGCGGCCCAGCGCAGGGCCATCCCGTCGCGCGCCACGTCGATCAGGAAGAAGGCCGCGCAGGCGACCTGCGCGGCGATCAGGGCCAGAAGGGCCAGGGGCTGTCTTTGCCACGATACTGTCATGTCTCGATCTTTACACCGTCCGGGACGGACTTGGCACCGGTCACCATGGCGCGGGGCAGGTTGATGCCGGTCCGGTGGCTTTCCCACAGCACCGCGGCGATATGGACGCCGACCGACAGACCGGCCCAGCCGACAAGCATTTCATGGATCTCTTCGACCCATTCGATGCCCCAGAAGGCATTGGTGGTCATCATGTGCCCCGTCAGAGCGATCAGGGCGATGCTGGACAGAAGGTTCAGGATCATCAGCGCGCCCAGCGGCGAATGGCCCAGATGCGCCCGGTGCCGCCCCGTCGCGATATCCGACAGGTGGTCCAGCACCGCGCCCGGGCGGGGCACGAGGGTGGACAGGCGGGCCCGGCGGGGGCCCAAAAGCCCCCAGAGCAGGCGCAGCCCGATCAGTGCCGCGATGGCATAGCCGATCCGGTCATGCAGCGCATTGTCCTCGTCCACGACCAGGGCGTTGGCGGCGAACAACGCCGCCAGGCCCCAGTGAAAGATCCGGATCGCGGGATCCCAGGTCTTGTAGCGGGTCATGTCCGACGCCTCAGTCGTCGCGCTCGGATTTGACGATCGTCATCGCCTGATCGAGGTAGAGCTCGTAGCGCTCACCGTCTTTCAGGGCATAGACCTCGTACATGCCATCGTCCCGCTCGATCTTGCGGACCTCGTAGCCCTGTTCGGTCAGGGTTTCGGTGATCTGGGCGCGGGTGGCCTCGTCCAGCCTTTCGTAGCTCGAGGCGTGGGCAGCCATGGGGGCGGCGATGGGGGCCATCAGGCTCAGGCCAAGGGTAAAAGCGGTCAGTTTGGATGTGCGTGTCATGGGTCATCTCCTTCGCATGTGCCGGACGGGATGCCCGGCATCGGTTGTGCAAAGGTGCGCCCGGGCGCGCCGGCCTTCCATTGACCCAAAGGTGGGCATGGGCGCTCTATACCGAAGGTTTAGCGTGGTTTCGCGGCGGCTGCGGACACGAAAACGCCCGCGCCGGGCGGGCGCGGGCGGTCCATCGCTGTGAGGTGCGATCAGTGCAGCAGACGGCCCATGGCCCCGGCCACATCGGCCATCCGGGCCGAAAAACCCCATTCGTTGTCGTACCAGGCCAGAACGCGCACGGTACGGCCGCCGACCACCTTTGTCTGGTCGGGCGCAAAGATCGAAGACGGCGTGGTGTGGTTGAAATCGACCGACACCTTGGGCTCGGCGTCGTAGGCCAGCACCATGCCCATGTGGCCGGCTGCGGCCTCGCGCACGATCTCGTTCACATCCGCCACGGTCACGTCCTTGCCCGCCTCGAAGGTCAGGTCCACCGCCGAGACATTGGGCGTGGGCACCCGCATCGCCGTGCCGTCAAGGCGACCCGACAGTTCCGGCAGCACCTCGCCCAGGGCCTTGGCCGCGCCGGTTGAGGTGGGGATCATCGCCATCGCGGCGGCGCGGGCGCGGTAGAGGTCGTTGTGCCGCCGGTCAAGCGTCGGCTGGTCGCCGGTATAGCTGTGGATCGTGGTCATGATCCCGCGCTCGATGCCGATCGCGTCGTTCAGAACCTTGGCCAGCGGGGCCAGGCAGTTGGTGGTGCAGGACCCGTTCGACACCATCACGTCGCCCTGTTCCAGGCTGCGGTGGTTCACGCCGTAGACGATGGTCTTTTGCACGTTCTTCGCGGGCGCCGAGATCAGCACCGATTTCGCCCCCCGTTCAAGATGGATGTTCGACTTCGTGCCGTCATTGAACTTGCCCGTGCATTCCAGCACCACGTCGCAGCCCGACCAGTCCAGCTCGGACGGGTCATAGGTCGACATCACCTCCATCGGGCCACGGCCAAGGTCCATCGTGGTCTCGTCGACACGCACGGTGCCGGGAAAGCGGCCATGGATGCTGTCGTAGCGCAGAAGATGGGCGTTCGTTTCGATCGGGCCTGTGGCGTTGATCTTGACGACCTGCACGTCGTTGCGGGCGGCCTCTGCAATGTATGCCAAGGTACACCGGCCGATCCGGCCAAATCCGTTGATACCGAGGGTGACGGTCATGCTGCGCTCCGAAAACAGGGGATTTCGCCTGACCCATAGCGGTCCGGTGGGGCTGGGGAAAGAACAAAAAGCGATTATTCTCTGAATGTTAGCGATAAATCGGCGCGACCGCAGGAGTGAGCGCTAACTGTTTGCGCGAACGCCGCGCGCCGTGTAACCGGAAAAGGCGCAAGTCAGCAGGGGTATGAGGCATGAGCGGTCTTCTGGCGCTATTCGACGATGTGGCAGTGATTGCCAAGGTCGCGGCCACGAGCGTGGACGACGTGGCCGCCGCCGCGTCCAAGGCAGGGACCAAGGTGGCCGGGATCGTGATCGACGACGCCGCCGTGACCCCGAAATACGTCCATGGCTTCGAACCTGCACGCGAATTGCCGATCATCTACCGCATCGCCAAGGGCTCGATGTTCAACAAGCTCGTGGTTCTTCTGCCCATCGCGCTCTTGCTGGCCAATTTCGCGCCGTGGATGATCACGCCGCTTCTGATGCTGGGCGGGTGTTACCTGTGCTTCGAAGGGGCGGAAAAGATCTTTCACGTGCTCTTTCCCCATGCCGACAAGCATGTGGCGGCGGATATGAGCGTGAAGGATCCCGGCCACCTCGAAGAGGAAAAGGTGCGCGGCGCGATCAAGACCGACTTCATCCTCTCGGCCGAGATCATGACCATCTCGTTGGCTGCGATTCCGGAAAGCACGGTCTGGATGGAGGCGGCGACGCTGGCCGTCGTGGGCGCGGGCATCACCGTCATCGTCTACGGGTCGGTCGCGCTGATCGTGAAGATGGACGATGTCGGGCTCTACATGGCGCAGAACGGGCGCACTGAGGCCGGGCAGCGGTTCGGGCGCGGTCTGGTCAAGGCAATGCCCGTGGTCATGAAGGTGCTGTCCACCGTGGGCACCGCGGCGATGCTCTGGGTCGGCGGATCGATCCTGGTGCATGGGCTCGAGGCGTTCCACATTCAGGAACCCGGCCACACCATCTATGCCCTGGCCGAAAGCGCGGCCTACGCGGTCGAAAGCGCGGCGGGGTTCGTGAAATGGCTGGTGACCGCCGGGCTTTACGGGGTCTTCGGGCTGGTCGCCGGGCTCTTGCTGATCCCGGTCGTCACCCGCGTGGTCGGACCGGCCATAGCGGCCTTGACCGGCGGCAAGAAGGCGCACTGACGGCAGCCTTACTGAGCGCCGAGCCAGCCCATCGCGCTGTCCTGCGACAGCTTTTGTACCTTGGGCGTCGCCGCGTTGAAGGCCAGGATGATCGCACGGCCCGTTTCAAGATCCATCGCGGCGGTGTTGAACCACATCGTGTTGGATCCATTGTGCAAATGTACGCCGTCGCGGATCAGCCAGCCGCCCACGTAATCCGCGCCCGGTCCGGGAATGTGCAGCCGGTTCCAGCCTTGCGCGCTCAGCACCTCCGTGTCGCGGGTCAGATGGGCGCGCAGCACCGCCATGTGATCGGCAAGGCTCAGGTGGATCCTGCCGGCGGGGCCCATCGCCTCGATATTGTCGGCAGATGGGCCGGGGGGCACCGGGCGGACCCGGAAAAGCGCCATAACGCCGCTTTTGTGGCCCCGGGGCGCGTCGAACGCGCCGTCCGATCCCGGGGCGCCGAAGCCCGCGCTGTCCAGACCCATCGGCGCAAAGACATGGGCCTGCATGAGATCCCGCCACGACTGGCCGGTCGCGGTCTCGAGCATGAGCCCCGCGGTCATGTAGCCTGCGTTGGAATAGCGGAAGGTCTCGCCCGGCGCGGAGGCCGGGGGTTTTGCCAGCAGCCGTGCAATGATCTCGCGCCGGTCCCGGGTGGGGGTGTCGCGCGCACCGCTATAGCGGAACAGCTCGCGCAGGCCGGGATTGGCACGTATCCCGGCGCGATGGGCCAGAAGCTGGTCATAGGTCACAGTGGCATAGCCCGGATGCAGATCGGGAAGGACCGGGCCGAGGGTCTCGCCCAGCGTGTCGTCGCGCCCGATCCGACCCAGCTCGGTCAGTCGCGCCACAAGGAGTGCGGTCAGCGCCTTGCCGTTCGAGCCCAGATGCCAAGGATCGCCGATCTCGACCGGCACGCCGCTGCCGCGCGCACGTTCTCCGGCGACGGCGATGTCCGTTGTGCCGCCCGCAAAAAGCGCGACCCCCACGGCGGGGCTGCGTGTCTGCGTCAACAGCCTGTCGGCGAGCGTCTGGGCGGTGTCAGCCATGGCGGGACCGGAAAACAGCAAAGTGGCGCCGATCAACAGGCGGCGCAGGCGGCGGGTCAGCGGGCAGGGTAACATGGCCCAGTTTGGGCGCATCATGGGGCCGCTGTCAAAACCCTCTGCCGTGCCCGCCCGTGGCCGCGCCACAGGAAAAGCCCGGAGCGTGACCCCGGGCCTTTCTCTATCACGGGCGCGCCCCGTGGATCAGAGCAGCGCCTTGACGCGCTCCACCACGGCCTCGGCGGTGATGCCGAACTTTTCGTACAGCACGCCGGCCGGGGCCGAGGCACCGAAGCTGGACATGCCGACGAAATCGGCCTTGGCCTCGCGGCCACGCTCGCCCAGAAGCCAGCGGTCCCAGCCCTGGCGCACGCCGGCCTCGATGCCCACGCGGACCGGCCCGCCGGGCAGGACGCGCTTGCGATAGGCCTCGTCCTGTTCCGCGAACAGCTCCATGCAGGGCATGGAGACGACGCGGGTGCCGATCCCCTCGGCCTGAAGCATCTCGCGCGCGGCCATGGCGATCTCGACCTCCGAGCCGGTGGCGATCAGGATCGCCTGGCGCTTGCCCTCGGCATCGGCCAGCACATAGGCGCCCTGGGCGGTCAGGTTCTTGGTCTTGTGCTCGGTCCGGACGGTGGACACGCCCTGACGGGTCAGAGCCAGGACCGACGGCGTCTTTTTCGACGTCAGCGCCAGTTCCCAAGCTTCGGCCGTCTCGACCGTATCGGCCGGGCGGAAGACATGGGTGTTGGGCGTGGCGCGGCTGATGGCGACATGTTCCACCGGCTGGTGGGTCGGGCCATCCTCGCCCAAACCGATGCTGTCATGGGTCATGACAAAGACCGTGGGGATCTCCATCAGCGCGGCGAGGCGCATCGAGGGGCGGGCGTAATCGGTGAAGGCCATGAAGGTGCCGCCATAGGCACGGACGCCCCCGTGCAGCACCATGCCGTTCATCGCCGCGGCCATGCCGTGTTCGCGGATACCGTAATGCAGGTACCGGCCCTTGCGGGCCTCGGGCGTAAAGATGCCCAGATCGCCGGTCTTGGTGTTGTTCGACCCCGTCAGGTCCGCCGAGCCGCTGAAGGTTTCGGGCATGATCGGGTTCACGATCTCGAGCACCATTTCCGACGATTTCCGCGTCGCCACCTTGGGTGCCTCGTCGCTGACCTGCTTTTTCAGCTGCTTGATCGTGGCCGACAGTTTCTTGGGCGGCTCGAGTTCGAACATGCGGGTGATCTCGGCCTGGCGGTTGGACGACAGCTGGGCAAAGCGTTCCGACCACTCCTGGCGGGCCTGCGCGCCGCGGCGACCGATCTCTTCCCATTGCGCCTTGATGTCGGCGGGGATCTCGAAGGGCCCCCAGGTCCAGCCATAGGCGTCCTTGGCCGCTTGCAACTGGCCCGCGTCGGTCAGCGCGCCATGGCCCTTGGCGGTGTCCTGCGCAGCGTGGCCCAGGGCGATATGGGTCTTGCAGGCGATCATCGACGGTTTGTTCGACAGCTTGGCGGCGGTGATGGCTGCGTCGATCTCGGCCGGGTTATGGCCGTCGATCTCTTGGACATGCCAGCCGGAGGCGCGGAAGCGCATCATCTGGTCGGTCCGGTCGGCGATGTCGACGGTGCCGTCGATGGTGATGTTGTTGTTGTCCCAGAAGACGACGAGATGTCCAAGCTCTTGCCGGCCGGCCAGGGCGATGGCCTCCTGGCTCACACCCTCCATCAGGCAGCCGTCGCCGGCGATGACATAGGTGAAGTGGTCGAACACCTTCTTGCCGTAGCGGGCGCGCAGGGACTCCTCGGCGATGGCGAAACCGACGCTGTTGGCGATGCCCTGGCCCAGCGGCCCCGTGGTGGTCTCGATCCCCTTGGCATGGCCGTATTCCGGATGCCCTGCGGTGATTGCGCCCCACTGGCGGAAATTGCGGATCTGGTCGAGCGTCATGTCCTCGTAGCCCGTAAGGTAGAGGAGGGCGTATAGCAGCATCGAGCCATGGCCCGCCGACAGGACAAAGCGGTCGCGGTCGATCCAGTCGGGATTGGCGGCGTCGAATTTCAGGTGCTTCTCGAACAGGACGGTCGCCACGTCGGCCATCCCCATGGGCATGCCCGAGTGACCGGAATTGGCGGCATGCACGGCGTCGAGCGTCAGCGTGCGGATCGCGGCGGCTTTCATCCAGTGGTCGGGATTGGCGGTGCGCAGGGCAGAGATATCCACGGGGCAGGGTCCTTCCGGGGCAATGGGGTTTCGAGGTTGAATACCAGCCCGCCCTTGAAGATCAAGCCGCGCCCGGGGCCCAGACCGCCCGAGGGGCGCATTTTCCACAGGCTTTGGGTAGAGTTAGGCTCAGGCAACGGGTGCAGCGATTCGCCGGACGGGCCGCGCATGGTGATCCCGACCGGAAACAAGAGCAAAACGCCGCGCAAGAAAAACTGCGAACGAGGATTTGGGGTATGAGCGAAACCGACGACCTGACACAGCGCATCGCCGTGGCGCTGGACCGGATCGGGCAGGGGCTCGAGGGGCTGAGCCGCCCCGCCGAGACGCCACCGCCGGTGGACACGGCCGCCGAGACACCGGCCGCCGTCGTGCCGAAGGACGCCGAGGCCACCGAGACCGAAGGTGACGAGGCCAGCGTTTCGCCCGAGCTTCTGACCCCGGCGCCGCCTGCAGTGGCCGCGCCACTGGACGATCCAGAGGCCCCGCCGCCCAGCGCGCCCGTGGGCGGAGAGGATGACGTGGCCAGCCTGCGTGCCGCGCTCGAGGATGAACGGATCGCCAACGCCCAGCTCGAAGAACGGGTGCGTGTCATCAAGTCCAAGCAGTCGGGCCTTGTCGCCGCGCTCGAAGAGCGGGTGGCCGAGCAGCAGACCGCGATGGCCGAACTCGATCAGGAACTGGCTCGCCTGCGGGCGGCCAACGACCAGCTGATGGAAACCAGCGCCGCCCTGCGCGAAGCACAGGCCGCGGGCGTGACCGAACCGCATCTGATCAACCAGGCGATGCTGGCCGAGATCGAGGCGTTGCGCGCCCGGCGCGAGACCGACATGGCCGAAGCCGGTGCAGTGCTGGCCGCGCTGGGGGCGCTGGTGGGCGAAGACAGTGCAGAGGACGGGGCCGATGATGGTGCCGGTACGGCAGAGGAGGCGGCAGATGCCTGAAGTGACGATCGAGATCGGCGGCCGGACCTTCGAGGTGGCCTGCCAGGAGGGCGAGGAAAAGTACCTTCAGATGGCCGCGCGGATGCTCGATACCGAGGCACAGGTGCTCGTGGGCCAGATCGGCCGCATTCCCGAGGCGCGGATGCTGCTCATGGCGGGGCTCATGCTGGCGGACAAGACCGCCGGGATGGAGGACCGCTTGAAAAAGATGGAGACGGTGCTGGCCGGCAAGGAAGACGAGATCGCCAGCCTGCGCGCGCAGATCGACACGCTTGAAAACCGCCCGCCGCCCGATCCGGTCAAGGTGCAGGTGCCCGTGCTGCCCGAGGGTCTGGGCGAGACCCTCGCAGAGCTGGCCGCGCGCGCGGAGTCCCTTGCCGATCAGACCGAGGAGAAATCCGGCGCAGCCTAGTGGCGCCCGAACCGATCCTGAAACGAGAGCGGGCCCGGCATGATGTGCCGGGCCCGCATACTTTATCTGTCGGAGTGCCCGAGCGACGGAGGGCGATCAGGCGTTGGCTTCGCGGATCTTGTCCGCCGCGGCCTTGTCGAAGGTGACGCCATTCTGCTCAAACAGAGCATCCAGCTCGCCCGACAGCGTCATCTCGGTCACGATATCGCAGCCGCCGACGAATTCGCCCTTCACATACAGCTGCGGGATGGTCGGCCAATCGGAATAGTCCTTGATCCCCTGGCGGATCGCCTCGTCGGCCAACACGTTCACGTCGGCGAACTCGACGCCCATGTAGTTCAGAACACCCGCGACGCGGCTGGAGAAGCCGCATTGGGGCATTTCCTTTGTGCCCTTCATGAACAGGACAACATCGTTGTCGGTCACGGTGGATTCGATCGTCGTCTTGGCGTCCGTCATCTTGGATCGTCCTCATGTCTTGGTGGTGTCGGGGTCAAGAGGGGCCGGTTTTGTCTTCGTCCGGGCCCGCCTGTTCGGCTTCGGGATCGTACCCCGTCTCGCCCTCTTCGAGCAAAAAGACGTGGGTGGTGCCGGTTTCGGGGTCGTAGACCAGCCCGTAGTTGCTGTGACCGTCGGTATGCCGTCGTCGTGCTTCGTGCCAGGCGGCGTAGACGAACACCAGCGCGAAGGGGGACAGGATGAGCATTACGATGGTCGGATTGGTCATGAAGATCCTTTTCGGGGATGGCCGGCAGCTTGGGTCGCCGCCTGCCAACCGGTCATAAGACAGGGCATGGCGCAGGGGCTCAGCCGAATAAGCCCGGCAAGCCCCCAGGTCATTTCGGGGCCCGTGTGGCAAGCGCCAGCGCGTGCAATTCGCCCTGGCTGCCGTCCATCTTGCCCTTGAGCGCGGCATAGACGGCGCGTTGCTGTTGCACGCGGTTCATTCCGCGAAAGCTTTCGTCGACCACTTCGGCGGCGAAATGCTGTCCGTCGTCGCCCTGCACGGTGATTTTCGCGTCGGGAAACTCGGCGCGGATCAGGGACTCGATTTCAGCGGCATCAATGGGCATGGCGGCTTCCTTTCGTGAGTCTGAAACTAAGGTTTACAGGGCCGGGTGGCAAGACGGGGTCTCAGCCGAAGAGGGTGGCGAAACTGCTGCGGTAGAGCTCGGACAGCTCGGCCAGGGGCGCGCTGCTTTGACCGATGCTGACCATGTCGCCGCCGAAGCGGCCCACGGTCTGGACGGTCACACCCGCCTGGCCAGCGGCGATGAACAGCGCCTCGGCCTGGTCGAAATTGCACGCGATCAGATAGCGGCCTTGGTCTTCGCCGAAGAGCGTGGCGGTATCGGCCGCATCGAGCGTGACGCCCACGCCCGCAGCCTCGGCCAGCTCGAACGCGGCAAGGGCCAACCCGCCGTCCGAGAGGTCCGTGCAGGCCTTGATCCAGTCGCGGTTGGCGCGGATGAAATCGCCGTTCCGCTTTTCGGCGGCAAGGTCCACATGGGGCGCATCGCCGTCTTCGCGGTTGAACACTTCGTACAGAAGGGCGGACTGGCCCAGATGTCCGGTGGTGTCCCCCACGACCAGAGCGACATGGCCATCGCGCACCTCGCCGCCGATGATCTGGTCGAGATGCGCGATCAGGCCGACCGCGCCGATGGTGGGCGTGGGCAGGATCGCCTGGCCGTCGGTCTCGTTATAGAGCGACACGTTGCCCGACACGATCGGCATGCCCAGCGCCTCGCAGGCGGTGCCGATGCCTTTGATGGCGCCCACGAACTGGCCCATGATCTCGGGTTTTTCGGGATTGCCGAAATTCAGGTTGTCGGTGGTGGCAAGGGGCGTGGCACCGACGGCGGTGAGGTTGCGATAGGCCTCGGCCACCGCCTGTTTGCCGCCTTCGACCGGGTTGGCACACACATAGCGGGGGGTCACGTCGCTGGTAAAGGCCAGTGCCTTGTCCGTGCCATGGACGCGCACGATCCCGGCACCCAGGCCCGGGGCGCGCACGGTGTCGGCCATGACCATGTGATCGTATTGCTCGAACACCCAGTTCCGCGCGCAGTAGTTGGGGCTTGTGACCAGCGCGCGCAGCGCGTCGATCGGGTCAATCTCGGGCACGGGCTCCAGCTCTGAGGCGGGCTCCGTTTCCTCCCAAGGGCGGTCGTATTCCGGGGCGTTGCCCGATAGCGCCTTGAGCGGCAGGTCGGCCTTGACCGCACCATTGTGCATGATCAGGAAACGATCCTCGTCGATGGTTTCGCCGACGATGGCGAAATCGAGATCCCACTTGTCGAAGATCGCCTTGGCCTCGGCCTCTTTCTCGGGCCGCAGGACCATGAGCATGCGCTCCTGGGATTCGGACAGCATCATCTCGTAGGCGGTCATGGCCTCTTCTCGGCAGGGCACCTTTTCAAGGTCGAGCCGCACGCCCAGATTGCCCTTGTCGCCCATTTCCACGGCCGAGCAGGTCAGGCCCGCGGCGCCCATGTCCTGGATCGAGATCACGGCGCCGGTCTGCATCAGCTCCAGACACGCCTCCATCAGCCGCTTTTCGGTGAAGGGGTCGCCCACCTGCACCGTGGGGCGTTTTTCCTCGATGGTCTCGTCGAACTCGGCCGAGGCCATGGTGGCCCCGCCCACGCCGTCGCGGCCCGTTTTGGCGCCGAGATAGACCACCGGCATGCCCACGCCCGAGGCGGCGGAATAGAAGATCTTGTCGGTATCGGCCAAGCCGGCCGCAAAGGCGTTGACCAGGCAATTGCCGTTATAGGCAGGGTGGAACCGCACCTCGCCGCCCACATTGGGCACGCCGAAGCAGTTGCCGTAGCCGCCCACGCCTTCGACCACGCCATGGACCAGCTGGCGCGTCTTGGGGTGATCCTTTTCGCCAAAGCTGAGCGCGTTCATCGCCGCGATGGGCCGCGCGCCCATGGTGAAGACGTCGCGCAGGATGCCGCCCACGCCGGTCGCGGCCCCCTGATATGGCTCGATATACGAGGGGTGGTTGTGGCTTTCCATCTTGAAGACCACGGCCTGACCATCGCCGATATCGACCACGCCCGCATTCTCGCCCGGTCCGCAGATCACCTGTGGGCCGCTGGTGGGCAGGGTGCGCAGCCATTTCTTGGACGATTTGTAGGAACAGTGCTCGTTCCACATGGCCGAGAAGATACCCAGCTCGGTGAATGTGGGCTCCCGGTTCAGAAGCCGCAGGATTTCGGCATATTCGTCGGGTTTGAGGCCATGGGCCTCGATCAGGTCGGGCGTGATCGCCGGATCTTGCATGCGGTAGTGTCCCCCAGGGCCGTTTGCCCGCCTTCATACTCAAGGCGCGGGATGTGTGAAAGGGGGCCTGCTCTGTCGGGCTGCATACCATTGCGTACGTGTGCCGGGGCGCGTAGTATCATACCGGTTGTAAGAGAACGATGGCACGCCATGCAGAGCCTTTTGAAACCCGCTGCCCGAACCTGCCGCGATGTGGCCTTTGCCCTCGTGGGCGGGCTTTGGATCGGTCGTCCCTCTGACGATGTCGAGGCCGACCTTCGCTGGCTTGCCCTGCGCGATCAGTGGTCCGTGACCGCGCTCGTGCTGCTGGGGCTGTTCCTTGTCAGCCTGCTGGCCGCGCAGCTTGGCTTGATCGGCCTGTGCCTTTTCTGGCTTTCGGTGATCGCGATCATCCGTTGACCCGGCCTAGGGCGGCTGCGGCGCAACCCGCTGGGTTTCATGTTTTTTTCCGCTCAAAAACAGCGCATTTTCGGTACACCTTTGTATGCTATTGAAAATGAAAGGAAATTTTGGGAAAGTCTGATCCAAGGTACATCTTTCGGCGTATCCCTGATAGACGCAACAACAGGAGACGCAGATGGATTTCGGACTTGGTATCCTCACATTCGGGACGCTCGGCTTTATGGTGGCCTTCGGCTATATCAGCGCACGGGTGACGGAAAAGCGCCGCAAGGAAGGTGGCCAGAAGTCGGCCCTGTCGAAGGACGGCATCGAAGAGCGGATGGCCCGCCTTAACAAGGCCTGAGTCTGACTGAGGCTGCAAAGACGACCGCGACAAGGGGCGTGCCAGGGTCTGGCGCGCCCTTTTTTCGTCAGAACGCCGATATAAGCAGTTGGGCGTGATACCGTAACGCGTCCGTCGGGACCGCGCAAAAAAAAGGCCGGGAACTAAGCCCGGCCAAAGTCCAACAGGGAGGTATGAAGATGATGCGTATCTCTACGCCATCGCCTTCGACTGCGCAAATAGGCGGCGATTTGTGAACGATCAAGGATAATCATGCCGCAGGTGCAGCATGCCCGCCATGCAATTGATGCATGGCACGCTCTGGATACAGTGAAATCGCCCGTTCCGGGCCATGAAACGTCAGGGGTCCAGCGCTGCCAGCTTGTCGCGGTCGGCTTTGCGCATCAGTGCGATCTCTTCCTGAACGAAGTCGCGGAAGGCCGAGATGCGCTTGGAATGGCGCAGCTCTTCGGGATAGGCGAGGAACACGGGCACCTCGTTGCTTTCCACATCCGGCAGCACCCGGACCACGTTCGGGAAATCGCGTGTGATGTAGTCGGGCAGCACGCCGATCCCCAGATTGTGGCTGACCGCCTGGAGCGCGCCGTAATAGTTGTTCACCGTCAGCATCGAGCGCACGTCATAGGTCAGCAATTCCTTGACCATGCTCATGCCCGCGCTGACCTGGGCCGAGTTCGGGTTCTGGCAGATCAGGCGATGGGTGCGGATATCCTCGATCCGGTCGGGCGTGCCCCAACGCTCCAGATAGCCGGGCGAGGCGTAGAGCCGCATGCGCACGCCCATCAGGCGCTTGCGGATCAGGTCGGCCTGGCTGGGTTCCTTCATGCGGATCGCCACATCGGCCTCGCGCATGGGCAGGTCGAGCACGCGTTCCTCGAGCATCAGGTCGATCTTGAGATCGGGATACTGGTCGTAAAGCTTGGTCAGGCGCGGGGACAGCCAGAGCGTGCCGAAGCCGATGGTGGTGGTCACGCGCAGCTCTCCGAAGACCTCTTCTTCGCTGTCGCGGATGCGCGCGGCGGCGGTGTCCAGCCGGCGGGTCATGGCGCTGGTCGCGTCGAACAAAAGCTCGCCCTGTTCGGTGAGAATCAGCCCCCGTGCATGTCGGTGGAACAGCGTGGTGTTCAGGCTTTCCTCGAGCGCGCGGATCTGGCGGCTGACGGCGGATTGCGACAGGTGCAGCACCTCACCCGCATGGGTCAGGCTGCCGGCGTCTGCGACCGCGTGAAAGATTCTGAGTTTGTCCCAATCCATGCCAACAACTTTCGATTCACCAGGTACCGTTGCACGAAATACATGAATTTTGAATGTGTTACGCTAGGGCCATGTAACAAGTTCACGATATTTTCCTGTCTTGGTCAGCAACTTTGACCTAAACTTGCATTATATTTAGACTCGACCGTGACGGGAGGCACGCCATGACCTTGCAGGACATTTCGCTGAGTGACCGGTTCGACCTGACGAAGCATTCGGTGCTGTTGAACGGCACCCAGGCATTGGTGCGCCTGATGTTGACCCAATCCGCCCGCGACCGTGCGGCGGGACTGAATACGGCCGGTTACGTCACGGGCTATCGCGGCTCGCCCCTCGGTGCGGTCGACATGCAGATGCAGCGCGCGGAAAAGGCGCTGCGCGAGGCCGAGGTTACCTTTCAGCCGGGCCTGAACGAAGACCTGGCCGCCACCGCGCTTTGGGGCAGCCAGCAGGCCGAACTGCGCGGCGAAGGCAAGTATGACGGTGTTTTTGGCCTGTGGTACGGCAAGGGTCCGGGCGTGGACCGGTCGGGCGATGCGTTCCGGCATGCGAACATGGCGGGCACCTCGCCCCATGGCGGTGTGCTGGTGGCCATGGGCGACGACCACACGGGCGAATCCTCGACCGTGCTGCACCAGTCCGAATGGGCGCTGGTCGATGCCTATATGCCCATCGTCAGCCCGGCGGGCGTGCAGGAGATCATCGACTACGGCATCTACGGCTATGCCCTGTCGCGGTTTTCCGGCCTCTGGGTGGGGCTCAAGACCATGAAGGACACGGTCGAGGCGACGGCGGTGATCGACGGCAACCCCGACCGTATGCAGCTGGTCACGCCCGCGTTCGACATGCCCGAAGGCGGGCTGAACATCCGCCTGGCCGATACGCCCCACGCCCAAGAGGCGCGGATGATCGACCACAAGCGCTTTGCGGCCGAGGCGTTCAGCCATGCCAACCGGATGGACAAGCGCGTCTGGGGCAAACCCGGCGCCAAGATCGGCTTCGTCGCTGCGGGCAAGAACTGGCTCGACCTCGTGCACGCCCTGCAGCTTCTGGGTCTCGATGCGGCCGAGGCCGAGCGGCTGGGCATCACCACCTACAAGGTTGGTCAGGTCTTCCCGCTGGACATGAAAGGGTTCCACGACTGGGCCGAAGGGCTCGACCTGATTGTGGTGGTCGAGGAAAAGCGCAAGCTGATCGAGGTGCAGATCAAGGAAGCCATCTTTGACGACCGCCGCGGCCGCCGGGTCTATGGCTGGCACAAAGGTGGTGGCGCGGGGTCGATGCATGGCGAAGAGCTGTTTCCGACCCGCGGCGCGCTCGATCCGATCTGGATCGCCGAAAAGCTGGGCCAGATCCTGATCGAAGAGGGGCGCGGCACCGATGCGGTGAAGGCCGGGCTGGATCGGATCGCCGAGGCCTGCCGCGCCGACAACGCCGAAGAGATCGCCGCGCGGCTGCCCTATTTCTGCGCGGGCTGCCCGCATAACAGCTCGACCAAGGTGCCCGAGGGCAGCCGGGCCTATGCGGGCATCGGCTGCCACTACATGGTGCAGTGGATGGACCGCGAGACGCTCGGCTTCACCCATATGGGCGGGGAAGGGGCGAACTGGATCGGCGAGGCGCCGTTTACCAAGCGCGACCATGTCTTTCAGAACCTGGGCGACGGCACCTATAACCATTCGGGCGTGCAAGCCATTCGCGCCGCTTTGGTGGCGGGCACCAACATCACCTACAAGATCCTCTATAACGACGCGGTCGCCATGACCGGCGGGCAGCGCAACGATGGCGGGCTCAGCCCCCAGCAGATCGCGGCCGAGTTGCGCGCGATGGGGGTCGAGCATGTGGCCGTCGTCTATGACGAAAAGGAAGAGGTGGACCTGTCCGATTTCCCGTCCGGTGTCGAAACACACCCGCGCGACCAGATGGAGACGGTGCAAAAGGCCTTCACCCGGCACAAGGGCGTGTCGGCCATCATTTATGTCCAGACCTGCGCCGCCGAGAAACGCCGCCGCCGCAAGCGCGGCCAGTTCCCCGACCCGGACAAGCGCGTGTTCATCAACACCGATATCTGCGAGGGCTGCGGCGATTGCGGGGTGCAGTCGAATTGCGTGGCCATCGTTCCGGTCGAGACCGAGCTGGGCCGCAAACGCGCCATCGACCAATCCGCCTGCAACAAGGATCTCAGCTGTCTCAAGGGCTTCTGCCCGTCCTTCGTGACGCTGGAAGGCGCCAAGCCGAAAAAGCAGGCCACGGCGGAACTGGATCTGCCCGATCTGACACAGCCCGAACTGCCCGCGATCAAGGGCACCCATAACGTGGTCATCACCGGCGTCGGTGGCACCGGTGTCGTGACCATCGGCGCGGTGCTGGCCCAGGCCGCACAGATCGACGGCAAGGGCGCGGGCATGATGGAGATGGCGGGCCTCGCCCAAAAGGGCGGCGCGGTGCATATCCATTGCCGTTTGGCCAAAACCCCCGGCGATATCAGTGCGATCCGGGTTGCCACGGGCGAATGCGACGCGCTCATTGGTGGCGATCTGGTGGTCAGCGCCGGGGCCAAGACGCTGGGGCTGATGGCCACGGGCCGCACCGGCGCGGTGGTCAATGCCCATGACACCGTCACCGGCGATTTCACCCGCAACACCGAGTTTCGGCTGCCCCATGAACGGTTGTCCCTTGCCCTTGAGGCGCGATTGAAAAACGGCCTGCAAATGTTTGATGCATCGGAGCTTTCCCGCGTTCTGATGGGCGACTCGATCTTTTCGAACATGATGATCTTCGGCGCGGCCTGGCAGCGTGGGCTGATCCCGATCAGCCATGACGCCATCGCCAAGGCCATCGACCTGAACGGTGCCGCGGTGGAGCGCAACCTGCGCGCCTTCGAGATCGGCCGCTGGGCGGCAGTCCACCCGAACGAGGCCGCGCGCTACCTTGTGCCCAGTGTCGTCGAGATGCCCAAGAGCGTGGACGATCAGATCGCCTATCGCGCCGATCACCTGACGCAGTACCAGGGCAAGCGGCTGGCCAAGCGGTATCGCAAATTGGTGGACCGCGCGGAAAGCCCCGCGCTGCGCGAGGCCATTGCCAAGGGGTATCACAAGCTCCTGTCCTACAAGGACGAATACGAGGTCGCGCGTCTTCTACTGACCTCGCAGGAAAAGGCCGCCGAGGCCTTTGACGGCGATTTCCGCATGACCTTCCACTTGGCACCGCCGATCCTGGGGGGCAAGGACGCCCAGGGGCGGCCGAAAAAGCGCACCTTCGGTCCCTGGATGCAGGGCCCGCTGAAGATTCTGACGCGGCTGAAGGCCTTGCGCGGCACGCCTTTCGATCCCTTCGGCTACACCGCGGAGCGCCGGATGGAGCGCGCGCTGATCAAGCAATACGAGCGAGACATGAACGAGATTTTGAACGGCCTTACCCCCGAGACCAATGAGATCGCCGTCGCGCTTGCCGAATTGCCATTGCAGATCAAAGGGTTCGGCCATGTGAAGCAGGCGAACGAGGCCAAGGCCGCCAAGCGCCGCGAAGAGCTTTTGGCCGCGTTCCGCGCCGGGGGCGCGCCCGTGGCGCAAGCTGCGGAATAGACGGGTTCATGGAAACGTCATATTCTCTGGCCAGAACAGGGAAACCGCAGTAAATCGCGGCAAATTCGGAGGATTTGCCAGATGCCGAACCGGCGTCATGTCGCCCGCGACATTTCTTATGCCTATTCCGCGTCCACCAAGGGCGGGCGTGCCGTCATCAAGCTGATGGAAAACGCGACCGGTCGGATCGGCCTGATCCGTCGTGCCCAGGGTTACGAGACCGAGGTCGCGGCGGGCCGCGATTTCTGGCAGGTGATGGTCGAACGCTACGGCCTCAGCCTCGAGGTGATTGGCGGCACGCTCGACAGTATCCCGCGCGAGGGGCCGCTGATCGTGATCGCGAACCACCCTTACGGCATTCTCGACGGGCTGATGCTGGGGCATATCCTGTCCATTGTCCGGGGCGATTTCCGCATCCTGGCCCACAAGGTGTTCCGCAAGGCCGAGGATCTGGACCGGGTGATCCTGCCAATCTCGTTCGACGAGACTAAGGAGGCGGTCAAACAGAACCTTGAGACCCGCAAGGTGTCGCTTGACTACCTTGCGGCGGGTGGGGCCATCGGCGTGTTTCCCGGCGGCACCGTTTCGACCGCCGCCAAACCGTTTTCCCAGCCCATGGATCCGGGCTGGCGCAGTTTCACCGCGCGCATGATCGCCAAATCGGGCGCCACCGTGGTGCCCATCTATTTCGACGGGCACACAAGCCGCTTGTTCCAACTGGCGAGCCACCTGCACTACACTCTGCGCATGGGGCTCCTGATCCAGGAGTTCCGCAAGCGGGTGAACACGCCCGTCCGCGTGGTGGTGGGCCAGCCCATCAGTGATCTGGAGTTGCAGGCCCGCGCCAAGGATTCCAAAGCGATGATGGATTTCCTGCGCAAAGCGACGTATGACCTCAGCCCAAGCCCGGTCAAAACCTACGACTACGGCTTCGAGTTCGAGGAAAAATACAAGGCCTGACATGGCGGTTGGCATTTTCGATTCCGGTCTGGGCGGTCTGACCGTTCTGGATGCTGTGCGCGCACGGCTGCCCGATCTTCCGCTGGTCTACTATGCGGACAGCGCCCATGCACCCTATGGCGTGCGGGACCGCGACGATATCCATGCGCTGACCAAGCGCGCGGTGGAGCATCTGTGGGCGTCGGGCTGCGATCTGGTCGTTCTGGCCTGCAACACCGCCTCGGCCGCCGCGCTGCGGCGGATGCAGGAGGCGGGCGTGCCCCCGGGCAAGCGCGTGTTGGGCGTCTTCGTGCCCCTGATCGAGGCGCTGACCGAACGGCAATGGGGCGACAACTCGCCCCCGCGCGAAGTGGCGGTGAAGCATGTGGCGCTTTTCGCCACGCCCGCGACGGTGTCGAGCCGGGCCTTTCAGCGCGAACTGGCGTTCCGCGCCATCGGCGTGGACGTGGAGGCGCAGGCCTGCGCGGGCGTCGTGGATGCCATCGAAGAAGGCGACATGATCCTGGCCGAGGCGCTGGTGCGGTCCCATGTCGATGCGCTCAAGCGCAAGATGCCGGACCCCGAGGCGGCAATTCTGGGCTGCACGCATTACCCGCTGGTCCAGGATATCTTTCAGGATGCGCTGGGGCCCGATGTGGCAGTCTACTCGCAACCCAACCTCGTAGCCGACAGCCTGGCCGATTACCTGGAGCGCCATCCCGACATGGTGGGGGCGGGACAGGCCAACACGTTCTTGACCACCGGCGACCCGCGGCGCGTGTCTGACCATGCGACCCAGTTCCTGCGACGACGGATTACCTTTGAAGCGGCCTGAGCCGCAAATCGTAATCTATTGTGCCATAACGGAAAAATGACATGACCCACAAAATCGCCATCCTCGGTGCGTCCGGCTACACCGGGGCCGAGCTGATCCGGCTGATCGCCACCCATCCCGACCTGGACATCGCCGCACTTGGCGCGAATGCCAAGGCCGGGCTGTCCATGGCCAGCGTGTTCCCACATCTGCGCCATCTGGATCTGCCGGACCTGGTGACGGCGGACGAGATCGACTTTTCCCAGATCGACCTGTGTTTCTGCGCGCTGCCGCACAAAACCAGCCAGGAAGTCATCTCGGCCCTGCCGCGCGATCTGAAAATCGTGGACCTGTCGGCGGATTTCCGGCTGCGCGACCCGGAGGCATACCGGACCTGGTACGGCAACGAACACGCGGCGGTCGAGATGCAGAAAGAGGCCGTCTATGGCCTGACCGAGTTCTACCGCGACCAGATCCGCGACGCGCGGCTGGTGGCCGGAACGGGCTGCAACGCGGCCACGGGGCAATATGCGCTGCGACCGCTCATCGCGGGCGGAGTGATCGGGCTCGACGACATTATCCTCGACCTGAAATGCGCGGTCAGCGGGGCGGGGCGGTCGCTCAAGGAAAACCTGCTCCATGCGGAACTGTCCGAGGGCTACCATGCCTATGCCGTGGGCGGGACGCATCGGCATCTGGGAGAGTTCGATCAGGAGTTCAGCGCCATCGCGGGCCGGGACGTGACGATCCAGTTCACGCCGCACCTGATCCCGGCGAACCGGGGGATCCTGGCCACCGCCTATGTCTCGGGCGAGCCGCACGCGGTGCATGGCACCTTGAGCACGGCCTACGCCGATGAGCCGTTCCTCGAGGTGCTTCCCTTTGGCGAGACACCGTCGACCCACCATGTACGCGGCTCGAACTTCTGTCATATCGGCGTGACCGGCGACCGGATCCGCGACCGGGCGATCGTGGTCACGGCCCTTGACAATCTGTGCAAGGGATCGAGCGGGCAGGCGGTGCAGAACGCCAATCTCATGCTGGGTATTGAAGAGACGGCGGGGCTGATGCTCGCACCTTGTTTCCCCTGATCCGCGCATCGGTGCGGGCGCGGTCATTTGGACGCGCCCAAAGCTCTGGCGCAAAGCGGCATCCTTCATATATTATAATGGCCATGTTCGGCTGGAGGGTTCGATGAAAGGTCTCAAGAAGAAACGCAGGGTGCAGGTGATCGCCGTGGCCGCGGTGGCGTTGGTGCTGTCGACCGGCCTGATCGGCTATGCCATGCGCGACGGGATCAACTTTTTCCGCTCGCCCAGCCAGATCATGGCGGAACCGCCGACCGCGACCGAGACATTCCGTATTGGCGGGCTGGTCGAAGAGGGCTCGCTTGTCCGCGGCCAGGGCGAGACGATTCGCTTCAGCGTGACCGATGGCGGCGCATCGGTGCCCGTGGTCTTCACCGGTGTACTGCCCGACCTCTTCGAAGAAAACCAGGGCATGGTCGGCACCGGTCGTTACGTGAACGGCGTGTTCGAAGCATCTGAAATCCTTGCCAAACACGACGAGACCTACATGCCCGCCGAGGTCGTGGACGCGTTGAAGGAGCAGGGTGTCTACCAGGACCCGAACAGCTAAGCGCCCCAAGGGACACATGACCACCGCACGGTGCGATAGGCCCGTGCTAACGCGCTGACCCGAGGGTCTTCGCACCGAAGCGAGGTGCGGAGCCCCCCATGCAACACGACATCCACCAGCTTGCCCGCGAAATCGTCGCCCGTGAGGGCGGTTTCGTGAACGACCCCGACGACCCAGGCGGTGCCACCAAGCATGGCGTGACCCGTGCCACGCTGGCCCGGCTGGGAGGCGATCTCGACCGCGACGGCGATGTGGATGTGGCCGATGTGGCGGCCCTGACCGAGGCGCAGGCAGCGGATATTTTCGTGCAGCACTACTTCCAGCGGCCCGGGATCGACAGGCTGCCCGAGCCGCTGTGGCCCTCGGTCTTCGACATGTATGTCCATTCCGGACGCAACGCCGTTAGGATCCTGCAGCGGCTCTTGCGGCGGTTCGGGCATGATATTGCCGTTGACGGCCTGATCGGCCCGCAAACCGCCGCCGCCGCCCGCGCGGCGCAAGGCGAGGCACCCGATCATCTGGCCGATGCCTACGGGATCGCACGGCGGAACTACTATTTTCGGTTGGCGGACCAGCGTCCATCGAGCCGCAAATATGTCCGGACCCGCGCGGGCGGGAAGGGCGGCTGGATCACCCGGGCCGAAGCCTTTGTCGCCCCGCGCTACCACCTGAGCCAAGACGCCTTCGAGGCGCGGGTGGCGCAATGGCACTGATTGGCCGTCTGCTGGATGCGCTCTTTGGGACAGGGCGCAACGTCGTGGCCGAAACCGCGGGCATCTTCATCGAAAACGCGGATATGGGCGCGGCCCGGGCCACGGCCCTGCAGACTGCGGCGCTGTCGCAATTCGGGCAGGAATTCGCGGTGCCGCGCAAGGGGGCGTTCGACCGGCTGATGGACGGGGTGAACCGGCTGCCGCGCCCGGCGCTTGCCCTCGGCAGGCTGGGGCTATTCGTGTCCGCTATGGTCGATCCTGTCTGGTTCGCCGCGCGCATGCAGGGCATCGCGCTGGTGCCAGAGCCGCTTTGGTGGCTTCTTGGTGTGATCGTGTCCTTTTATTTCGGGGCGCGCCACCAAGCCAAAGGGCAGGATTTCCAGCGCGAACTGGCCACGACCCTGGCCCAAGCGCCGCAGGTGGTCGCAAGCCAACTGGCGCTAGAGCGGTTACGCCGGTCCGAGGCGGCACCCTGGGAGGAGGCCGTGACAGCCCCCACAGCGCCCCTGGCCATCGACGATCCGAACCCGGCGCTAGACGCCTGGCAGACCGGACGGCGCCCCCCCGCGACAAAGTGATCCGCGATCTGCGCCGAAAAGCGTTGGCCGGAAGATGCATGGGATTTATACCTAAGCCTATGATTACAGAACTCGGCCACTTTGCCCTCGTCCTCGCCTTTCTTGTCGCAATCGTGCAGACGGTCGTGCCCCTTGTCGGCGCGCACAAACGCTGGCCGGGCTGGATGGCCGTGGCGGAACCGGCGGCCAATGCGCAGTTCCTGCTGGTCGCGTTTTCCTTTGCGGCGCTGACCTGGGCCTTCGTCACCTCGGACTTTTCGCTGCGGCTGGTGGTGCTGAACTCGCATTCCGCCAAGCCGATGATCTACAAGATCTCGGGCGTCTGGGGGAACCACGAAGGTTCCATGCTGCTATGGGTGCTGATCCTGGCGCTGTTCGGGGCGATGGCGGCCTGGTTCGGGGGCAACCTGCCGCCCACGCTGCGGGCGCGGGTGTTGGCCATTCAGGCCTCGATCTCGGTCGCTTTTTTCGCCTTTATTCTCTTCACGTCGAACCCGTTCCTGCGCCTTGCGGTGCCGCCCTTTGACGGGCAGGACCTGAACCCGCTTTTGCAGGATCCGGGCCTCGCCTTCCATCCGCCGTTCCTCTACCTCGGCTATGTGGGCCTGAGCATGGCGTTTTCCTTTGCCGTGGCTGCCCTGATCGAGGGCCGGGTCGACGCGGCCTGGGGCCGCTGGGTGCGGCCCTGGACGCTGGCGGCCTGGGTGTTCCTGACCATCGGCATCGCGCTGGGGTCGTGGTGGGCCTATTACGAGCTGGGCTGGGGCGGCTTCTGGTTCTGGGACCCGGTTGAAAACGCGTCCTTCATGCCCTGGCTTCTGGCCGCAGCGCTGTTGCATTCGGCCATCGTGGTTGAAAAGCGCGAGGCGCTGAAAAGCTGGACCATCCTGCTGGCGATCCTCGCGTTCGGCTTCTCGCTGATCGGGACATTCATCGTGCGCTCGGGCGTGCTGACCTCGGTCCACGCTTTTGCCAACGACCCCGAGCGCGGCGTGTTCATCTTGATGATCCTGGGCTTCTTCATGGGCGGTGCGCTGATGCTGTATGCGGCGCGTGCCGGCGTGATGGAGGCAAAGGGTGTCTTTTCCATGGTCAGCCGCGAAAGCGCGCTGGTGGCCAACAACATCCTGCTGGCGGTCAGCTGTTTCGTGGTTTTCATCGGGACGATCTGGCCGCTGGTGGCCGAGATGTTCTTTGACCGCAAGCTGAGCGTCGGCCCCCCGTTCTTCAACCTGGCCTTCACACCCTTCATGGTGGCGCTGGGGCTGATCCTGCCCCTGGGCTCCATGATGCCGTGGAAGCGGGCCCGGGTGGGCCGCGTGTTCCGCCCGCTGATTCCGGCCTTCGTTGTCGCGGTGGCACTGGGGGCGCTGGTCTGGGCCATGCAGACCGGACGCTCGGCCCTTGGCCCGGTGGGGCTGTTCCTGGGTGCCTGGCTTGTCTTCGGGGCGATGACCGACCTCTACAAGCGCACGGGCGGCAGCGGGCTGTCGCGCCTTTGGCGCCTGCCGCGCGCGGACTGGGGCAAGGCGGTCGCGCATTCTGGCCTCGGGGTCACGATGTTCGGCGTGGCCGGTCTGATGGCCTGGCAGCAGGAAGATATCCGCGTGGTGCAGATTGGCGAAACCTTCGAGGTGGCCGGCTTCGAGATGACGCTGGACGATGTGCAGCGCGTTCAGGGGCCGAATTATATCTCGACCATGGGGTTCGTGACTCTCGCACAGGACGGATCCGAGATCGCGCAATTGCGCCCGGAAAAGCGGGTCTACCCGGTGGCGCAGATGCCCACCACCGAGGCGGCCATCGACTACCGCCTTCTGCGCGATGTATATGTCGTGATCGGCGATCAGCAGGAAAACGGCGGCTGGACGATCCGCACCTTCCTCAAGCCCCTGGCCAACTGGATCTGGGCAGGCTCGGCGCTGATGGCGCTTGGCGGCTTCCTCAGCCTGTCGGACCGTCGCTACCGCGTTGCGGCCGGTGCCCGCAAACAAGCAGCCCCGGTCCAGGGGGTGCCCGCGGAATGAAACGGCTGATCCTGATCCTGACGCTTCTGGCGTCGCCTGTCTGGGCGGTGCAACCGGACGAGGTGCTTGACGACCCGATACTCGAAGAACGCGCCCGCGAGGTCTCGGCCGGGCTGCGCTGCCTGGTCTGCCGCAACGAAAGCATCGACGAGAGCAATGCGGGGCTGGCGCGGGACATGCGGCTTTTGGTGCGCGAACGGCTGGTGGCCGGCGACACCAACGAAGAGGTCGTGGATTTCGTGGTAGAGCGATACGGCGAATACGTGCTGCTGAAACCCACCACGGGCGGATCGAACTGGCTTTTGTGGGGCGCGGGCCCCGCGATGCTGCTGATCGCGGGCGGCATCGGGGTTGCCTATACCCGCAACCGTGCAAAGGCTCAGCCGGCCGGGGGCGAAGGGCTCAGCGCCGCGGAAGAGGCGCGGCTCAAGGAACTGATGAAAGATCAGGGCTAGGCACGGGCAAGGCGCGTCGACGCGCCTTGGAACAAGGCCGTTCGAACGGCCTTGACCCACGCCCCTGACGCAGGGTTTCGCTTTGCCTTTCGGGACGTTCGCGTATTTGATGCGCGCGACCCCAGGCAAAGGAGCGGCCCCATGCAATATGAAACCATCACCCTCGACATCACCGACGGCGTTGCGATCCTGAGCTTGAACCGCCCCGACGTCATGAACGCGCTCAACACGCAGATGCGGGCCGAACTGCTGCACGCGGTTAAGGCTGCTGCGAGCAAGGCGCGGGTGCTGGTGATGACCGGCACTGGCAAGGCGTTCTGCTCGGGTCAGGACCTGGGCGACCGGGCGAATGCGTCGGATATCGACCTCGAGCGCACCCTGCGGGACGAGTACGAACCGCTTCTGCGTGCCATTTACGACTGCGAGATCCCGACCATCACCGCCGTGAACGGCCCCGCCGCGGGGGCCGGTGCCAATCTGGCGCTGGCGGCCGACGTGGTGATCGCGGCCCAATCGGCCTATTTCCTGCAGGCCTTCACGCGGATCGGGCTGATCCCGGATGCGGGCGGCACCTACTGGATGCCGCGCCAGATGGGCATCGCCAAGGCCATGGGTGCAGCACTTTTCGCCGAAAAGATCACCGCCGAGCAGGCCGATGCCTGGGGCATGATCTGGGAAAGCGTGCCCGACGCGGATTTCGACGCCCATTGGCGCGCTCGCGCCGCGCATCTCGCCAAGGGACCGACCCAAGCCTATCTGCGCGTCAAGCAGGCCCTGCGCGGCACCTATGACAACGATCTGAACGGCCAGTTGCAGATGGAGGCCCGGCTTCAGGGCGAATGCGGCAAGACTCGCGATTTCAAGGAGGGCGTGGTGGCGTTTCTCGAAAAGCGGCCCGCAAAATACGAAGGCCGTTAAAGCCCCGGTACGAACGGCGCCTGCACAAGGTGATCGGCGGTCAGCTGGCCGCCCATGCCACGCAGCACGATCTTGGGCGTGCCGTCAATCGTGACGACGGCATCGTCGCCCGCGGTTTCGATTGCCGCGTCGGGCGCAGGGCCTGCGGGATCATAGGGCAGGACCAGCTCTTCCCGGGCCGGGTCGAAATCGGTGATCTCGGCCGGGGCGGGCATGTCGTCCCCCGGAACAGTCGCGTCGAGATAGGCGAAGCTGTCGGCCTGATCGCCGCCTTCGGCGGTGTCGCCGGGACCCATGACCAGCAGGTCGCGACCATAGCCGCCTTCGAGCGTGTCCGCCCCGCTGGTATCGGGCTCGGCCAGAAGCCCCTCGAAAAGGCTGGGGTCCAGCGTTGCCGGTCTCGGACGCGGCCGCGATGGTGGCGTCGTCGAGTGCGGCGGGGTCGCCCACGCCCATCAGGATGTCGTGTTGCACGCCGCCCTTGAGCACATCCGCACCGGGGCCGCCGACCAACAGGTCATCATCCGGTCCCCCGCCCAGCGTATCCGCATCGGGGCCGCCCAGGATCAGGTCGTCTCCCTCACCGCCATCAATCCGCTCCAGGTCGCCCGCGATTCTCAGAATATCATCGCCGTCGCCCCCTTGCAGGTGGGTCTCGGGCTCGGACTCCGCCTCGGGATCGGTGTCGGCGGTCTTGTACTCTTCAGGGATCTCGAAGCTTGCAAAAAGGCTCGAGAGCGCCGTCACGACGCCGGTCACGGCAAGAAGGGCGATGATGCTGGTCATGGTCAGTTCTGCTCGTTCCGGGATCCTGGTGCCACACGCCGGATGAGACTGCCCGGAAACTGCGGCAGTTCTTCTGCGACTTTAAGAAGAATCGGTGGCTTTGGACCGGACAAGGCCCCGGGTCCAGGTCCGGGTCAGGCCCCGGTCGGGCCCAGGGTGGCCGTCAGGGCCACACAGGGAGAAACGAAGAAGGGCCGCCCAACCGGACGGCCCTTCGCGTGTTTCCAACGATCCGCGGGCTCAGCGGTTCTCGATATCCGTGTAGTCGCGCAGCGTTTCGCCCAGGTAAAGCTGACGCGGGCGGCCGATCTTCATCTGCGGGTCGCCGATCATTTCCTTCCACTGCGAGATCCAGCCCACGGTCCGGCTGACCGCGAAGATGGGCGTGAACATCGAGGTGGGGAAGCCCATCGCCTCGAGGATGATGCCCGAATAGAAGTCCACGTTCGGGAACAGTTTCTTTTCGGCAAAATAGGGATCTGCCAGCGCGGCCTGTTCCAGCTCTTTCGCGGTCGCCAGCACCGGGTTGTTCTCCACGCCCAGCAGCTCCAGAACCTCGTCCGCGGATTGCTTCATCACCGTCGCGCGCGGGTCGAAGTTCTTGTAGACCCGGTGGCCGAACCCCATCAGGCGGAACGGGTCGTTCTTGTCCTTGGCGCGTTCGATGAACTCGGGAATGCGGTCCGGTGTGCCGATCTCCTTGAGCATCTCGAGGCAGGCCTGGTTCGCGCCGCCGTGGGCGGGCCCCCAGAGACACGCGATGCCGGCCGCGATGGAAGCAAAGGGATTGGCGCCCGAGGACGAGGCCAGCCGCACCGTCGAGGTCGATGCGTTCTGTTCGTGATCCGCGTGCAGGGTAAAGATCCGGTCCATTGCGCGGCTCAGGATCGGGTTCACCTGGTAGTCTTCGGCCGGAACGGCAAAGCACATCCGCAAGAAGTTCGACGCGTAGTCCAGGTCGTTGCGCGGATAGATGAAGGGCTGACCGATGGTGTACTTGTAGGCCATCGCGGCGATGGTCGGCATCTTGGCGATCATGCGGATCGACGCGACCTCGCGCTGCCATGGATCCGAGATATCGGTACTGTCGTGGTAGAAGGCCGACATCGCACCGACGACGCCCACCATGACCGCCATTGGATGCGCGTCCCGGCGGAAGCCACGGAAGAAGTTCATCATCTGCTCGTGGATCATCGTGTGACGCGTCACGCGCGTCTCGAAATCCTCGAGCTGGGCCGCCGAAGGCAGCTCTCCGTAAAGGAGCAGGTAGCAGACCTCGAGGAAATGCGACTTCTCCGCCAGTTGCTCGATCGGATAGCCGCGGTGCAGAAGTTCGCCCTTGTCCCCGTCGATATAGGTGATGGTGCTGTCGCAGCTGGCGGTCGAAGTGTATCCAGGGTCGTAGGTAAACACCCCCGCCTGGGCATAAAGCTTGCGGATGTCCAGCACATCGGGCCCGGCGGTCGGGCTTTGGATGGGCAGGTCGTACTCGGTTCCGTCGATGGTCAGCTTCGCTGTGCGTGTCGTGTCGGCCATGATCGTCCCTTCGTCGTGAGGCCCGGCATGGCATGCCATGCACAGGCGTGTCGGTCACCCGGCGTGCCCGGGGCGTTGTGCCTGTGCCCGGATCATCCGCCTTCTTTGGTAGCGGCCTCGTCTATGCGCGCAAGAGTCTCCTCGCGGCCAAGGACCAGCATCATGTCGAATACGCTGGGGGTGACGGCCCGTCCTGCCAAAGCGGCCCTGAGAGGGCCTGCCAGCTTTCCGAACCCGATTCCGTGGGCCTCGGCGACCCCGGATGCGACACCCTCCACTTCGTCTCGGGTCCAGCTAGCATTTTGCAACTGCGGCGTCAATTCTCGCAGTATACCACGGGATACCGCATCAAGGGATTTGGCCGCCTTGGGCTCGGGGTCGATCGGACGCGATGTGAGGATAAACTGCGCCTTTTCAAGGAGTTCGGGAAAGGTTTTGGCGCGCTCTTTGAGGCAGTACATACCCTCCAGCATCATCGCGGCCTGATCGGTTGTCAGGGGGGCAGCCCCGGTCGCGGCGAGGTACATCTGCAATTCCTGCAGCAGTGCAGCATCCTCGGTGGCCGCCATGTGCTGACCGCAGAGATTCTCGAGCTTTTTGAAATCGAAACGGGCAGGCGACTTGCCGATCCCGTCCAGATCGAACCAGTCCTGCGCCTGGGCATCGGTGAAGAACTCGTCATCGCCATGGGACCAGCCCAGCCGGGCCAGGTAGTTGCGCATGCCCGCCGCCGGGTAGCCCATACGCTGGTATTCATCGACGCCAAGCGCGCCATGACGCTTCGACAGCTTCTTCCCGTCCGGCCCGTGGATCAGCGGGATATGCGCCCAGACCGGCACATCCCAGCCCATCGCGGTGTAGATCAGCATCTGCCGGGCGGCATTGTTCAGGTGATCGTCGCCCCGGATCACGTGGGTCACGCCCATGTCGTGATCGTCCACCACCACGGCCAGCATGTAGACCGGTGTCCCGTCCGAGCGCAGCAGCACCATGTCGTCGAGCTGGTCGTTGCGCACCGTGACATCGCCCTGGACCTCGTCGCGGATCACGGTCGCGCCGTCGTTCGGGGCCTTGATGCGCACCACGAAAGGCGCGTCGGGATGCGTCGCCGGATCCGCATCGCGCCAGGGGCTGCGGAACAGGGTCGACTTGCCCTCGGCCTTCGCGGCCTCGCGAAACGCCGCGATCTCGTGCTGGGTCGAGAAACACTTGTAGGCCTTGCCCTCGGCCAGAAGCTGATGGGCAACCTCGGCGTGCCGGTCCGCGCGTTCGAACTGGCTGATCACCTCGCCATCATGGTCGAGCCCCAGCCACGCCATGCCCTGCAGGATCGCCTGCGTGGCCTCGGGGGTCGAGCGTTCGCGGTCCGTATCCTCGATCCGCAGCAGGAACCGCCCGCCGCGGCCCCGGGCATAGAGCCAGTTGAACAGCGCCGTGCGCGCGCCGCCAATATGCAGAAAACCGGTGGGCGAGGGCGCGAAACGGGTCACGACTTGGTCGGACATGGGAGCATTTACCTTTTGTTCAGGATGGGGCGGCTAGCTTTGCCCGCGTACCTAGCGGGACGCGCGGATCAGGACAAGGAGGCGTGGCGTGCACCGGTTGCGGACCGCGATTCTGTCCCAGCGGGGGCACCTGTTTCCCTGGCTGCCCGTGGCGCTGGCCTGCGGGATCGGGGCCTATTTCGCCTGGCCGTGGGAGCCGCCCATTCGGACACTTTGGGCCTGCGCCACCGCCGGTATCGCGCTGGCGCTTTCGGCGCGATGGGCGGGTGCCCTGGCGGGTCCGCTGATCTGGGGCGCGGCGTTGATCGCGTTTGGCTTCGCGCTGGCGGCTGCGCGCAGTCACTGGGTCGCCGGTCCAGTGCTCGACTGGCGCTACTACGGCCCCGTGCAGGGCCGGGTGGTGGGGATCGACCGCTCCGCTTCGGACGCGGTGCGGCTCACGCTTGACAGGGTGGTGCTGGCGCGCGTGGCCCCGGCGGACACGCCGCGCCGGGTCCGCGTTTCGCTGCATGGCGCGGGCGGCATCGCCGTGCCCGAACCGGGCGCGGTGGTACAGATGACGGCGCATCTGTCTGGATCCGGCGGCCCGGTGGAGCCGGGGGGCTTCGACTTCCGGCGACACGCCTGGTTTCTGAAGCTGGGCGCAGTGGGATACACGCGCGCACCGGTTGTCCTGTGGCACGCGCCCGAGGGCGGTGTTCCGGTCTTCGCCCTGCGTCGTGCGCTGTCGGCGCGCGTGCAGACGGCGATCCCCGGCGAGCCCGGGGCCTTTGCCGCGGCGGTCATAGCCGGGGACCGGTCCGGCATGGGGCAAGAGAGCCTGACCGCCCTGCGCCACGCCAACCTTGCCCACCTGTTGGCGATCTCGGGCCTGCATATGGGGCTTTTGGCGGGATTCGTGTTTGCCGTCCTGCGCACCGGTCTGGCGCTCATCCCCACGCTTGCCCTGCGCTGGCCGGTCAAGAAGATCGCGGCGGTCTGCGCGTTGGTCGTGGCGGCCGGGTATCTTGCTCTGTCGGGCGGCAACGTCGCGACGGAACGGGCCTTTGTCATGGTGGCCGTGGCGCTGGTGGCTGTGCTGCTCGACCGGCGGGCGCTGAGCCTGCGCGCGGTGGCGGTCGCCGCGCTGATCGTCCTGGTCCTGCGTCCCGAGGCGCTGATGGGCCCGGGCTTTCAGATGTCCTTTGCGGCAACGACGGCGCTGGTGGCGGCCTTTGCCGCGTTGCGCGACCGGGGCGGTCTGCCCGGGCCGCGTTGGCTGCAGGGCGGCCTCTCCTTGCTGATTTCCTCTGCCGTCGCAGGGGCGGCCACGGCCCCGATTGCCGCGGCGCATTTCAACCTGTTCTCGCATTACGGGCTGGCCGCAAACCTCGTATCCGTGCCGCTGATGGGCCTCCTGGTGATCCCGGCGGCCGTGGTGGGGGTGCTGCTGATGCCCCTCGGGTTCGATGCCGTGCCGTTCTGGGCGATGGAGCAGGGGCTGCGCTGGATCCTGTTCGTGGCCCAGACTGTCAGCGCCTGGCCCGGTGCGGTCGGCCATGTCGTGGCGCCATCTGGCGCGGTTTTGCCGCTGCTGGCCCTGGGGGGCCTTATGGTGATGCTTTGGCAAGGGCGCGGTCGGTGGGTAGGGCTGTTGCCGATGGCGGCTGCGATGGCGGTCTGGATGCAGAGCGCGCGGCCACCGGTGCTGGTGGCCCCCGAGGGCGCGCTTGTCGGGGTGATGACCGCAGAAGGGCGCGCCCTGAGCAAGGCCAAGGGCGCAGGCTTCGTGGCCGGTGTCTGGCTTGAGAACGATGGCGACGGGGCGGATCAGGTGGCGGGCGCGGCGCGTTGGCCGGGCGAGGGCCGGATGCGCATCCTGGGCGACGTGATCCATGTGCAGGGCAAGACCGGCAGCGCCGCGTTCACGGGCTGTGCGGCGGGACAGATCGCGGTCTTCACCGAGCCTGCCCCGGCCGGCTTGCCTTGCCTCGTGCTGGGTCCCGAGGCCCTGAAAAAGACGGGTGCCGTGTCCCTGTCGCGCGATGGCGATGGCGGGTGGCATGTCACGAAAGCCATGGGCTCGAACAGGCGGCTTTGGGAGCCGCCCGCGCCAAGACCGACCCTCGGTCAATAGGTGCGGATCAGGCCCACGAGGCGGCCTTGCACCTTGACCTTGTCCTCGGGCAGCACGCGCGTCTCGTAGGCCAGGTTAGCCGCCTCCAGCGCGATGGCATTGCCCTTGCGAAAGAAGCGTTTCAGCGTCGCCTCGTGATCTTCGACCAGGGCCACGACGATATCGCCATTGTCGGCGGTGGCGGTTTCGCGGATCACCACCACGTCGCCATCGTTGATCCCGGCCTCGATCATCGAGTCGCCCTTGACCTCGAGCGCATAGTGATTGCCCTGGCCGATCATCTGGCCCGGGACGGCCACATGAGTCGACACCTCGCTGATCGCCTCGATCGGAACACCGGCGGCGATGCGGCCCATCAGCGGCAATTCCTGCGCGTGCAGCGCGTCGATGGGTTGTGCCATCGCGGGGCGGGACGGCACCGCGGGTTCGGAACCCTTGTCACCCTCGATCACCCGGGGCGTGAACCCACCGGATTTGGCGGCAAGGCTGTCCGGCAGCTTCACGATCTCAAGCGCACGGGCGCGGTGAGGCAAGCGTCGCAGAAACCCACGCTCTTCCAGCGCGGTGATCAGGCGGTGGATCCCGGATTTCGACCGCAGGTCAAGCGCATCCTTCATTTCGTCGAAACTGGGCGGAACACCGTCCCGCTCCACCCGCTTGTGGATGAATTCCAGCAAATCCAGCTGCTTTTTCGTCAACATGCCCGTGACCTCCGGCTCACCGTGTTTGCGGAATGTTCTACACGCGTTCCCGTTCCGTGTCAACTTGTCCACAGGGTTTGGGGGGTCAGACAGGCAGGTAGCGCATTATCTCGCCCGCCGTGCGCGCAGGATCATGCGCGGGCCGGATCAAGAGCGCGTCGGCCTCGGAGAGAATGGTCAGAAGCGAGCTGTCCTGGCTGCCAAAGGGGGCGATGCCCTCGGGCGTCAGGCGGGCGCGCATGTAGTGCTCGCGCGGGCCATTGGGCCCGATGTCCTGCGCCAGCGGCGCGGTATTTTCCGGTGCGCGCGCGGGTGGCAGACCCTGCATGGCGCGGATCATTGGCAGGATGAAGATATGCCCGCAAACCATTGCAGACACGGGATTACCCGGCAGGCCCACCATGGCCGCGCCATCCATGCGCCCTGCCATGAGCGGTTTACCCGGGCGCATGGCAACCTTGTAGAAGGCCTGCTCCATCCCGCGTTCGGCTGCGACGCGCGCGACCAGATCGTGATCGCCCACCGACGCCCCGCCGATGGTGATCACGAGATCCGCGCCCTGCGCCAGGTCGAAGGCGGTGTTGAGTGACGCCGTGTGATCCCGCGCAATGGGCAGGACGCGGGTGTGTGCACCGTGGCGGTCGAACAGTGCCTTCAACCCAAAGGTATTCGACGCGACAATCTGATCGGGGCCGGGGTCTTCGCCCGGCATCACAAGCTCGTCCCCGGTGGAAATGAGCGCGATTTCGGGCTTTCGGGCAACGGGCACATCGGGGATGTTCATCGACGCCATGAGCGCGATATCCGCCGGGCGCAGCAGACGCGGGGCATCCAGCGTGGCGCCTTGGGTGAAATCGGCGCCGGCGGGGCGGATATGGGGGCCTTTGTCCAAACCGTCGCCCAGGGTGATGGTGTCGCCGTCGCGAGTCACATCCTCCTGGATCACCACGCGGTCGGCGCCGTAGGGCACGGGCGCGCCTGTGAAGATGCGCACGGCTTGGCC
>CAJXWO010000016.1 GCA_913062865.1 uncultured Paracoccaceae bacterium | reverse complement strand
GTTCGTCCATGGCGGCTACTGGAAAGCCTTCGGACGCAGGGACTGGTCGCATCTGGCCAAAGGCGCGGTAACGCGGGGCTGGGCTGTGGCGATGCCATCCTACGTGCTCTGCCCCGACGCGCGGATTTCCGACATCACCCAGCAGATCGCCGGGGCAGTGACCGATTTGGCCGACGAGGTGGAGGGTCCTATCGTGCTGGCGGGCCATTCCGCGGGCGGGCACCTGGTCGCGCGCATGCTGGCGCCGGGCATGCTGCCGCTCGATGTTTTGAACCGCATCCGGCGGGTCATGCCAATATCTCCCGTGGCCGATCTGCGCCCACTGCTACAGACCAGCATGAACGAGGTCCTGCGCCTCGACGAGGCCGAGGCCGCAGCCGAAAGCCCCGTGCTGCAACCAGAGCCGCAAACCCCGGTCACCGTGTGGGTGGGCGGCGACGAACGGCCCGCATTCCTCGACCAGGCCCGCTGGCTGGCCGAGGCCTGGGGCGCGGATCACGTCGTGGCCCAGGGCAAGCACCATTTTGACGTGATCGACCCCCTGACCGACCCGGACAGTGACATGCTTGAACGTCTTCTGACGTAACCTGCGAAGAAAGCCCGCAAGGGCTTGATGAGCGGCCCGGCGCAGGGCACAACGGCATCAGGCCTAGGGCGATGGCGTCGCCGCGTCAGAGACAAGACGTGCCGCACTGTCCGTCCTGTACGCCGGGACCTTTCTGTTCAGGAGGGGTCCAATGACCGACCGTCCCGCATATTACCGCTTTCACAACGGCGAAAAGGCCACCCTGCCCTTCGCCGAGATCGAGTACGAAGCCCGGCTGAAAACGCTGCGCCAGTCCATGGACGCGGCCGGGGCCAGCGCCGTGGTCTTCACCTCGATGCAATGCATCGCCTACTACTCGGGCTTTCTCTATTGCAGCTTCGGGCGGCCCTACGGCCTTGTCGTGACCGATACCGAGTGTGTCACCATCAGCGCAGGCATCGACGCGGGCCAGCCCTGGCGGCGCTGCCATGGCGACAACATCACCTATACGGACTGGGCGCGCGACAACTTCTGGCGCGCCGTGGCCTCGGTCACGGGCGAAGGCGGCGTGGTGGGCTACGAGGGCGATCACCTCACCCTGCATCAGCGTGACCGGATGGAGGATTTCCTCAAACCCCTCACCATGGTCGACATGGCTCCGGCCGCCATGCGCCAGCGCATGTTCAAAAGCCCCGCCGAGATTGCGCTTATTCGCGCCGGCGCCGCCGTGGCCGATGTGGGCGGCTATGCCATTCGCGACGCGGTCAAGGCAGGCGCGCGCGAGATCGACGTTGCCATGGCGGGCCGCGATGCCATGGAGCGTGAGATCGCCAAACGCTTTCCCGAGGCCGAGTATCGCGACACCTGGGTCTGGTTCCAATCCGGGATCAACACCGACGGTGCCCACAACCCGGTCACCGCGCGCGAACTGCAGGTGGGCGATATCCTGTCGCTGAACACCTTCCCGATGATCTCGGGCTATTACACCGCGCTCGAACGCACGATGTTCGTCCGCGAAGTGGACCCGGCCAGCCTGAAGATCTGGGAGGCGAACGTGGCCGCGCACGAATACGGCATGTCGCTGCTCAAGCCGAACGTCAGCTGCGCCGAGGTCACGCACGCGATCAACGCCTTCTTCGAAGAGCGTGACCTGCTTCAATACCGCAGCTTCGGCTATGGCCATTCCTTTGGTGTGCTCAGCCACTATTACGGTCGAGAAGCCGGTCTGGAGCTGCGCGAGGATATCGACACCGTGCTGCAACCCGGCATGGTCATCTCGATGGAGCCGATGCTGACCATCCCCGAAGGCCAGCCCGGCGCGGGCGGCTACCGCGAGCATGACATCCTGATCATCACCGAGGATGGCAACGAGAATATCACCGGCTACCCCTACGGTCCGGCCGAAAACGTGGTCGGCTGATCCAGGGAATTCGCGCCCGTGTCGGCAAAACGTCACGGGCGCGTTACAAAGACCGGTCACCACCCCATGGCGTAACTTCAAACCAATGGGGACCAGGACATGCTCATCCGCACCGTCTGCTTGACCTCCGCAATCGCGCTGACCGCCGGGTCCGCGATGGCCGAGATGAATTTCAACCGCATCGCCAGCTTTCCGACCTTCACCAACATGGCCGAAGGCGAAGACACCAGCCGTGAGACCTCGGCCGAGATCATCACCGTGACCGAGGACGGCAACACGCTGATCTATTCGGACAGCCCACTGGGCGTCATCGGCATGATCGACATCACCGATCCGGCCAACCCACAGCCCATGGGCAACATCACCCTGGACGGTGAACCCACCGCCGTGTCAGCCTTGGGCGGCTCCGTGTTCGTGGGCATCAACACCTCTGAATCCTACACCGCGCCGTCGGGCCACCTGGCCCATTATGTGGTCGAGACCGGTGAACTGGCCGCGGACTGCGACCTGGGCGGTCAGCCCGACAGCACCGCCGTGGCGCCCGATGGCTCTTTCGTCGTCGTCGCCATCGAGAACGAGCGTGACGAGGATGCTGGCGACGGCCGCGTGCCCCAGATGCCCGCAGGCTATGTGTCGATCATCCCGCTTGACGAGAACGGCATGATGCTGTGTGACGACCAGGTGCAGGCCGATGTGACCGGCCTGGCCGAGGTCGCAGGCGAAGACCCCGAGCCCGAATTCGTCGACGTGAACGAAGCGGGCGAGATCGCCGTGACGCTTCAGGAAAACAACCACATCGTCGTGCTGAACGCCGCCGGTGAGGTTCTGTCGCATTTCTCGGCCGGTGCCGTGACGCTGGAAGGCGTGGATACCGAAGAAGAGGGCGCGCTGACCTTCGAGAACACGCTGACCGACGTGCCGCGCGAGCCCGATGCGCTGCAGTGGATCGACAACGATCATTTCGTCACTGCCAACGAAGGTGACATGGACGGCGGGTCGCGCGGGTTCACCGTGTTCCACAAGGACGGCACCGTTGTTTTTGAAAGCGGCCTGTCCTTCGAACGTGCGCTGATCGAGATCGGCCACTACCCCGAAGAGCGTTCGGGCAACAAGGGCGTCGAGCCCGAGGGCATGGAATTCGCCGTCATCGACGGCACGCCGATGCTCTTCCTGCTGTCCGAGCGCGGCTCGGTCATCGGTGTCTATGACATGACCGACCCGGCCAACCCGGTTCTGGCCCAGCTGCTGCCCTCGGGCATCGCCCCCGAAGGCGCCGTGGCCATCCCCGGCCGCAACCTGCTGGCCATCGCCAACGAAGCCGACGATGCAGGCCCGCGCAGCCATGTCATGCTGTTCGAGTATGCCGAGGGCGACGCCAACTACCCGACGCTGACCTCGGCCGGTGCCGATGAGCTGATCGGCTGGGGCGCGATCTCGGGCATGGTCGCGGGCGAGGATGGCGTGGTCTACGCGGTCAATGACAGCTTCTATGCGATGCAGCCGACGATCTTTACCATCGACACCACGGAAAGCCCGGCGCGGATCACCGACGCCACCCGCGTGACCCGCGCTGGGATGCCGGCGCAGACGCTCGACCTCGAAGGCATCGCGCTGGACGGCGAGGGCGGGTTCTTCCTCGCGTCCGAGGGCCGTCCGGCCCGCGGCCGCTGGCACGCCATCTACCATGTGGACTCCGACGGCGAGATCCAGGAAACCATCCCGTTCCCCAAGGCGCTGTGGGCCGTCGAACGCCGTCACGCGGCCGAAGGCATCGCCAAGGTCGGCGACACGCTCTGGGTCGCGATCCAGCGCGAATGGGATGACGACCCCGAGAACCACGCCAAGATCGTGGCCTACAACCTCGAGACCGAGGAATGGGGCGCGGTGCACTATCCCAAGGAACCGGCCGAGACCGGCTGGGTCGGGCTGTCGGAGATCACCGCCCATGGCGATTTCATGTACTTCATCGAGCGTGACAACCAGTTCTCGAACTCGGCGGTCAAGCAGATCACCCGCGTCTCCATGGACCAGATGCAGCCGGCGCCCATCGGCTCGGACCTGCCGGTCCTGGAAAAGGAAGTCGTGAAGGACCTGCTGCCGGATCTGGCCCAGTGGAACGGCTACATCGTCGACAAGGTCGAGGGCCTGGCCATCACCGCCGAGGGCGACATGTGGGTCAGCACCGACAATGACGGTGTCGACGACAGCTCGGGCGAGACCTTCTTCTGGAACGCCGGCAAAGTCGAGTGATCCCTGTCCCGGCCCCCGCGCCGGGACCTCATGGACACAACAAAGGGGGCCTGTGTGAGCCCCCTTTTCAATTCTTCAGACGCACTGCCATGGACGCGGCGTTGACCGGGCGCTACCGCATCAGCACGATCGGCACGCGGCAGGTGCGGATCATCTCGGACGTGGTCGAGCCGATGATCATGCTGCGCACGCGGCTGTGGCCATAGGCGCCCATGACCAACAGGTCGATCCCCTCGGCCTCTGTCAGATCGCCCAGCACCTTTTCCGGTTGCCCCGTCACCACGCGCGCATCCACCGTGTGACCGCCCGCGGACAGGGTCGCCTGGGCATCGCGCATGGCTTTCTTCAATGTCTCGGTCTCGGACCCGACCGTGACCAGCAGCACCTTGAGACCCGCAAAGAGCGGATCACGCGCGACATAATCCACTGCCTTCATCGACGACATGCCACCGTCAAAGGCGATCATCACCTTGCCGATCTCCCTGAAGGCGCGGTTGGCGACGAAGACGGGCTTGCGGCTTGAACGCACGATGCGTTCGAGGTTCGAGCCCAGGTGCAGCTTGGCAAAATCCGCAGCTTCTCCGCGCTTGCCCACGACCAGCATGTCGGCGGTGTCTTCCTTGGCGGTGATCGTCTCGACGATGTCGCCCTGGCGCAGGCGGGTTTCCACCTCGGCCACGCCATCGCCCTCTATCAGTGCCTTGGCATCCTCCAGGATCGCGCGCCCCTGGGCCTGGGCCAGCTTGGCCCGCTGGGCGTCGAGCGCGCTCAGCTCTTCCAAGAGCTTCGTGCGTGCCCCCAGCCGGATGGAGCCGCTCAGGTCACCCTGCTCGACCCCTTCGCGGCGGCCGATCACATGGTACAGCTTGACCTTGGCGCCGGTGCGCTTGGCAATCCAGGCGGCGTGGTGGCAGACGCTTTCGGAATAGGCCGAACCGTCCACCATTGCGATCAGGGTTCCCGTGGTCATTGGCCTGTCTCCCTAGTGGCCCCAAAGGTCTTCCATCGCGCCGGGCTTGTCATGCACGCCCAGTCGATCGACGATGGTTTCCGAGGCCTCGTTGAGCCCCACGATCTCGACCTCGGCGCCCTCGCGGCGGAACTTAAGCACCGCCATGTCCAGCGCGGCCACGGACGAGATATCCCAGATATGTGCGCGGCTCACATCGATGGTCACCTGTTCGGGTGCCTCGCGGAAATCGAAGGCCTTCATGAAATCCTCGGACGAGGCGAAAAACAGCTGCCCCTCGACTCGGTAGGTCCGGTGGCGGCCATCGGGCGTGATCGTCGTCGTAACACGGAAGAGCTGCGAAATTTTCCAGGCAAAGAAGATGCCCGACAAGAGCACGCCCACCAGCACCCCGATGGCCAGGTTGTGGGTGTAGATCACGAAGAACACGGTGGCGAGCATCACAATCGAGGACGAGCGCGGATGATCGCGCAGGTTCTTGATCGACGACCACGAGAACGTGCCGATCGACACCATGATCATAATCGCCACGAGCGCGGCCATGGGGATCTGGCCCACGAGGTCGCCCAGCACCACGATCAGGAACAAGAGCATCACACCGGCAAAGAAGGTCGACAGCCGCCCGCGCCCGCCGGATTTCACGTTGATCATGGACTGGCCGATCATCGCACAGCCTGCCATGCCGCCGATGAACCCGGTCGCGGTGTTGGCGATCCCCTGGCCGATGCATTCCTGGTTCCGGTCGCTCGAGGTGTCGGTCAGGTCATCCACAATCTGCTGGGTCATGAGCGATTCCAAGAGACCCACCACGGCAACGGCGACCGAGTAGGGGAAGATGATCTGCAGTGTTTCAAAATTCAGCGGGATGTCCGGGATCAGGAACATGGGCAGCGTATCGGGCAGTTCGCCCATGTCGCTGACCGTCCGCAGATCAAGGCCCAGGGCCAAAGACACGCCGGTGAGGACGATGATCGTGACCAGGGGCGACGGGATCGCCTTGGTCAGCATCGGGAAAAGGTAGATGATCGCCAGCCCCGCCGCGACCATCACATAGGTCAGCATCGGCACCTCGCGCGGGTCAAGCTCGGGCAGCTGCGCCAGAAAGATCAGGATCGCCAGCGCGTTCACAAAGCCCGTCATGACCGAGCGCGAGACGAAACGCATCACATATCCCAGCCTCAGGAACCCCGCCGCGATCTGCAAGAGACCGGCCAGCACGGTGGCGGCGAGCAGGTATTCGAGCCCGTGGTCGCGCACCAGCGTCACCATCAGCACCGCCGTCGCCGCCGTGGCGGCCGAGATCATGCCGGGCCGCCCGCCCGCGATGGCGGTGATCACGGCGATGGAGAAGGACGCGTAAAGCCCCACCTTGGGGTCCACGCCCGCGATGATGGAAAAGGCGATGGCCTCGGGGATCAGGGCCAGGGCGACCACGAGGCCCGCCAGCAAATCCGCTCTGACATTGCCGGTCCATTGCCGGCGGTAGGTTGCTATATCCATGGATCGGTCCGTTTCGGCCTGCGGCAGGCAAGGCGCCCGCAGCGGTCTTCGTTCGGCGGGTGCAGCGCGACCCGGTTTGGCCGCTGTCCTACAGACCTGTGGCCAGGATACAACCCGCCACCGGGAACGGCGGGCGATTGTGCCTGATTTGCCGCAGCATCGCGCGGCCTAGAGGAAGCGGATCAGCACCCAGCCCGCCACGGCGATATGGATCAGCGTGATGACGACCGAAAGGCCGTGCAGGCGATGGAAGCGTTTGGTGTCGCCTTCATCGGAGGCGCGGTTGATGGCAGGCATAAGCTGGCTGCGCGTGGGCCAGGTGGTCAGGGCGACGAGCGCCAGCAGGATCGCGGCCGCGGGGTCGCTCCAATAGACCAGACTGGCGGCGATCAGGGCCGCGCCGATCACGAACAGATAGAAATGCGGAAACGCCCGACGCAAGAGCGCCCCGGCCTCGTCCGCCGGCAGCGCGTTGAACAGGAACGCTGCAAAGCCGAAGGAATAGAGCACCATGCCCCCGAACAGAACCGCCGTGGCCAGCAATGCAATCGCCGTGATCATGCCGCCCCCTTGGTCGCGTGCCCCATGTAGAGGATTGCCGTCAGCGGCAGACGGCCAAAGGTCAGGTCTAGGCGCCGATTGATGCCGCGTGGCCCCAGCCCGGTGAAGGACCCAGGCGTCAGTCCCGCGCCCGTCATGGCAGCGCGCAGTTCCGCGGGTTTGATGAACATCGCCGGATCATGGGTGCCCTTCGGCAACAGGCGCAGGATGTCTTCGGCCACGGTGATGGTGGCCAACCGTGCCAGCGGATTGCGGTTGATCGTGTCGAACAGGAACAGCCCGCCCGGGCGCAGCACGCGCGCCACCTCGGCCATCACCCGATCAAGGTCGCGTACATGTTCCAGCACGTCGACGCAGACCACCGCGTCATAGCTTTCGGTGGCATAGGGCAGGTCTTCCCCCACGCCGACATCATAGGCGATGTTCAGGCCCCGCATCTCGGCATGGGCACGGGCGGCGGCAATGGCCTCGGCGGCCGGGTCGATGCCCGTGACAAAGGCTCCTCGGTCGGCCAACGCCTCGGCCATGAAGCCACCGGCACAACCCAGATCCAGCACCGTCTTGCCGGGCCAGTCGATCAGCCGGTCGAAATGCGACAGGCGCGCGGGCACCAGGTTCTTGAGCGTGCGCACCCAGCGCAGGTCGCCGGACCACCACTGCGCTGCGGCCTCGTCGTAGATCGCAAGGTTGTTGCGGGCGGGATCAGTCATCGCGGGCCCCTTTCAGTCCGGGCACGACATAGGGCACACGCTTGCGATAGGCGCGGAACCGGTCGCCGTAGATCGCCGTGAAGCGCCGCTCCTTGAGCATCGGAGCCAGCAGACAATAGGCCGTGTAGCTGACCGCCAATGCAAGCTGGTCCGGCGTCCAGACGGGCACGGTCCATAGCGTGAGCGCAAAGGCCACGTAGATCGGCTGTCGGATCAGTCGGAAAAGACCCGCCTGGGGCATGTCCGGAAACACGGGCCGGATGTTCTGCATGAGCGACAGCCATCCCAACGCGCCAGACTGCACCTCGGCCCCGGCGTCGTAGCTGGCCCAGATCAAAAGAAGCCAGGACAGCGCATATAGCGCGGTGATGATCCAGAGCGCCGCGCCCTCGGCCTGCCACCAGACAGTGCCACTGGGGGTCCAGAGCGTGAACAGCGCCAAAAGCTGCGCGCTGGCGATCAACGCATAGGTCGTGGTGGCCAAGGTCTTGCCATGGGGGCCGGGGACGAGACGCGCCAGAACCCGTTGCCCCCGCCTGGTCAGCAACAGCGAATGGGTTAAAGGAAACTGCAGGATCAGAGCCAGATTGGCGAGCGCCGCCCAAGGCCAGGGCACGGTGCCGAAAGACCGGCTCATCCCATGATACATTGCCCAGATCATCGCCAGCACCGAGGCCGCGAAGAGCGCGCTGGTCAGCCCGCCCATGATCAAGGCAAGCACGATGCGGCCCGGTCCCGGCGCGGGGCGCAGGGCCCCGCCGATCAGGCTGAGCAAGCGGTCGAGCGGGCCTTGATCCTTGGTATTCGCCATATGCTTTTCCTCGGGTCTGATCCGAGGGTAGGCCGGGCGGCAGGCGGGTCCAGTGCGACCGGTCTGCACATGCAAGAACGCCCCCTCGGGTCCGAGGGGGCGCTGCGACTGACGGCTGTCACTCCAGTCGGATCAGTTGACCGCCTTGGCGTCGACCACGTCCTTGTCCGTTTCGACCGTGTCGGCCTTGGCGATGGCAATGCGGCGCGGTTTCAGCGCCTCGGGGATTTCGCGCTGCAGGTCGATATGCAGCATGCCGTCCTGGTGGCTGGCGCCCACGACGCGCACGTGATCGGCCAGGGTAAAGCGGCGTTCGAAGGCGCGGGTTGCGATACCCCGATGCAGGTAGGTGCGGCCCTCGTCGGCGTCCTCGGGCTTGCGGGCCGAGACGACCAGCGCATGGTCCTTGACCTCGACGGTCAGATCCTCGTCGGAAAAGCCCGCGACTGCGATCGAGATGCGGTAGCTGTCGTCGTCCGTCTTTTCGATGTTGTAGGGCGGATAGGTCGACTGGCTGACGTCATTGGCCAGGACCCGGTCCATGATGTCGGCGATCTGGTCGAACCCGACGGTTGCACGGTAGAGCGGTGCAAAATCAAAGCTTCGCATGGTTCATCCTCCATTGAGCGATACCACTATGTGATGCCTTCCCATGTGGGACAGGCGGGGGTGCCGGACCCGTCTTTGGCATCCGACGACAGTTAATTGGGAAAGCATCCGGCGCGTTTCAAGTCCCGGTCATGGCCGGAGGAAACGCGCCCCGCCCTGCATCCGTTCACCGGCCTGCACGCGCCGCGCACCGCCATTCACCTGGGGCTTGGCCCCGCCATAGCGCAGCTCGGCACGCAGGGCCGCGACCGTGTCGGGCAGGGTCATGCCATAGGCGATGCTGCCGCCACCCTCGGAGCGCGCCCCGGCCGAGACGAGCGACAGGATGCGCACCCGCGTCCCCTGTCGGATAAAGACCGGCGCGCCGGACGAGCCGAAGGTCACGTTGCAGTCAAAGGACATCAGCCCGCCCTGGTATCGCCCCGTGACGGCGCAGGCGGCCTCGCGCGAAAGGGCCTCGGCCCGGCCCTGCCCGTAGGACAGGACGCTCACCGCCGTGCCAGTCTCCGGGTCGTCGGCCAGGCGGAAGGGATCGGCCTCGGCGATGGACAGGGGCACGTCCAGCCGCAAGAGGGCAACGTCCTGGGTAATGGCTTCGGCGGTCAGGGTCGCGTCCCCGGGACGATAGGCGTCGGGCACAGCGACCCGATCACCGCGCCGCTCGGCCACGGCGGTGCCGTTGGCATAGCCCGCGCGAAAGACGACCTGTGCAGGATCAATGGCCTGACCATTGCGGAACAGGCAATGCGCCGCGGTCAGCACCGTGTCGGACGAGATTAGGACACCGGTACAGAAGCCACCCGGCAGATCGAGCCGCCCTACGGCCTCCCATCCAAGGATATCGCCACGCCATTCAAGGCTGGTCAGGCGGTCTTCGTTCTGTGCCGAAAGAGACCCGGCCCAAAGCGCGAACAGCAGGCCTGCATACCGCGCGATCACGGCTTTACGAATTTCGCACCGTTCTCGCGGCGGGTGCCGGTACCAGGGTTCGCGGCGGTGTCGGTACCGACCTGTGGCAGGGACGACCAGGAGCCGCCACGCGCGATGGCCAGTTCGGCCCTGAGCCGTGCAATGGGGGAGGCCAGCGCAGTGCCCAGCGACACCGGCGCACCATCGATCGCAGCCTTTGCGGATACGACCGACACGATGCGCGGAACCCCGTCCGCAAAGCTGAAGACGGGTGCGCCTGAGGCCCCGAAGTCGACGGTGCAGGACATCACCAGAACGCCTGCCTGCCGCGTCGCGACTTCGCACATCTCTTGCAGCGACGGGGCCTCGGACCGGCCGCGCGCGTAGGATATCACACCGATCCGGTCGCCCGCATGGGGCCTTTCATCCAGCGCGAACGGCACGACGGTCGATTTGCGGATCGGCTGGTCCAGTTCCAGCAGGGCCACATCGTTGCGCACCCGGTCGGCCGAGATCCGGCTGCCGAACTGGAAATCCGGATGCACCACGGCACGGCGCACACCGCGATAGGCCTCTGCGCGACCATTGCGCCAGCCTGCGCGAAACTCGACGCTGGCAGGGTCGATGCGTTCGCCCGTGCTCTTGTCATACATGCAATGGGCGGCGGTCAACACCAGGTCGGGCGCCACCAGCGCGCCGGTGCAAAAGCCCTTGCCCGCAAAATCGAGCCGCCCCACCGCGTCCCAGCCCCGCGCACCGTAGAGGGAATCGAGGCTGCGCAGACGGGTATCGTCTGCCTGAACGCTCAGCGCGACGAACAACCCGATCAGAGAAAGCAAAGCGGCTCTGCGCATGGCGGTCACACCTGCGGTTTCATGAAATCAAGACCAGTCTACCCGCCGCATGGGGCAGAATTGTGGCAAACCGCCTCGCGCGTCAGGACAGTCGTGCCTCGCCCAACGCGCGGGGCTCCGGTCCGCCGGTTGCCCAATCGAGCAGCTCTACCGTGTGCACCACCGGCACTTCGGTGCCCGTGCCGATCTGCATCATGCAGCCGATATTGCCGGCTGCGATCACGTCGGGCGTCTTGGCCTCCAGCGTGCGGACCTTGCGCGCCTTGAGCTGTTTGGAAATCTCCGGCTGCATGAGGTTGTAGGTGCCCGCGCTCCCGCAGCAGAGGTGACTGTCGGCGGGTTCGACCACGGCAAAGCCCGCCCGTTTCAGCAGGTCCTTGGGCGCCGACTTGATCTGCTGGCCATGCTGGAGCGAACAGGCCGCGTGATAGGCCACCTTCATCTCGGGCGCGCCGCCTTCGGGCAGGTCCAGTGTCTTGAGCAGTTCGGAGACATCCACCGCGATGCCCGCGACCCGCGCGGCATCCGCCGCCAGCGCATGCTGGGCGAACATGTGCCCATAATCCTTGACCGTGGTGCCGCATCCGCTGGTGTTGATAACGATCGCGTCGAGCCCGTCTGCGTCCATTTCGGCAGCCCAGGCGCGAACATTCTTGGCCGCCGTCGACAGCGCCTCGTGCTCTTTGCCCATGTGATGGGTCAGCGCCCCGCAGCATCCCTGCCCCTTTGCCACCACAACCTCGCACCCCAGTCGGCGCAGCAGCCGGATCGTGGCATCGTTGATATCAGTGTTCAGCGCCCTTTGCGCGCAGCCGGTCATCAGCGCCACGCGCTTTTTCCGCGCGCCTTGCGCGGGGAACACCTGCGCATCGTCATTGCGGCTGACCGGCGGGATGGTCTCGGGCGCCATCTCGAGCATGGCGCGCAGGCGGGCATCGGGGATCAGCCCGCGAAAGGGCTTGCCGATCTTCGCGCCCAAAAGCGCCAAGCGGAACCGTCCCGGATACGGCAGGATGCGCGCCAGGATCCAGCGCAGCGCCCGGTCATGCCAGGGCCGGTTGTAGTGCTGTTCGATATAAGTCCGGGCATGGTCGACCAGGTGCATGTAATGCACGCCCGAGGGGCAGGTCGTCATGCAGGCCAGGCAGCTGAGACAGCGGTCGATATGCTTGACGGTCTTTTCGTCCGGCACCCGCTCGTTTTCGAGCATGTCCTTGATCAGGTAGATGCGCCCGCGCGGGCTGTCGAGCTCGTCGCCCAGCACCTGGTAGGTGGGACAGGTCGCGGTACAGAACCCGCAATGGACGCAGGCGCGCAGGATCTCGTTGGCCCGGGCGGTGCCGGGATCGCTGAGTTGCGCGTCGGTGAAATTGGTTTGCATCGGGTCTTCCCGTCAGGTCAGGCCATCAGGCCGGGGTTGAACAGGCCCTTGGGGTCGAATTTTGCGCGCAGGCCTTCGGTCAGCGCAGCCAGTGCCGGCGGTTCGGGCTGAAGGTTCGGGATGCCATCCCCTCCGCCCCTGACGCGGGTCGCGTGGCCGTCATAGGCACCCAGCCGGGCGCGCAGGTCCGTGCCACTGGGCACCAGCGCCCAGATCAGCCCACCGCCCCAGTCATAGAGCAGACCCTGGGCCTGCGCCCTGGCACCCAGATCCGGCCCGTCGCTGGGTTTGCAGGAAATGCGCCACACATCGCCCTCGCGGGCGTGGAATGGGGCGGCGTCCCGGACACCGGCCCAGAGCGCAGCGGTCACATCAGGGTCTGTTTCGACCCTAACATGGGGAAATTCGGCCAAAAGCGCCTGCAAGGCGCCGGTGCGATAGGTCACTTGTGTCTCGAAGCCTTCGACCCTGATAAGGGTCAAAGGCGTGCCGCCTGGTCCCTGGGGCATATGCGCCGCACCGGTCACCTCGTAGGGCGATGTCAGCGCCGCGGACATGGCGCGCACGGCGTCGGGGTCGCTCAACCCGTCGATCAGGACGGTGCCCGCGGCCTCGGGCCTTGGCAGCACCTTTAGGCTGACTTCGGTCAGCACGCCCAGCGCACCCCGGCTTCCGGTCATCAGCTTGACGAGGTCATAGCCGGTGACGTTCTTCATCACGCGTCCACCGTTCTTGAGTACCTGGCCCATGCCATCGACAAAGCGCACGCCCAGCATGAAGTCGCGCATGGCCCCTACGGCAATCCGGCGCGGACCGCTGGCATTCATCGCCACCACGCCGCCGATGGTGGGCGCGCCGCCCGCCCCCATCAGCCTGCGTGCGTCCCAAGGCTCGAAGGCAAGCCGCTGACCCTCGGCGTCAAGCGCCGCTTCGATCTCGAAAAGCGGCGTGCCCGCCTTGGCGACCAGCGTCAGTGCCCCGGGTTCGTATAGCGTGATGCCGCTCAGACCCGCCGTATCCAACCGTTCCACACCCTCTGGCACGGACCCGCAGGTGCCGCCCCCGGCGATCCAGACAGGCGCGTTGCGCGCGGCGATGATCTGGGCCAGTTCGGCCTCGTCCTTGGGCTGCATGTGTCTCTAATCCAGGGGTTTTCAGTGTCTATTCGGCTGCCATGGCAGGCCGGCGGCGCGCCTCGGACACATCCAGCGGGAACACCTTGGCCGGGTTCAAAAGCCAGCCGGGATCGAACACGTCCTTCACCGCCATCTGGATTTCCAGATCGGCCGGGTCGAATTGCGTGGACATCAGGTCACGCTTTTCGATGCCCACGCCGTGCTCGCCGGTGAGACACCCGCCCGCCTCGACACAGAGCTTGAGGATGTCCGCGCCCAACGCCTCACACAGTTCCAGCTGGCCGGGCTCGTTGGCATTGTAAAGGATCAGGGGATGCATGTTGCCGTCGCCCGCGTGGAACACATTGGCCACGCCAAGACCGTATTCCTTGGACATCTCGCCGATGCGGCGCAGGACCATGGGCAGGGACGACACCGGGATCGTCCCGTCAAGGCACATGTAATCGTTGATCTGGCCCATCGCGCCAAAGGCCGATTTGCGGCCAAGCCAGATGCGCCCGGCCTCGTCGGCATCGCGGGCCTCGCGCAGCTCTACCGGGTTGTGGCGGCGGGCGATGTCCATGATCAGACCCAGCTGGTGGTCGATCTCGGCTTCGGACCCCTCGACCTCGACGATCAACAACGCCTCACACATCGGGTAGCCCGCCTTGGCAAAAGCCTCGGTCGCCTCGATGCAGGGTCGGTCCATGAATTCGATGGCCACGGGCAGGATGCCCGACTTGATGATGTCGCTGACGCAGGCGCCGGCCACCTCGGAGCTGTCGAAGCCCATCAGCACCGGCCGCGCCCCCTCGGGCTTGGGCAGGATGCGCAAGGTGGCCTCGGTCACCACGCCCAGCTGCCCTTCGGAGCCGCAGATGAGGCCCAACAGGTCCAGCCCGCCGCTGTCCAGATGTGCGCCGCCGATTTCGACCACGGTGCCGTCCATCTGAACCATCGTGACGCCCATCAGGTTGTTCGTGGTCACGCCGTATTTCAGGCAATGCGCCCCGCCCGAGTTCATCGCGATATTGCCGGCGATGGCACAGGCCAGCTGGCTGGACGGGTCAGGGGCGTAAAAGAACCCCTCTTCCTCGACAGCGCCGGTGACGCTCAGGTTCGTGCGCCCGGTCTGCACGCGAATGAAGCGGTTGTCGTAATCGGTCTCGATCACCTCGGTCATGCGTGCCACGCCCAGGATCACGCTGTCGGCGGTCGGCAGTGCCCCGCCCGCAAGCGATGTGCCCGCACCGCGCGGCACAACCGGCACGCCCATCGCGTGGCAGGCACGCAGAACGCCCGCGACCTCTTCGGTCGACGCGGGCAGAACGGCACAGAGCGGCGGGCACTTGTAGGCGGTAAGCGCGTCGCATTCATAGGCTCGCGTTTCGGCCGGATCGTGGATGATCGCATCCTCGGGCAGGATATCGCGCAGGCGTGCGATCAGCGCGTCCTTGCGGGCCAGTACGGCTGGATCGGGCTGGGGCAGTTCCATGGAATCCTCCCTGGTGATTGGTAAGGAAATATAACCAATTGCCCCATTCTGCCAAGAAAAATCCCCTGCGGCTTTGTCGCACCTTGCGAGCGGGCGCATGAAGGCGCAGTCAGACGGCCATGGATTGGGTCAAGATCATACATTTGCTTTGCGTCATGGGATGGATGACCTCCATCTTCGCGGTGCCCCGGGCGCTCATCTACTGGAAGCGCGAATATGCCAAGCTGGGCGAGTTCGGACCCACGGGCGACCTGACCGTACGGCTTTATCGGTTCTCCGCCGGCCTTGCGGTGATCGCCATCGCGACGGGCCTCTGGCTGGGCTGGGACTGGGGCTTTGCCACCTGGGTCTGGGTCAAGCTAGGAATGGTGACCCTTCTGGCGGCGCATTACGCCTGGACCGGACGGCTGGTGTTGCGGGCAAAGCGGGGCGTGTTCACCGAATCCGACATGTTCCTGCGCATCTTCAACGAAATCAGCGTTGTCGGCGCCATCGCCGTGCTGTGGGTGGTGGTGGTCAAGCCATTCTGATGCTGGCCAAGGCGCGCCCCCCTTCCTAGGGTGGCACCATGACTTGGAGCGACCGGCTGGACCTTTTTTCGCAACTCGACGCGCTGGCCGTCGCGACGATCCTGGTGCTTTGGATCGCCACCGGTTGGCTGATCGAGCACCCGCCCAAATCCCGTCCATCGGTCTCCTACCTGATGCGCGGCCACCGTCAGGAATGGATGCGCCAGATGGTGCTGCGCGACCCGCGCATTTTCGATTCCCAGGTGTTGGGCAGCCTGCGGCAGGGCACGGCCTTTTTCGCCTCGGCCGCATTGCTGGCCATCGGCGGCGGGCTCGCGCTGATCGGGAATGTCGAACAGCTCAGGGGGGTTGTCCGGGATCTGACCCAGGAAACCGATCCCGCCATCGTGTGGGAGATCAAGCTGATGCTTGTCCTTTTGTTCGCGGTGAACGCGTTCCTGAAATTCGTCTGGTCGAACCGCCTGTTCGGCTATTGCGCGGTGCTGATGGCCGCGGTCCCCAACAGCCCCGAGGACCCTGCCGCCATGCCCCGCGCGAAGAAGGCCGGAACGCTGAACATCACCGCGGCGCGCAGTTTCAACCGGGGGCTCAGGTCGGTCTATTTCGCCATGGCGGCGGCGGCCTGGATCCTGGGACCTGCCGCTCTCATCCTTGCCGCGGTTTTCACGACGGGCGTGCTGTGGCGGCGCGAGTTCGCATCGCAGTCGCGGCTGGCCTTGCTGGCCCCCGAAGACGGCATGACCCACACGGATAGTTGACTCCCCTCGGCGGTGCTTGCGCGGTAGGCAGAGTGTCATGACACGCCTCTTGTTCGCCGCCTGCCTCGCCACGCTTGCCCTACCGCTTGCTGCCGACCCGCCCCGAATTGTGGCGGCCGAGGCGTCCCGCGATGAAATGGGATGGCGCATCTCCGTAACGCTCGCGCACCCGGACACGGGTTGGGATCATTACGCCGACGGGTGGGAGATCGTGGATGCCGAAGGCAATCGCCTGGGCTACCGAGAGCTGCACCACCCCCATGTGGAAGAACAGCCCTTTACCCGGTCGCTCCGCGATGTGGTGCTGCCGGACGGCGTGGACCAGATTTTCGTGCGGGCACGCTGTTCCGTGGATGGCTGGGGCGAGGCGCGCTATCCGATCACGCTGCGGTCCGATTGACGGGCTCGGCCGGGTCGCCATCGGCCCGGGCGGCGGCGGCTTCAATCAGCGCGCGGAACAGTTGGCGCTGGCGACGGGCATAGAACAGGTGTTCGGGGTGCCATTGCACGCCCAGCGCAAAGGGAGCCTTGCCCCTTTCAATGGCCTGCACCATGCCGCCCTCGTCCCGCGCGGCCACAACGAAGCCCGCCCCGAGACGATCCACCGCCTGGGTGTGCAGCGCGTTGACCTTCATCGGATCGGTCCCGGACAGGGCGGCAAGCTGGGTGCACGGTTGCAGATGCACGGTCTTGCGCGGCAGGACCGTGCGGTAAAAACGGCTTTTGTGGACCGCGTAGGCATCTTGGTGCAGCGTGCCGCCAAGGGCCACGTTCAGCATCTGCGCGCCGCGACAGATCCCGAGAACGGGCATGCCCAGCTCGAACGCGCATTCGGCCAGCCACCGCTCGAACGCGTCGCGATCGGGGTCAAGACGCGCCGAGGCCACGAGTTCGCCGCCATACAGCTCGGGCGAGATATCGTCTCCGCCGCCGATGACGATGCCCTGAACATCCTTCAGGTCGGCCCGGTCGCGTTGCTGCCATTTCACGGCGCGCCCTCCGGCCAACCAGATGTTCAACGCCACCAGCGGAAAGATGCGCCAGCCTGACCGGCGCGATACCGTAACCCCGATGCGTGGTCTCATGTGACCCCTTCGCTCAGCCCGAACCGGTCCAAATTCTCGGCCACACGGGCCGCCCAGTCGGGTTTAACGGTAGTCCAGGCCGCGCGATGTTCCAGCCAATCCCGCCGCATGTCCTCCAACGGCTCGGATGCCGCGGCGAGCCGTTCGACCATGACCCACCGGTTCCATTCCGTGGCAAGCGACCAGCCGGGTTCGTCGATCCGGCAATCGGGCAGGCGGTAGTGATAGGTGGGCCGGGCCGAGGTCGCCTTGCCCTCGCCCATCACCGCGCGCACCTGGTCCGGGGCGAGATGGGTGAACAGCGGCAGCATGTCGAGCCCTCGGTTGCGCGTCGGCGTTTCCTCGAGATAAAGCGCGATCAGCGCGGCAAGGTCGGCGGGGTCTTCCTCCATCAACCGATCGACGAAGCGACGGGGATAAGCGTCGATGAAGGGCAACAGGCGCCGCGACGGGTCAACCCGCCCCTCACCCCGCAACAGATCCTCGACCAGCGCATAGGCGCGCAACACGGGCAGGATCGCCTCGAGCGTCTCGTCCGAAACTTCGGGATTCAGGTGGATGCCATAGCCCAGAAGAAGCCCGTCCCGGCTGCCTGTCGCACCCTGTTCGCGCAGCGCTTCAAGGACTTTGTGCAGTTCCGGCAACTGGTCCTGGGTCAGCGGGTCGGTCACAATCTCGACGGGAACGACCTGCCGGGCAAGATCCAGACCGACCTCGGCAAGCGGTCCCTCCGCGATGTCGCGATAGGCCGTGTCGAGATAGAGCTTGAACCCGCCCAGACGCGTGTCGCTCAGGACGATCTCTCGGCCTTCCCGGTGGTCAAGGTTGCCGCCCAGACGCGCATGCACGATGTCCGCCACGGCTTTTTCCGTGAGGCCACCCAACTCGATCTCGACGCCGGTCCGGCGCTGGGAGCCATCGCGCTTGGTCGGGACGGGAAGGGAGAGGAACATGATGGAACTCCGCTGCACAGACCCGCCCACCGTGATCCTCCGCCGCGCAAGGTTCAACCCGGCCCGGACGTCAATGATCGCGCCAGGCGGCGATCAGCGCGTCCTTTGTCATGTCCGACCGGCCCTCGATGCCGATCTCCTGCGCACGCTCGTAAAGGTCGTCCTTGGTCCAGTCCTCGTAGGGGTGTGCCTTGCCGCCCTTTTCCGACGGGTCCATGTCGCCATTGGCTTGGGCATTGGCGATGCGGGCCGCTTTTTCCTTGGACGCGCCCTTGTCGCGCAGCGCGTCATAGACCTCTTCGTCCTTGATCGACGAGTTGCTTTCCTTGGCCATCGGGGCCTCCTTTCGCGAGTGGTGCGCAAATAACTAGCCCGCCGCGCTTGGACTTCCCGCGGAGCGCCGCCATATAGCGGACGTGCGCGCTGCGGCGCGGTTTCACGAAAGCAGCTGTTGTGTCCAGCCAACCAAAATCCATGACCGAAACGCTGGACCGCGCCGAAGCCCGGGCCAGTGACGACCATGTCAGCGTGTCCGAGTTGCTGGCGGCGGTCGGTGACAGCAGCTTTGCACCGGTCCTCTTGCTACCCGCGCTGGTGATCGTGTCGCCGCTCAGCGGCATCCCAATCCTGCCCAGCATCTGCGGCCTGGTGATCTTTTTCGTAGCCGTGCAGATGATCTTTCAACGCAAACACGTCTGGCTGCCGGGCTTCGTGCTGCGGCAAAGCGTGAAATCCGAATTGCTCAAGCGCAATCTCGAACGCATCCGACCGGCCGCGGCGTGGTTCGACCGGCGCACCAAGCGGCGGCTGTCGTTCCTGCTGTACCAGCCTTTCGTGCTGATCCCCCAGGCGCTCTGCGTGTTCAGCGGCCTGGCCATCCCGTTCCTGGAACTGGTGCCGTTTTCGTCCTCGTTCCTGGGCGGCGCGGTGTCGCTGATCGCTTTGGCGATGCTGACCTATGACGGGATCTTCGTGATCGCCTCGGGCGCACTCATCGGCTGCGCCCTGGCGATCATCGGCTGGGCCTGGTTCTGAGCGTCAGGCCGCGACCGGTTTCAGGTCGAGGATGTCGCGCGCCTGTTCCCATGTGGCGACGGGGCGGTCGTATTTCTCGCAAAGCTCCACCGTCCGCTTGACCAGCGCAGCATTCGAAGGCGCCAGCGTATCGCGATCGAGGCGGATGTTGTCCTCGAGCCCCGTACGCGTATGGCCACCAGCCGCGATGGCCCATTCGTTGACCTCGATCTGGTGGCGGCCGATCCCGGCGGCGCACCAATCGGCCTCGGGGGCGAGACGTTCCATGGTCTTGACGTAGTAGTCGAACACGTCCTTGTCGGCGGGCATGGCGTTTTTCACGCCCATCACGAACTGCACATAAAGCCGCCCGGGAATGCGCCCGTCGCGGTTCATCTCGACGGCCTTGTGAATATGGCTGAGGTCAAAGGCTTCGATCTCGGGCTTGACCTCGTGGCTGCGCATCTCGAAGGCGAGCCAATCCACCAGGTCCGGCGGGTTCTCGTAGACGCGGGTGGGAAAGTTGTTCGAGCCCACCGACAGCGACGCCATGTCGGGGCAAAGCGGCAGCATGCCGCCGCGTTCCCGCCCCGCGCCCGAGCGGCCCCCGGTCGACAGTTGGACGATCATGCCGGGGCAGTGTTTCTTGATGCCCTCCATCAGGCGGGCAAAGCGTTGCGGGTCCGAGGTGGGTTTGGCTTCGTCATCGCGCACATGGCAATGGGCGATGGTGGCCCCGGCCTCGAACGCCGCGTGCGTGCTTTCGACCTGCTCCTCAACCGTGACCGGCACCGCCGGGTTGTCGGCCTTGGTCGGAACCGAGCCGGTAATGGCGACGCAGATGATGCAGGGTTTGCCCATGTCTTTCCCTCAGATATCCAGGAACACCGTCTCGCCCTCACCCTGAAGGCGGATGTCAAAGCGGTACTGCCCGTCCCCGGTCCTTTTTGCAATCAGTGTCTCAACCCTGGGCCGCTGTTCGATGCGCGCCAGCAGAGGATCGGCGCTGTTGTCCTCGTCTTCGAAATAGACCCGGGTGTTGAGACCGATATTGATGCCTCGCGCCACGATCCAGAGCGAGATATGCGGCGCCTGAACCGCGCCGCCGCGGCCGGGCACCGGCCCGGGTTTGACGGTGCGCAGGGTGAATTCGCCCGTGTCCTTGTCGGCGGCGAAGCGGCAGAAGCCCGACACATTCGGGTCCGCGCCGTCCTGGCCCGCGAACTTGCCCGCCGCATCGGCCTGCCAGCTTTCCAGAAGCGCATCGCGCATCGCCCAGCCGGTGCCGTCGAAGACCGAGCCGGTGATCGTCACGATCTCGCCCTTGGCACCATCCGAGATGGGGCTCAGCCCCAGATCTTCGGGATAGATGCCGCCAAGACCGGCAAAGGTCGGGATGCAGCCAATGTGAACATAGGGGCCCGCCGTTTGCGACGGCGTTTCCATCAGGGTTTCCAGCGATTGCACCATGGCTTACATCCCCTCGATCTTGTTTTCGAACATGGTCTGGCGGCGGCCGCGCAGCACGATGTCGAACTTGTAGGCCAGAAAATCCATCGGCCGCGCCTTGGCCATGTCCAGCGGCGCCACCAGGCGGTCGAGCTGCCCGCGATCCTTGATCGTGTTCGCGATCGGGCAGCGGGCGATCAGCGGATCGCCCTCGAAATACATCTGGGTGATCAGCCGCTGACCAAAGCTGTGGCCGAAGACAGAGATGTGAATGTGCATCGGGCGCCAGTCGTTGCCTCGGTTGGGCCAGGGATAGGCGCCGGGGCGGATGGTCAGGAATTCGTAATTGCCGTTTTCATCGGTGATCGTCCGACCGCAGCCGCCGAAATTGGGGTCGAGCGGGGCGAAATAAGTGTCCTTGATATGGCGATAGCGGCCACCGGCATTGGCCTGCCAGATCTCGACCAGCGTGTGGGGCACCGGGCGGCCGTTTTCGTCCATGACACGGCCATGCATCAGGATGCGTTCGCCCACGGCGGACGCCTCGCCCTTGGTCCAATTCAGGATCAGGTTGTTGTCGAGCGCGCCCAGCGTCGAATGGCCGAAGCGCGGGCCGGTTTCCTCGGACGGGGTCGATTCCATCGACAGAAGCGGCAGGCTGGGAGAGCGGCTGACGCTCGTCTTGTAATGCCAGTCATAGGGGTTCGGATGGATCTCGCGGTTGCGCGGGATCAGCGGGCCCTGGTCAGTCATCGGTCTCTGCCTCCATTTCGGCATAGGTGGCCTTGGCGATCTGGATCGCCCGGTTCGCGCGGGGCACACCCGCATAGATCGCGACATGCTGGAAGGCTTCCAGCACGTCCTCCTTGCTGGCGCCCGTGCGGGCCGTCGCGCGGATATGCATGGGGATTTCCTCGAAATTGCCGAGCGCGGCCAGAAGCGCGAGCGTCAGCATCGAGCGTTCCCGCCGGGTGATCCGGTCGGATGCCCAGACGGTGCCCCAGGCACCTTCGGTGATGAGGGTCTGGAAGGGCACATCGAAATCGGTCTTCGCGGCCTCGGCGCGGTCCACATGGGCATCGCCCAGAACCCCACGCCGCACGGCCATGCCATCGTCGAAACGGTCCACCATCTGCATCCTCCCTTGCGCTGTCTTTACGCCATGGCAACGCGTCAATAAATTAAATTAACTTACAAAACGATTAACCCATAGGTTATGAAATGAACCCGCGTATCCGGCTGCGCCATATCCGCTGCTTCCTGGAAACCGCCCGCATCGGCAGCCTGTCGGGCGCGGCGGATGCGCTCCGTATCAGCCAGCCCGCGGTGTCAAAGACCCTGCGCGAACTGGAAGAGATCCTAGGCACCGAGCTTTTCGACCGCAGCACGCGCCGGCTGGTGCTGAACGCGGCGGGGCGCAGTTTCCAGCAGCATGCGGGCACGGCGATGGCCGCACTCGACACGGCCGAGGCGGTGGCGACCGGCGCCGCCCCCCGGTCCGAGCGGCTGGCGGTGGGCGTTCTGCCCTCGGTCGCGGGCACGCTCTTTCCCCGCGCCGCCGTCGCCTTGCGTGACCGTTGCCCCGGCTGTGTGCTGCGCGTCTCCACCGGGCCGAACTGGCAGATCCTGTCGCAATTGCGCGACGGCGGCATCGACATGATGATCGGCCAGATGGCGCGCCCTGACCAGATGGAGGGGCTGAGCTTTCGCCATCTCTACACAGGTCGTGTGGCGCTGGTGGCACGACCCGGGCATCCGCTGCTGGGACAGCCCGTCACGCCCGAGGCGCTGACGCGCTATCCGCTGATGCTGCCGCCCAAGGGCGCGCTGATCTATCCGGCGGTGCGGGCATTCCTATCCTCGCTGGGTTTGCAAGGGGCCGAGCCCGCATTCGAGAACGTGTCACTCGCTTTCGGGCGCAAGGTCGTGCAGCTGTCGGACACGCTCTGGTTCATCCATTCCGGCGTGGTGGACGAGGAACTGGCCAAGGGCAGCCTGGTCACGCTCGATCTGACCCACGAGGTTCTGTCGGGGCCCATCGGCATCAGCCTGAGAGAGGCAAGCGTGCAGTCAGAGTCGCTGCAGGCCCTGATCGACATCCTCGCAGAACTGGCGCAGGCGCGTTAGCTCCGCCCTTCGCGCAGCCAGGCGCCCACGATCAGGGCCGACGCCAGAAGCAGCACCAACCAGCCGGGCATCAGCGGCGTCGTGCGGACATCGAGCGTCTCGTAAGCCTCGCGCGGGGTCAGCCCGATCCAGCCGCGACCGGCGGCAGGGCGGCCTTCGCGCACGTCGCGCAGACGCGGCACACCGTCTTCCAGCCGCGCGACGCCGCCGCGCATCGTGTCGATCACGGGCTGCAGCAGATCGCCTGTCGCGATGGTCTCCTCGAATTCACGCGGGGCTGCGGGACCAAGGCCGATCACGGCCTCTTCCTCGCCGTTGACGAGCCGGTAGAGCCCGATCTCGGGGCCGTCATAGACCGCTTCGAACCGACCCGGGCTGACCTCGTCCAACTCCACCGTCGCGACCTCGCCCGTGGGCGTCGTGATCTCGACCGGCGGCACGACCTCGTCCAGCGACCGGCGGATGATGCGCATGGTCTGGCCCGTCGCCTCGGCGGTCAGCGCCTCTTCCTCGAGCTCGGGTTCCTTCATCATCCAGTGCGCCAGGCGGCGCAGCAATTCGAGCTGCGGCCCGCCACCCTCGAACCCGCGATCCCAGAGCCAGGCCTGGTCCGACGCCAGGAGCGCCACGCGTCCCTCCTCGACCTGGTCGAGGATCAGAAGCGGACGGCCATCAATACCCTCCATCACGACATTGCCGCGCTGGGGTGTCAGCTCGATCTGGCGCATCCAGCGGCCCCAAGTGTCCTGCTCTGGCAGGCCTGCGGTCACCGGGTGGCGGTCGCCGAGCTCGGTGACCGAAGGCGCATAGCCTTCGTCGACCACCCGCGCGGTCGGCTCGGCCGGCAGAACCGGCGCCAGGGGAGAGCGGTAGATGCTGTCGGCGCTGGCGAAATCCGGGCCGGCGGCCACCAGGACCGCGCCACCGTTGCGGATGTAGTCGGTCACGTTGTCGAGGTAGATCGACGGCAGGATGCCCCGCCGCTTGTAGCGGTCGAAAATGATGAGATCGAAATCGTCGATCTTTTCAAGGAACAGCTCGCGCGTGGGAAAGGCGATCAGGGACAGTTCGCGCACCGGCACACCGTCCTGCTTTTCCGGCGGGCGCAGGATGGTGAAATGCACCAGATCGACCGAGCTGTCGGATTTCAGAAGGTTTCGCCAGGTGCGCCCGCCCGGATGCGGCTCGCCGGAGACAAGCAGCACACGCAGACGGTCGCGCACGCCGTTGATCTGGACAAGGGCCGCGTTGTTCCGGTCGGTCAGCTCGCCCTCGGCCTCATCGAGCGAGAAGCGGATCACGTTGCGGCCCGCATGGGGCAGCGTGATGGGCAGCGTGATGTCGCGGCCGACGGGAACGGGGTAGGCCTGCGGCTCGTCCCCGTCGATCGACAGGTTCAGCGTCGCCTGCCCCGTAGCCAGTTCAGGCGGCACCGCGCCGTCATCCTCGATCCGCAAGGTCAGTGTGATCTCTTCGCCCAGGATGGCGAAGGCCGGGGCGTTCTTCACGATCAGACGACGGTCCCAGTCGGTCTCGCGCCCGGTCATGAGCAGATGCAGCGGGGCGGGCAGATTGGGTGCGCGCTCAAGGTCATGCAGCCGCCCGTCGCTCAAAAGCAGGATGCCCGCGACCCGCGCCTGGGGTTCCTCGGCCAGCGCCTCGGACACGGCGGTCATGAGAAGCGTGCCGGTGTTGTCCTCGCCATCGGCCACGGAGATGCGACGCACCTCGGTGTTGGGACGCGCAGCCAGTTCGGAAAGCAGATCCTCTGCCGCGGCCTCGGTCACGCCGGCCCGGTCGGCAAGGTTCTGACTGGCGCTGCGATCTTCGACCACAAGAACGATGTCCGACAGCGGCGCACGGTCTTCGGATTGCAGGGACGGGCCAGACAACGCGGCCAGCACCACCAGCCCTGCCAGGGCGCGCAAGGCCCAGCCGGACAGGCCCCGCCACAGGGCAAGAGCGATCCCTGCGGTGACCATTGCGCCCAGAACGGCGATCAGGGCCCGAGGAATGAGCGGGTCGAAGAGGATGCTTTGCGTCATTGGCCCAACCTGTCCAGCAGCGCGGGCACATGCACCTGGTCGGATTTGTAGTTACCGGTCAGCACATGCATCACCAGGTTGACGCCAAAGCGGTAGGCCAGTTCGCGCTGGCGTTCCCCGCCATACCCGCGCCCCACCGGGAAAAGCGCGTTGCCCCGGTTGTCCATCGCCCAGGCCGCGCCCCAGTCGTTGCCGCCGATGACCACGGGCGTCACGCCGTCGTTGAGGTTGCGGAAGGGCATGCCCTCGATTTGCTCGGCATCGGCCGGGGCGGCCTCGACCCAGACATCACGACTGGCATAGCGGCCCGGGAAATCCTGAAGCAGGTAAAAGGTGCGGGTCAGCACATGATCCTGCGGCACAGGCTCGAGCGGCGGAATATCGAGCGGCGCGGCAAGCTGTTGCAGCTTGCGGCCATTGGGGCTTGATGCGCCGAAGCGGGCCACGTCCGCATCGCGCGTGTCGAACAGGATCATCCCGCCCGAGCGCAGGTATTCGTTCAGCTTGGCATAGGCCACGTCCGACGGCAGCGGCTGATCGGGCGTGATCGGCCAGTAAAGCATTGGGTAGAACGCCAGCTCATCGGTTTCAAGGTTCACGCCCATCGGGTCCGCGGGCTCCACCGAGGTACGGAAAAAGAGCGTCTCCGACAGGCCAACAAGACCCGCGCGCGCCACGTCATCGACCTGGGCGTTGCCGGTGACGACATGGGCCAGCACGACCTCGGACGTGGCGGCAAGCGCGGCGGCGTCGGCATCGCTGCCCTGCGCCTCGCCCACCTGCGGCAGGCCCAGGGCCAGTACGGCGATCGCCGCCGTGGCCGCGCCGCGCAAACGGCCCGACAGGGCGAGCGAGGCCACGATATCGGCTAACAGAAGCAGCAGCGCCGCCGACAGGAACCAGCCGCCCAGCGGGGTCTCATCCGGTGTGGTCAGCCCCTCGACCGGCACGTCAGAGGGCCAGCTTGCCGGGGTCAGGTCGGTCTCTTCGGTCACGGTGTTGCGCACGATCACACGATCCTCGCTTCGGTAAAGTCCGGGTTGCAGGTCGGGGCCCAGCGGGTCGGTCGCCAGCACCTCGCCATCGACGCCGGGCAGCGTGCCCGCGTCGCGCAGGGTGCCGCGCCCGTCGAGCACGCGTTCGGGCTGCCAGATGGTGCCAGCCAAATCCTCGGCCTCGGGCAGGCCCACGCCCGAGGCGATGGCCAGCCGTTCGAGCATCTGCACGAAGAGGCCCGATAGGGGCAGACTCGACCATTCTGCATTGGCGGTGACGTGGAACAGGATCACCTGCCCCTGCCCAACCCGCTTGCGGGTGACAAGGGGTGTACCATCAGTCAGCTGCGCGATCACCCGCTCGGACAGGGTCGGGTCGGGCTGGGCCATGACCTGCGCCGTCACGGTCACATCGCTGGGAATATCCAGCCCGAAGAACGGACTGTCCTCGGCAAAGGGCGCGAGCGCCTTGGGCTCGCCCCAGCTCATGGCGCCGCCGACGGTTCGACCGCCCGCGCGTAGACGCACCGGCATCAGCGGATCCTCTTCGGCGCGGCTCACATCGCTCGCGGCCAGGCGCGGCCCGGCAAAGCGCAGAAGCAACCCGCCGCTTTCTACCCACTCGGTCAGCTCTGCCGTCTCGCCTTCCGACAGCGTCGCCACATCGGCCAGCACGATCACATCGGGGTTGGCGGGCAGTACGTCGTTCAGCGCGCCGTCCAGCAGATCGGCCGAGGGGATCAGCGCCTGCTCAAGATAGTGGAGCGGCGACAACAGATCGAGCCCTTCGCGATCGTCGCTGCCCGCGATCAGCGCCACTTCGCGCCGCCGCAGCCCGTCGCCCGAAAGGGTCACGGCACCCGCGGACTGAACGCCCTGGATCTCGAAATGCGTGATCCGCGCACGCAGCTCCGCAGGCAGGATCAGCGCGGTCTCGGCCGTGGTCGCCCCGCCGTCAAAGCTGGCGGTCGCCGTGGCGAGCACCGTGGGCACGCCCGCAGGATCGCGGCCATGGGCCTCGATCACCGCGTCGCTGGCACCGGTCGCGGCAGAGCGGCGCAAGGTCATCCGCACTTCGCCGTCCTCGAAGGTCACGGGCATGATCGCCAGCACGGTGGCGGCATCCTGGAAGACGCGCAGATCGCCCCGCGCCTGCAGTGCGTCGATCAGGGCGTCGCGGCCAGAATAGTCCAGCCCGTCCGAGAGCCAATAGGTGTCAAAGCCGTCCTCGCCCAGGGACGCGATCAGGTCATCGACCTCCTCGTTGCCCGGCTGCCACGCTGTGGGTGCAAACCCTGCAAGTCGGGTGCGCCAGCTGTCGGCCGACTGGAAGACGGGCGCATCGGGACGGCTGAGTTGCACCATGGCCACCGGGCGCTCGGCGCGCCCGGCCTCTGAAAGAAGCCCGTCAAGCACCTCTTGCCGCCGTGTCCAGCCATCTGCCCCGGCCCAGCTGCCGTCCATCAGCACCATCAGCGGGCCCTGGCCCGGCTGGCGTTCGGTCTCGGGGTTCAGGATCGGCCCGGCCAGCCCGACGATCACGGCCGCCACGGCAAGCATCCGCAGCAAAAGCAGCCACCAGGGCGTGCGGTCGCTGACCTGCTCCTCGTCCTTCAAACCCAAGAGCAACGCGACACCGGGAAACCGCCGCCGGATCGGTGCGGGCGGCACCGCGCGCAGGATGATCCACAGGATCGGCAGCGCGATCAGCGATAGAAGAAGCCACGGCGTGGTGAACCCGAGGATGCCGAAAAGCGTCATTGCGCGCCCCCGCCGATCGCCTGGTAAAGCCACAGAAGCGCGGCCTGTGCGCTCTGGTCCGTGTGACGGCAGGTGTAGCGCCAGCCGGTGCGGCGGCACAGGGTTTCAAGCGCATCCTTGCGGTCGGCCAGCCGCTGCAGGTAGCGATCCTTGAGATCCCCCGCTTTCAGCGTTTCATGCCGGACCGTGCCGCCGACGCTTTCGAAGATCGTGCGCCCATGGAACGGAAACGCCTCTTCCGCAGGGTCGAGAACCTGCACAAGGACGCCGCGCACGCCACGGTCGGCGGCCTTGGTCAGCGCGGCCTCGACCGGGTCCAGATCGCCTAGGAAGTCGGAAAGGAAGATCGCCCGGGCATGGGGCAGCATGCGCCGCGCCTCGGGTGCGCCGAAATCCGCATCGCCCGGCTGCAAAAAGGCTTCGGCCAGCCGCATGATCTGTGCCTCGCCCCGGCGGGGCGGCAACAGGCCACCGGTCAGGCCCACGCGTTCGCCCGCGCGGATCATCAGGATCGCAGCGGCCAAGGCAATGACACGCGCACGCGTGGCCTTTTCAGGAACCGCGTCCGAGCTCGCAAAGCGCATAGAGGCCGCATCATCGACCCAAAGCATCACGCTTTGCGCGATCTGCCATTCCCGTTCGCGCACGAATTGCGCATCGCTGCGGCCCGACCGGCGCCAGTCGATCATGCGCAGCGTGTCGCCGGGCTGCACCGGACGGTATTGCCAGAAATCGTCGCCCATGCCCGCACGCCGCCGGCCGTGATCGCCCAACAGGACGGTCCCGGCCAAATGCTCGGCCTCGACCAGCAGAGGGGGCAGCGCCGCAGCGGCCCCTTCGGCCTGCGCGCGAAGATGGGCGGTTTGGCTCACGCCGCCGCCTCGACCCGGGTGATGTCTTCGCAAACGCGCTGGATCAGCGGCTCAAGCTCTTCCCCACGGGCGCGGGCAGCAAAGCTGAGCGCCATGCGATGTTTGAGCACCGGGGCGGCCATGGCGACCACGTCTTCGGTAGACGGCGCAAGCCGTCCTTCGAGGAGCGCGCGTGCCCGAACTATCAACATCAGGGCCTGCGCGGCGCGGGGTCCGGGGCCCCAGGCCACGTGTTCGCGCACTGGCGCTGCGGCGGTATCGTCTCCGGGGCGGCAGGCGCGCACCAGATCCAGGATGGTCTCCATCACGCTTTCGCCCACGGGGATCCGGCGCAGCAGGGCCTGCGCCGCGATCAGCTCGTCCGCTGTAAAAACCGCGTGAGCCTTATCCTCGGCAACGCCGGTGGTCGCAAGAAGGATGTCGCGCTCCGTGTCACGGTCGGGATATTGCACGTCGATCTGGACGAGGAACCGGTCCAGCTGCGCCTCGGGCAGGGGATAGGTGCCTTCCTGTTCGATCGGGTTCTGGGTCGCCAACACATGAAACGGCGGGGTCAACGGACGGGTTTCGCCCGCGACGGTCACGGACTTTTCCTGCATCGCCTGCAACAGGGCCGACTGGGTCCGGGGGCTGGCCCGGTTGATTTCGTCGGCCATCAGAAGCTGGCAGAAGATCGGGCCGGGAATGAACTTGAACGCGCGGCTGCCATCGGTGCCGGTTTCCAAAACCTCAGAGCCAAGGATGTCAGCGGGCATCAGGTCGGGGGTGAACTGGATACGGTTGCCATCAAGCCCCATCACCGTCGACAGTGTTTCGACCAGCCGGGTCTTGCCCAGGCCCGGCAGGCCGATCAGAAGGCCGTGCCCCCCGCACAAAAGCGCCGAAAGGGTCAGGTTCACCACCTGCTCCTGCCCGATGAAACGCCGGGTGATCGCGTCTTTCGCCTCGGCCAGTTTGGCCTCGAGCGCCTCGATCTCGGCGACAAGATCCACGTCTTGGGTCATGGGCAGTGCTCCGCTGAATCCTATATCATAGGGTAAGAGAGTAAGTCTGGCTTAGGAAATGGCAAAGGTACGAATGAGCGCACAACACATTGTGACCCCGTCCGCCGAGAGCATCGCCGCCGCAGCACGCGCCGCCCAAGGGAAAGGCCTGCCGCCTGTGCACACATGGAATCCGCCCGATTGTGGCGATCTGGACATGCGCATCGCGCGGGATGGCACCTGGTTCTACCAGGGCACGCCCATCGGGCGACCCGCGCTGGTGCGGCTGTTCTCGACCATCCTGCGCCGCGACGACGACCGCTATGTGCTGGTCACGCCGGTCGAGAAGGTGGGCATCACGGTCGAGGACGTGCCCTTTGTCGCCGTGGATTTCGATGTGGTGGGAAACGGCGTCGACCAGACCCTGACGTTCCAGACCAATCTGGGCGACCGGGCGTCAGCGGGACCGGATCACCCGATCCGGGTCGAACGCGACCCGGACACGGGCGAACCCGCACCTTACGTTCTGATCCGCGACCGGCTCGAGGCGCGGATCGACCGCAAGAGCTTTTACCGCATGGTCGAACTTGGGACCGAAGACCGCATCGAGGGCGAGGACTGGTTCGGCGTCCGATCGGGCGGGGCTTTCTTCCGGATCATTCCGTCGCGGGATCTGCCGAGCGACTGACCACCGGGCGCGGCCCGACCGTGCATTGAAAAACAGGGGCTGTGCGCGACGGCCCCTGTCACATATTATTGCCGGAATATATGGGAGGGGGTAACACGGAAAAACAGGTGACCCATGATCCCAGCGCGTTTCGCAAACCTCGCCTTCAGCTTCATCCTGTCGGGGCTGATGTCCCTGATCATCTCGGGCATCGCGACCGTGCGCAGCAGCGGGGTCGGGCCGGACATCCTGTCGCTCTGGCTCGGGACGTGGATTACGAGCTGGGTCATCGCGTTTCCGACCGTGCTGGTGGTCGCGCCGATCGCCCGCAAGCTGGTGTCACTGGTGACCGCGCCCGCACCCGAAACGCGTCGGGCCTAAACGCATCAGCCCCCGTTTCGATCCTTATGTGCAAAGCAGGGGGTCATCTGCGCCACGATCACGGCATTGTCGGCAAGCGCTCGATCCATCAGCGCAATCTCGTCATCCTCGATCTCGTGGCCCTGGACGCGTCGTTCGTCCAGCGTGCCGTACCCCGTGACGTCGAGGGGCGCCAGATCGGCCTGCTTGAGCACCGCCACGGTCTCGCGCACGGCCTCTGCCTCATCGACACCGGTGGCATAGCACATCAGCGCCGCCCCGGTGCTGCCATCGGGAAGACCATCGCCGGCCTTGCGGCCGACCTCTACCAGCAAGGTATAAACCTGTTGCTTGCGCTCTCGCTGACCCATGTCATGCGGCCCCTGTGGTTGGCCCGTGGCTGATGCCGGGCAATCGGATAGGTTGGTGGCAAAGGTATAGGATGGCGCTCGGGGCATTGCGATTGGTTTTTCCCCGACGATAAACGGGTCGTGTACACTAAGACTGTCATCGATTCCCCCCGCAGGCACACCTGGCTGCGTCAGGGAAACGAAGCTTGAACCCAGAAAGGGGAATGACATGGTCGCTGCCTCGCCATTGTCGATCAACACCGCCGCATCCGACCTGGCCATGGCAGAGGCCATTTTCGGCACTGGGGTCCAAATTGTCAGCGCCAACTATACAGGTGCCTCGAGCGCGTCGGGCATCTACTCTGGCGGGCTGGGCACGTCGCCTGGCGTTGTCCCGTCCGATACGGGCGTGATCCTGTCCACCGGCAATGCTTCGGAATTCACCAACAGCTCGGGCGATGCGAACCAGAACTCCAACACTTCTGGCATCCAGGGCACTTCAGGGGATTCGCAGCTGACCGCCATCTCGGGTTTTCAGACCTTTGACGCGGCTGTGTTCGAAGCGACGTTCATCCCCGATGGCAACGTTCTGACCATGCAGATCGTGTTTTCGTCCGAGGAATACCTTGAATATGTCGGCACCCGGTTCAACGACGCCACCGCCGTTTTCGTCAACGGAGAGCAGGCAGAGCTGACCGTTGGCACAGGCGACATCACCATCAACAACGTCAACACCACGTCGAACGAAAACCTCTACGTCGACAACCCCGAAGACACCGACCCGTTCAACACCGAAATGGACGGGTTCACCGTGACGCTCACGCTCAAGGCACCGGTCAAGCAGGGCGAGGAGAACACGATCAAGTTCGCGATCGCCGACGCGGGGGACCGTATCTTCGATTCCAACCTGCTGATTGCGGGCGACTCGGTACAGGTGGCCCTGATCGCCGAGGATGACGCGTTCGACGTGTTCCGCTTCGGCAGCGAGACTGTCGATCTGCTGGCGAACGACACCTCCACGACCGGCAGCACCTTGACGATCACCCAGATCAACGGGGTCGACGTCGTTGCGGGCGACAGCGTGACCCTGCCGACGGGCGAGGTCATCACGCTGAATGCCGACGGCACGATCACGGCAGAACCCAGCGACGCGTTCGAAGCCAATTCCTTCACCTACACCGTGTCCGACGCTGACGGGAATACCGATGTCGCCTTTGCAACGGTCAACACAGTGCCCTGCTTTGCCGCGGGAACCCTGATCCTGACCCCGTCGGGGCCCCGCATCATCGACGATCTGCAACCGGGCGACAGGGTCATCACCCGGGATCACGGGGCACAGCCGGTTCGGTGGATCGGGCGCCGTCGGGTGCCTGCGACCGGCACCTTCGCGCCCGTCGTGATCGAGCCGGAAACGTTCGGCCCTCATGATCGGCTGGTCGTATCTCCCCAGCATCGCATCCTGTGCCGTGGGCCGCAGGCGGAATTGACCATGGGCACATCCGAAGTTCTGGTCGCGGCCAAGCATCTGGTGAACGGACAGAGCGTCTGGGTCGACAGGCACCGCGCCACCATCGACTATGTCCATATCCTGTTCGACCGGCATGAGGTGGTCTGGGCCAATGGGGTCGAGGCTGAAAGCTACCATCCCGGTCCCGAGACGCTCGATACAGCCATGCGACGGGAGCTGCTTGCGCTTTTCCCCGAATTGGCGCCCGAAGCCGCGATCGGCCCATCCGCGCGCAGCGGCGCCTGTGCGCACGAGGCCCTCGCCCTGTTCGGCTCCGAAACCTGACGCGATCCGAACGGGCGATGCCAAAGGGGCCGGACCGCCAACAGGGATCACGCGCTGTAGACCACCTCGATCCCGACGGCGGCGGCGTAGATCGCCATCATCATCACCGACTCCACCCCGATGCGCGCCGGCCCCTCGCGTTGGCGCAGGATCAAACCCGCCAAAAGAACGACGGTCATCAAGAGGCCGGTCGCCAGCCAGAACAGATCATCCGGCCCGATGGCGTGATAGATCGACCCGTCGCGATAGGCCACGTCCGAGAACACGAGGAACAAAGTGTCGAACGTGTTGCCGCCGATGATACCACCCACGGCCAATTGCAGCGCGCCGCGCCGCACGGCGGTCAGCGTGGTGACCAGCTCCGGCAGGGACGTGACGACCGCGGTGCCCAGCGCGCCGACAAGGCTTGACGACAGGTCATAGCGGTCGATGAAGACCGCGCCGATCCGGCTGATGACCCAACCGCTCAACCCCATGAGCGCGACTAGACCGGCAAAGGCCAGCAGCGTGCCCAACAGCGGTGTGTCCTTGTCGTGATCGTCTGACGGCGTGTCTTCGCGCGTGGCCGCAGTGCGCACCGGGCGCCACAGGGGCGCATCGCGCATCGTCGTGGTAAGCTTGATCCCCACGACATACGCAACGGCCAAGATTACCGAGGCCGGGTGCACCGCGAAAAGGCTGACTTCGGGACCGGCGCTTGCTGCGATGGGCACGCTTAGAAAGCCGATCAGCAGCACTGTCTGCATCAGGTTGGCCGGTTCTGCGGCGGCATGTTCGAGGTTTGGACCGCGAGAGAAGAGATCGGCCAGCGCGAGGAACAACGTCTGCGCCGCGATACCGCCCAGGGCATTCGACACGGCAAAGCTGGCATCGCCTTGGGACGCGGCAGTGACGGACACCACGATGCCCGACAGGGACGTGGCCCCGCCTAGGACGATCCCGCCTGCGACCGCCTCGCCCATGCGGGTGCGGTCGGCGATGGTGTCAGACAGAACGGTCGCGCGGATCGAGGCCAGCACGACGACGGCCGCCGCCACGATGGCGATCGCGATCAGGGCAGCGACGGAGAACGATGCGAACATCCCCAAGACACTAGCCCGGGGCGCGCAGGCGTCGACGCGCGCGCCCCGCACTCGCCGGGGTCAGTCGCGCAGAAGCTCGTTGATGCCGGTCTTGGAGCGGGTCTGCTCATCGACCCGCTTCACGATCACCGCGCAATAGAGGTTGAGGTTGTTCTTGGTGGGCATGGAGCCCGAGACCACCACCGAATAGTGCGGCACCTCGCCATACATGACCTCGCCGGTTTCGCGGTCGACGATCTTGGTCGACTTGCCGATATAGACGCCCATCCCCAGAACAGAGCCTTCGCGCACGATGCAGCCTTCGACCACCTCCGACCGCGCGCCGATAAAGCAGTTGTCCTCGATAATGGTAGGGCCCGCCTGCATCGGCTCAAGCACGCCGCCGATGCCCACGCCGCCCGACAGGTGCACGTTCTTGCCGATCTGCGCGCAGCTGCCCACGGTGGCCCAGGTGTCGACCATCGTGCCTTCGTCCACATAGGCGCCGAGATTCACGAAGGACGGCATCAGCACCACACCCGGCGCGATAAAGGCCGATTTGCGCACGATGCAGTTGGGCACGGCACGGAAACCGGCGGCCTTCCATTCGTTGTCGCCCCAACCCTTGAACTTGCTGTCGACCTTGTCCCACCAATGGCCGCCCTGGGGCCCGCCATCCTGCTGTTCCATGTCCTTGATGCGGAAGCCCAGCAGCACGGCCTTTTTCGCCCACTGGTTCACATGCCAGCTGCCATCGGCCTGCTTTTCTGCCACGCGCAGGCTGCCGCTGTCGAGCGCGTTCAACGTATCTTCGATCGCTTCGCGGGTCTCGCCGCCGGTCGATGGGGTGATCGTGTCGCGCGCCTCCCAGGCGGCTTCGATGGCGGCTTCAAGCTGGGCGTTGGACATGTCGCTCTCTCCCTGAGACAGTTGGGTTGCGCCGCCCTATATCCTTGGGGTGCCCCGGCGGCAATGCGTTCCAACCGCGCCCCGGACATCACGGAGGACAACCCATGATCATCGCCCTTGTCGAAATCCCTTTGGACGGCCCCAAACGGCCCGAGGCGGATGTGATCGCGCAGTCGCTCGCGTCCAGCACGATCTTTCACGAGGTGCATGGGCTGCAGCGCAAATACTACCTCAATTCCGAAGAGGGCGGCGGCGGCGTCTATGTCTTCGAGGATCGCGCGGCGGCCGAGGCCTGGTTCAATGACAGCTGGGCCTACTGGATGGAGGGACGGTTAGGCGTGCGGCCCACGCTACGGCTGTTCGACAGCCCCGTGATGCTCGACAACGATGCGGGAGAGGTGCGGGTGAATGGTGCACCGGTCGCCCCTCCATGGGAGAGCGCAGCGGAATAGGTGCGCCGCACTGGCCATGGCGGGCCATTGACGCTAAGTGGCACAAGCCCTGCGCCAGAAAAGGACGCCGCGATGAAAGACGACCGGATCAGCCCGTTTCCCGACGCCCATACCGACCGGGACACCGCGACCCATGTGCCCGACACGCCGCAAACGCGCGCTCCGGCCTACAGGCTGGCCTTTGCCGATGACGATTTCCTGTGCCGGGACGAACTGCGTCCGGTGCGTCTGCAACTGGAGCTTCTGAAGCCTCAGCTGATCCTCGACGAGCGGGGTGTGGAATCGACCATCGTTCTGTTCGGCGGCGCGCGGATCCCCGCGCCCGAAAACAAGGGCGACGCGCGCACCGAAACCCTGGCCGAGCTGTCGCGCTTCTACGAGGAGGCTCGGAAATTCTCGCAGATGATGACCGCCAAGAGCATGGAAAGCTACGGGCGCGAGAATGTCATCGTCACCGGCGGCGGACCCGGCGTCATGGAGGCCGGCAACCGCGGCGCGCACGAGGCGGGCGGGGCGTCCATCGGGCTGAACATCGTGCTGCCGCACGAACAGGCGCCCAACGAATACGTCACGCCGGACCTGTGCTTCAACTTCCACTATTTCGCGATCCGCAAGATGCACTTCCTGATGCGGGCCAAGGCGATCTGCGTCTTCCCCGGCGGCTTCGGCACGCTGGACGAGCTGTTCGAGTCGCTCACCCTGATCCAGACCGGCCGCATGTCGCGGATTCCGTTCCTGCTGTTCGGGCGCGATTTCTGGGAAAAGATCATCAACTGGGACGCCCTGGCAGAGTCCGGCACGATCTCGGACGAGGATGTAAAGCTGTTCCGCTTCGTGGAAACCGCGGAGGACGCAATGCGGGTCATCGCCGAATGGCCGGCTGACGACACCTGACAAAAAAGGGGCACGGCAGCTACGCCTGACCTGACCGCATAACAGGTCTTACACGTACCTTACCGTGACCCGGCCGACATTGCGCGGCCCGCGATCGTGCCGACACAACACGTCGGCACCCTGAACCGTTCCAAGATTCCGTGGGAGGACACTTCCGATCGGAACGGTGCAAATCAATTCGTCGATTGCCCCGGCGGTCCGGGACGCGCCTTGGGAACGATCCCCGGCGCCGGTCGTTTCTGGCATGGATCCAAACGCTGTCCGTCAGCCCTCGTCGCCCAGAGAACAGACGACGACGCCATGGGGCAAGGTCGTCACCAGATGTCCGCGATCTGTGCGTTTCAGGGCGTAGCCGTAGCCTGCCAGGCGATGCTTCCATTCGCGGTCTGACAGGGCGATCTGACGCTCGCGCATGACCAACGTCCGCACCTTGGACTGGGTCAGCGGGTCGGCTGCAAGTTGAGTGATCATTACCGTTTCCTCTTTATCGACACTGCTGTCAAAAAACAGGCTACGTTAGGTAAACGGCGACAATTTACCGGGAATGGGGAATTACCTTGCCCGAACCAAGGCAGGATCGCCCAAATTCGCGGGATGTCCTGACACACCGGTCCGGTGTCCGTCTTCGGCGCAACCTGGCCCGGCTCAGGCCTTCAGAAATCGCCGTATCTCGGCCAAGCGCCCGCACCCGCAGCGATGGCATCCACCATCTCCCGAGTAACACTGCGCGGCACGACCGACATGGACCGTGCGCCGATCCGCCAGACCGGTGAATCGTAGCTGTTGGACGGACAGGCATAGGGCACATCGGGGTGATTGGCGAAGGCATGCACCATGCGCGCGGATATGTGGTCGCGCGCGGCATCGTCATCCGGGCCCGACAGGCGCGAGGCACCGATCACCGTCCCCGCCAGAAAGACCAGTCCGGCCGGACGCAACAGCATGCGGCGTACCACGCGGTTGGCCTGCGCCATCCAGATCTCCATGCCGGACGCGTCCAGAAACCCCGGTTCGATCAGAATCGCCCGGTCCACGCGGTCGGGATGGGCGCCCAGATAGCCCGTGGCAAGGATGGCGCCCCAAGAGTGACCGATCAGGGTCGCAGGACGATCCGGGCTGATGTGGTGCAGCAGCGCGCCCAGTTCCTCGAGATGCGCGGCGTAGGTCAGGTCGGCATCCGGAACGCGCTGCGAAAGCCCCGCCCCGCGCTGGTCGTAGAAGACCACCCTGTATTGGTCGCCCAAGGCCCGCAGCGGCAGTAAAGACCGGTGATCACCCCCCGGTCCGCCATGCAGGACCACGATGACCGGGGCGCCCTGGGGCCCAAAGACCTGCACATGCAAACGGACACCGCGCACCGACAGGGTCGGCAGGGCCGGGTTATCCGTCACCGTGGGCAAAACGGGCGCGGGCCTCGGCATCAGGACCAGCACAGCCAGAACGACCGCAACCACGACAATCAGGACAACCCAGAGCCACGACATGGCACCAACCTGCCGCTGCTGGGATCACCTTGCCTTGATGCAGCGCAAGCGGTCAGCCCGTCCCGGTCTCCGCCGCGATCTGGGCGCGGCTTTTGCGGGCACGCTCCGTTGCGGATTTCAGCTGACCGCAGGCCGCCATGATATCCTCGCCCCGGGGCGTGCGGATGGGGCTGGCATAGCCTGCCTTGTAGATGATGTCGGCAAAGGCCTCGATCCGCGACCAGTCCGAACGCTCATAGGGCGCGCCGGGCCATTCATTGAAGGGGATCAGGTTGATCTTGGCCGGGATACCCGCGATCAGCTTGACCAGCCGGCGGGCATCTTCGTCGCTGTCGTTCACATCCTTCAGCATCACGTATTCAAAGGTGATCCGCTCGGAATTCGACAGTTTCGGATAGGCCCTTAGCGCGTCCAGCAGCGTGGCGATGTTCCACTTCTTGTTGATCGGCACCAGCTTGTCGCGCACCTCGTCGGTGGTGGCGTGAAACGACACCGCCAGCATGCAGCCGATCTCTTCGGCGGTCTTGCCGATTTCGGGCACCACGCCGCTGGTCGACAGGGTGATGCGGCGGCGCGACAGCGAAATCCCCTCGCCATCCATGGCGATCTGCATCGCGTCGCGCACATTGTCGAAGTTGTAAAGCGGCTCGCCCATACCCATCAGAACGATATTGGACAGAAGCCGGGGACGTTCGCCCGCGCCTTCGCCGGGCTTGGGCCATTCGCCCAGGTCGTCGCGCGCCGCCATGATCTGGCCAACGATCTCGCCCGCCGTGAGGTTACGCACCAGCTTTTGCGTACCGGTGTGGCAAAAAGAACAGGTCAGCGTGCACCCCACCTGCGACGAGATGCACAGCGTGCCGCGATCCTCTTCGGGGATGTAGACCACCTCGACCTCATGCCCGCCCGCAATGCGCATGAGGTATTTGCGCGTGCCATCCAGGCTCACCTGTTTCGAAACGACCTCGGGCAGCTCGATCACAAAATGCTCGGTCAGCTGTGCACGATAGGTCTTGGCCAGGTTCGTCATCGCATCGAAATCGCGCACGCCCCACTGGTAGATCCACTGCCAGACCTGGTTCACCCGCATCTTAGCCTGCTTTTCCGGCGTCCCAGCTGCAATCAGAGCCTCCCGCAGCTGCGGGCGGGTGAGGCCGACAAGGTTGGTGCGGCCGCCCTCGGGCAGCTTGCGGGGAATGGTCAGCACGTCCTGGGTGATGGGCACAGTGCCGGTCATGGCGGGTCTCTCCTGAAACAGACCGCTCACATATAGGATTCGCACGCAAATGCAAAAAGGGGGCGTCACGCCCCCCTGGGGTCACTGGCAGCGGGCCTCGGCCTCTTCCATCGCAGCGGTGAAGCCCAAGAGCGAGAACGTGTCCTTCGTGGTCGTGCCCCGACTCGACCGCGCGGTGAGGATCGCGCTTGCCCCGCGCTTCATCGCCGTCACGATCTTGGCATCGTCCGCAGCCGAGGCCGGCCAGGCCCATTCACCCTCGGTGAACAGCTCGAACTCGGTCCCGTCGATATTCATGTTCACGGTCGACCCGTCCGCGAACGGATACCCGCCGGTAAAGGTCACCTGCCCGCTCACGCCGGCCTCGGGCCGGAAGAAGACAAAGAGCAGGATATCGCCGCGCCGCACCGCGACGACACGGCCATCCCGAGTGTTCACGGTTTCCTTGGGCGCGGTCACGCCCCAGCATTCCTTGGGATCTTCATCGACGAACACGCTCCAGTCCGTCTTGGCCGCCACGCGGTTCGTGCTCTCTTCCTGTGCCAGCGCACCAGCGGCGGGCAACAGACTTGCCAGCGCCAGCACGGCTGCGATTTTCCGAATTCCCATACGTCCAGCCTCCAAGCTGTCCTTTGCCTCAATCCCTCGGGTCCGCCGCTTGAGCGACGTTGTTTTCCGGCATTTCTTAACCGTCTCGACGTCGTTAGACTAGCGTGAAACCGGCCGCGGGCGAAAGCCCTGTCGGCCAGATTTCGCCAAACCGTGAGGTATCCCATGCAGACCGCTCCCGCCCTCGCCCATGTGTGGCGTGGCGACTTCCTCGAATGTGTCCACCGCGGACATGCCGTGATCGCCGATGCCACCGGCCAGGTAGTCGAGGCGTGGGGGGATCCAGACCTCACGCTCTTGCCGCGCAGCTCCACCAAGATGATCCAGGCGCTTCCGCTCCTGGACAGCGGCGCCGCCGATGCGCGAGGACTGACACCGGAGCACCTTGCCCTCGCCTGCGCCTCGCACGAGGGCGACCGGATGCATACGGACCGCGTGACCCGCTGGCTTGCGGATCTGGGGCTTTCCGACGATGCCCTGCGCTGCGGTCCGCAGCCGCCGCGGCCCAAGGACATCCGGCACGAGATGATCCGCACGGGTGAAAGCCCCTGCCAGGTGCACAACAATTGCTCGGGCAAGCATACGGGCTTTCTGACACTGGGCGCGCATCTGGGCGCGGGTCCCGAGTATATCGACATCGACCACCCGGTGCAGCGCGCCGTCAAGACCGCCTTCGAAGAGGTCACGGGCGAAGACAGCCCCGGCTTTGGCATCGACGGCTGCTCGGCCCCCAACTTCGCCACTTCGCTGAAAGGCCTCGCCCGCGCCATGGCCTTCTTCGCCACCGCAGAAAAACGCAGCGACGCGCGCTCGGCCGCGGCCCTGCGTCTCACCCAGGCCATGATCGCCCATCCCGAGCTTGTCGCAGGCACCGGACGGGCTTGCACCGAGCTCATGCAGGCGATGGATGGCCGCGCCGCGATCAAGACCGGGGCGGAGGGCGTCTTCGTCGCGATCCTGCCCGACCGGGGACTGGGCATCGCGCTCAAGATCGAGGATGGCGCGACCCGGGGTGCCGAATGCGCCCTCGCCGCGCTGCTCGCTCGCGTCGGGGTGCTCGACCCGGCGCACCCGGCAGCCCAGAAGCGGCTCAATGCGCCGATCACCAACTGGCGCGGGGTCCATACCGGCCGCATTTGCCCGGCCGATGACCTTCTGCCCGGATCCTGATCTTCTTCTTGGCCCAAATACCCAAAAGCCACGGCACACCCTGGGCGAACCCTATGGAGGACGCGTCGCGTTACAGATTTCAGAATGAAAAGCGCGCGGAAGCGCTCCTTTCGGTCACGCCTCGCCGTCGCGCAGGAACACCCAGCGGTCGCCGTCGCTCATCTGCGGCTGGTAAGCATAGCCGCCGGTGTCAAAATCCTTCAGCGCCTCGGCATCGGACAGGTGCCGCTCGGCCGCATAGCGCGCCATCGCACCGCGGGCCTTCTTGGCGTAGAAGCTGACGATCTTGGCCTCGCCCTTTTTCATTTCCATGAACACGGGCGTGATCACCCGCAGGCCCAGGGTTTCGGGCTGCACCGCGCCGAAGTATTCTTGGCTCGCGCAGTTCACCAGCACCTCTGCGCCAGTCTCTTCCGCTTGCGCTTTCAACGCCTTGGTCAGCTGATCGCCCCAATAGTCGTAAAGCGATGCGCCACGGCGGGTCTTGAGCCGGCTGCCCATTTCCAGACGGTAGGGCTGGATCGCATCCATCGGACGCAAGAGCCCATAAAGCCCCGACAGGATCCGCAGATGCCGCTGGGCCCAGTCGAGCGCGTCCGCATCCAGCGTTTCGGCCTCGAGCCCCTGGTAGGTGTCCCCGTCAAAGGCAAAGGCCGCCGGGCGCAGTGCCTGCGGGTCAGGCTCGGCTTGGAACGCCTTGAACCGGTCGCGATTCAACTTCGCAAGGTCGGGCGAGATATCCATCAGCCCCTGCAGATCCTTCAGCGTGAGGTTCCGCGCGGTCTTGACCAGCCGCAGAGCGTCTTTCTGGAACGCAGGCGCGGTCATCTCCATCTCGCGCTCGGACCAGTCCAGCCGCTTGGCGGGCGAAATCACGATCAGCATCGCTTTACCTCCTGAAACTTCACCGCGACTTAGTCCGCTTGGCGCAAAACGTCCAGAAAGGCCGCGCCAAAGCGTTCCGCCCGCTTGTCGCCCAGAAGCCGGATCATCGCCCGATCGTCTGCGGGCCGTATCTCGGCCACCTTGGCCAACAGCCCCACCGAGCAGCTCAGCGGTTTTTCCGTGCCGTCCAAGCCCCGCGCAAGATCGGCCTGCACAGCCATCAGTCGGTCGTAGAGATCCCCCGCGCTTCGACCGGCCAGCTTGCGCCGCGCCGGGTGGACCTCGTCGACCGCGCCGGCAATCACCTCGAGGAAGGCCGCACCGTACTGGTCGAGCTTTTTCGCGCCCACACCACCGATCCGGGCCATCGCATCGAGCGTCGTGGGCTGCGTCTCGGCCATCTCGATCAGCGTGCGATCGTTAAAGACGATGTAGGCGGGCACGCCCTGTGCCTCGGCCAGCGCCCGGCGCTTGGCCTTGAGCGCCGACAATAGCGGCGCGTGCTCGTCCGAAACCAGCGCCTTGACCTTGGGCCCGCTCTTGGCCGTGGCGATCGTGTCCTTCCGCAGACGGATCGTGGTTTCCCCACGCAGAAGCGGCAGTGCGGCGTCGGTCATCCGCAGCGCGCCGTGACGGCCCGGGTCGGGGCGGATCAGGTCATGGCCCATCATCTGGCGGAAGACCGCCTGCCACTGGGCGCGGCTCAGATCCCGCCCCACGCCGAAGGTGGGCAGCGCATCATGCCCCCTGTCGCGCACCTTGTCCGTGGCGTTGCCGGTCAGGATGTCGATCAGGTGGCCCGCGCCAAAGCGTTCATCGGTGCGCAACGCCGCCGACAGTGCCTTGCGCACAGCCTCTGTCCCGTCAAAGACCTCGGGCGCGCGGTCGCAAAGGTCGCAGTTTCCGCAAGGCTCTGCCGTCTCTCCGAAATAGGACAGAAGCGTCTGGCGGCGGCAGGCCAGGGCTTCGGCCAGGCCCAGAAGCGCGTTCAGGCGGCCATGGTCGGCCATGCGCCGCTCGGGCGGGGCGAGCCCCTCGTCGATCTGCTGGCGGCGAAAACGGATGTCGTCGGCACCGAACAGTGTCAGGGTTTCGGCCGGGGCGCCGTCGCGGCCCGCGCGGCCGATCTCCTGGTAATAGACCTCGATCGACTTGGGCAGGTCGGCATGGGCCACCCAGCGGATGTCAGGCTTGTCGATGCCCATGCCGAAGGCGACCGTTGCGACAACGATGAGCCCGTCTTCGGTCTGGAACCGCGCCTCGACCGCGCGGCGGTCCTCGGCATCCATCCCACCATGGTAATGGCACGCGCTGTGCCCGGCTTCGCGCAGGGCACCTGCCAGGCTCTCGGTCTTGGCACGCGTGCCGCAATAAACGATGCCCGACTGGCCCTTACGCACGGCGGCAAAGCCCAGGATCTGCCGGCGCGGACCATCCTTGGCGGCAAAGGCCAAGTGAATGTTGGGCCGGTCGAAACCGCGTAGGAAGGTCGCGGGCTCGGCCCCGTCAAAGAGCTTTTCGACGATCTCGGCCCGGGTTTCCGCATCCGCCGTGGCGGTGAAGGCCGCAAGCGGCACGTCGAGCGCCCGGCGCAACTCGCCGATGCGCAGGTAATCGGGGCGGAAATCATGGCCCCATTGGCTGACGCAATGGGCCTCGTCCACGGCGATGAGCCCGACCCCGATCCGCCGCATCAGGCCCAGCGCCGCGCCCGAGGACAGGCGTTCGGGCGCCATGTAGAGAAGCTTCAGCGCACCCCGGTCGAGCGCGTCGAACACCGCCTCGGTCTCGGCCTCGGTATTGCCGGAGGTGAGCGCACCCGCGGCCACGCCCGCCGCCTGCAAGCCACGCACCTGGTCGCGCATGAGGGCGATGAGCGGCGAGATCACGACCGTCACACCGTCGCGCATCAGGGCCGGCAGCTGGAAGCAAAGCGACTTGCCCCCGCCCGTGGGCATGATCGCCAGAACGTTCTGCCCGCGCGCGACTGCCTCGACGATATCCTCCTGCCCGGGGCGGAAGGCATCGAAGCCGAAAACGTCACGCAACAGCGGGGCAGCGTCCAGCATGGGATCCTGTGATTTGGTCTATATCTGCTCTTGGCCAGACTGTCCCATACCACGGATTGATGAACAAGGGTCAAAGGTGGGCAAAAGCCGCGCCGACGCGGCTTGAAGAAGCGCAGTTGACTGCGCGTGGCCAAGGCCGTTCGAACGGCCTTTTCTCAAGGCGCGTCGACGCGCCGTTCCCGCCTAGTAGAACGCGGCCACGTTGTTGGCGAGGACGATCCGCAGCGCATAAACGCCGATCAACGCAACCAGCGGGGCAAGGTCGATGCCGGACATCGGCGGCAGGATCCGGCGGATGGGGCGATAGATCGGCTCGACCAAGCGCTCCAACACATCCCAGATCTGGCGCACCAGGGGTTGGTACAGGTTAAGCACCTGGAAATTGATCAGCCAACTCATGATGACATGGGCGATGATGAAGAACCACACCACGTCAAGGATGAGCATCAGGATCTGGAACAGCGAAAGCATCGGCACGGGTCCTTGGGCTGCGACAACGCCTAAAGACCTAGACATGCCGTGACCCCAGCACAAGACCTGCCGCGGGGTCGCGGTTGACGCGGGCCGCTGCGGTGCAGCATATCGCGCCCACGCAACAGACAAAGGCCGCGCCCCATGTATCCCGTCCTGCGCATGGCAAAGGAACTCTTCGTGCACCGCAACGCCGCGCGCCTGCCGGTGACGGGCACCCATGTGAGCCACCATATCTGCTGGCCCTGGGATCTCGATTTCTGGATGGAGCTCAACAACGGCCGGACGCTCACGCTGTATGATCTGGGCCGCATTCCCTTGTCGAAACGCACCGGTTTCGTCGACGTGTTGCGCGCCAATGACTGGGGCATGACCGTGGCCGGGGTCAGTGCGCGCTATCGCCGCCGGGTGCGGGTCTTTGACCGGGTCACGATGAAGTCACGCGTGATCTGCGCCGACGGGCGCTTTTTCTATCTGGAGCAATCCATGTGGCGGCCCGACGGCAGCTGCACCTCGCATGTCCTGTACCGCATGGCGATCACCGGTCCCGACGGGATCGTGCCGCCGTCGGCAGCCTTTGAGCTCATGGGCATCGATCGCCTGCCCGACATGCCCGGCTGGGTTGCCGCCTGGACCCGCGCCGATGCCGAACGGCCCTGGCCGCCGATGCAGGACGCCACTCAGGAATAGCTTGCGCGGACGCATCGCCCCCTGTCTTATCTGCAGCAACAGGGAGAGCGCGCATGACACCACCGGGCCAAGAGAGACAGGGCAAACGGATCCTGGGCTGGTACTTTTTCGACTGGGCCAGCCAGCCCTACAACACGCTACTGATCACCTTCATCTTCGGGCCCTACATCAACGAACTCATGGGCGATGGCAGCGCGGCGCAGACCGCCTGGGGCTTTGGCATCGGCGCTGCGGGCATCGTGATCGCGATACTGGCACCGATCCTGGGCGCCATGGCCGATGTCGCGGGCAACCGGCTGCGCTGGATCTGGGTCTTCTCCCTGCTCTACGTCGTCGGGGCCGCCGGGCTCTGGTTCGCGGCGCCGGGCGATTACAACCTCGTCCTGATCCTCACGCTCTTCGCCATCGGGATGATCGGCATGGAATTCGCGACGATCTTCACCAATTCCATGCTGCCCGACCTGGGCCCGCGCGAGAGGATCGGACGCATTTCGGGCAATGGCTGGGCCTTCGGCTATCTGGGCGGGCTGGTGGCTCTGGTCATCATGCTGGTCTTCTTTGCCGAAAGCGCAGAGACCGGCCGCACGGCATTCGGGCTGTCGCCCGCGCTGGGGTTCGACCCAGATTTGCGCGAGGGCACGCGTTTCGTGGGGCCACTGACCGCGCTCTGGTTCGCCGCTTTCATGATTCCCTTCTTTCTATATGTGCGCGATCCTAAGCCGCGCGGCATGCCTACAGGGGCGGTCCGCGCCGCCCTGCGCGAGGTGGGCCAGACAATTCGCGGCCTGCCGCAGCGGCCGTCGCTGTTCGCCTATCTCGGGTCGTCCATGTTCTACCGCGACGGGCTGAACGGCATGTACACCTTCGGCGGGATCTACGCGGCAGGCGTTCTGGGCTGGAGCGTCGTGGATACGGGCATCTTCGGCATCCTCGCCATCATCACCGGCGCGATCTTCGCGTGGCTGGGCGGCATGGCCGACACGCGGTTCGGGCCCAAACCGGTGATCACCGTCTGCATCCTCGTGCTAACCTTCGTCGCGGTGTCGATCGTTCTGATCTCGCCCACATCGCTCTACGGCATGACCCTGCCCGAGGGCTCGTCCCTGCCGGATGTGGCGTTCTACGTCATGGGCGCGCTCATCGGCGCGGCGGGCGGTGTGATCCAGGCGGCCAGCCGCACGATGATGGTCCGCCAGGGCAATCCCACGAAAATGACCGAAGCCTTCGGCCTGTATGCTCTGGCGGGCAAGGCCACGTCGTTCCTTGCGCCGCTGTCGATCGGGCTGGTCACATGGGCGACAAACAGCCAACAGCTGGGGGTCACCCCCATCATCGCGCTTTTCCTGATCGGCCTTGTGCTGCTAGTCTGGGTCAAACCGGACGGAGATCGAGCAGAATGGTCCGACACTTCCTCATCGCCCTCACCACACTCGGCCTGAGCGCCTGCGGCGACGACCGCAGCAGCGGGTCAGAACGGACGAGTTCGCAGAACGAATATGCGATGCCCGCCTCGGCGGTTGTCAGTTCGAAAGAGGCCAAGCAGCTTTTCGGGGCCAAGACAGCGGCCTCGGCCCAGCAGCCCGACCCGATCGGCGGCTATGCCAACGGCTGTGTCGCCGGCGCGGTGCAACTGGCCGAAACCGGCCCGACCTGGCAGGCGATGCGCCTCTCGCGCAACCGCAACTGGGCCCACCCCGAGACCATCGACTTCGTGCAGAAACTGTCGGCCAAAGCCGCGGCGCAGCCGGGCTGGGCAGGGCTCTATGTGGGCGACATGAGCCAGCCGCGCGGCGGGCCGATGCTGACCGGGCATCGCAGCCATCAGTCGGGGCTCGATGTGGATATCTGGATGCTGCCGCCCAAGCGTCTGAACCTGACCCTGGCCGAGCGCGAAATCCTGTCGTCGATCTCGCTGCGCCGGGCCAACGGCGCCTATACGAATGACAACTGGACCCGCCAGCACCATGAGATCCTCAAGGCGGCAGCCCAGGATCCCCAGGTTGCGCGCATTTTCGTCTTTCCCGGTGCCAAGGTGCGGATGTGCAACGAAGAAACCGGGAACCGCGCCTATCTGCGCAAGATCCGGCCGTGGTGGGGCCACCACTACCATTTCCACGTCCGGCTGAACTGCCCACGGGGCGGGGCGCATTGCGTGAACCAGGATCCGCCCCCCCCGGGCGACGGGTGCGATGACGCCCAGACCTGGGTGAACAACATCCTGAACCCGCCACCGCCCGACCCCGATGCCCCACCCCCCGCGCCGCGCCGCGAACTGACGATGGCCGACCTTCCCCGCCAATGCGCTTCCGTACTTGCGTCGCCCTGACGGGTGCGCTTCTGGCGGGATTGGCCCTGGCCGGATCGGCCAGTGCCCCCGAGAACGCCAGGGCGATGGGCTCCTTTTCATGGCATCTCGATGATACCCGCTTTGGCGGGCTTTCCGCGCTCGAACTCGACGCGGACGGACGGAGCTTCGTGGCGCTGACCGACCGGGGAACGCGGCTTGACGGCCAGTTCCGCCGCGAAAGTGACCGCATCATCGCGATCGACATCACGGGGATCCGCGACCTGAGGAACGACCGCGGTGCGGGGCTTGGTCGGTACGAAACCGATGCCGAAGGGCTTGCGATCCGGCGCGATGGCCGGATGCTGGTGTCTTTCGAGGGCATTCACCGGGTCTGGGCCTATCTTGCCCCGGACGCGACCGCCGCCTGGCTGCCGCGCCATCCGGATTTCAAGGATCTGCAAAACAACTCGGGCCTCGAAGCGCTGGCGGTGGATCGTCGGGGCCGGCTCTTTGCGATCCCGGAACACTCGGGGCAATGGGCGCGGCCGTTTCCCGTCTATCGTTACGAGGCGGGCGCCTGGACCATTCCCTTTACGCTGCCTCGTCGCGACAAGTTCCTTGTGGTCGGTGCCGATTTCGGACCCGACCACAGGCTGTACGTGCTCGAACGGCACTTCACCGGCTTCGGTTTTCGCAGCAGGGTCCGCAGCTTTGCCGTGACCGAAAGCGGACTGCACGACGAACGGCGCCTGCTGACCACCGCAACCGGTACCCATGACAATCTCGAAGGCATCGCCGTATGGCGGCACACGGATGGACTCATTCGGCTGACCATGGTCTCCGATGACAATTTCCGCACGCTCCAGCGGACCGAAATCGTGGAATACGCCCTTGATCCCGGACAACCGGGCGGGTAGGTGCACAGCCTGTCCGCCAGTCTGGGCGGGCCAAGTCGCCGCAACCTTGTCAAAACGGGCACGAACATCATGAACCGCACCCATCTTCCCGGCATTCTTGCCATGGCCGCCATCGTCGTGGCCTCGAACATCCTCGTCCAGTTCCTTTTCGGTCAATGGCTGACCTGGGGGGCGTTCACCTATCCGCTGGCGTTCCTGGTCACCGACGTGATGAACCGCGTCTACGGCGCGGGGCCCGCCCGGCGTGTGGTTTTTGCCGGGTTTGTCGTGGGCGTGATCTGTTCGCTGATCGGCACCCAGATCATGGGGGAATTTGGCCCGCTCGTGACCTTGCGCATCGCCATCGGGTCCGGCCTTGCCTTCCTCACCGCGCAGCTTCTGGACGTGGCGATCTTCGACCGGTTGCGCGACGGGCGCTGGTGGCGCGCGCCGCTGGCCTCGACCGTGATCGGGTCGTCGGTGGACACGGCGCTGTTCTTCACCATCGCGTTCTCCGGCAGTCTGGCCTTCATCGAGCCGGCCAATGACGTGAGTTGGGCCAACGAGATGCTGCCGCTTCTGGGTCTTGGCCCCGCCGCCCCGCTCTGGATGTCGCTGGCCCTGGCCGATTGGGGTGTGAAACTGTCGCTCGCACTGATCGCCTTGATCCCCTTCCGCTTGATCGTCGGACATCTTCGCCCGCAAGCGGTATGAAAATGCACCACCTCCTGTGGAAAAGTTTTGACTTCTCCACAAAATCTGCCACCTTTCATGGTAACAGCAACATCGTGAAAGGAGGTGGTCCAGTGTCTAGAAAGGTATTGGAGCGAGGTGTCGGAACAGTTCGGGAGGTCCGCCGTTAAGGCAGCCCTTGGCGGGTGACAACCTGAATTGGTGTGCAACCTAACCGCTGCCACCTCCGAAGCTTTCGAAGGGCCGTCCTGCCAGGGTGGCCCTTTTCGTATCCCGGGCGCTCCGATACGCTGGCGCGGCACGACAGGCAGGGACCAGATGCTGCGCATCAGCGACGATATCACCATCGAAGACTGGGAAATCACCGAGACCTTCACCCGCGCCTCGGGCCCCGGCGGACAGAACGTCAACAAGGTGTCGACGGCGGTCGAACTACGCTTCGAGGCCGAGCGCAGCCCCCACCTGCCCGACCCGGTCAAACGTCGCCTGCGCCGTTTGGCGGGACGGCGCTGGACCCAGGACGGCGCCATCCTGATCCGAGCCGAGGACCAGCGCAGCCAAGCCCGCAACCGGGAAATCGCGCGGGATCGGCTGGCGGACCTGATCCGCAAGGCACTGGTGCCGCCAAAACGTCGAATCCCCACCAAGCCCACTCTTGGATCCAAGAAACGCAGGCTGAAGGCCAAGGCAATCCGCGGCGAGGTGAAATCCCTGCGCGGCAAGGTCGACCCGAACGACTGATCCCCTTTGCCCAGACCCGCGCGGCAGGCTAAGATCTGCGGACGGCGGCAGGAAAGGCAAAAGCACAGACATGACCCAAACCGTTCTCATCACCGGATCGGCCGGGTTCATCGGCTATCACACGGCGCATCGCTACCTTTCCGAGGGCTGGCGGGTCATCGGCCTGGACGCGATGACGGACTATTACGATGTCGCCCTGAAAGACGCCCGCCAGGCCCGGCTCGAGGCGTTTCCGCAGTTCCGGGCCGTGCATGGCCGTGTCGAAGATCCGGAACTGTTGGCGCAACTCTTGGCTGAGCATCGGCCTGACGTTGTGATCCACCTTGCCGCCCAGGCCGGTGTGCGCTTTTCGATCGAGGATCCCGAAAGCTACCTGCGGTCGAACATCGACGGGACGTTTCGTCTTCTCGAGGCCGCGCGGCACCACCCCGTGGGGCACCTGATGATCGCCTCCACCTCGTCGGTCTATGGCGCAAACACAGACATGCCCTATCGCGAGACTGACAAGGCCGATCATCCGATGTCGTTCTACGCGGCGACCAAGAAGGCGACTGAGGCGATGGCGCATTCCTATGCCCATCTCTACCAAATCCCGGTGACGATGTTCCGGTTCTTTACCGTCTACGGTCCCTGGGGGCGGCCAGACATGGCGCTGTTCAAGTTCACCCGCGCGATCCTCGAGGGGCGGCCAATCGAGCTTTACAATCAAGGAGACATGCGCCGCGATTTCACCTATGTCGACGACCTGGTGGAGGGTATGGTGCGCCTGGCTGCTGTCGTCCCCGAACAGGGCAAGGCGGTCGAGGGCGACAGCCTGTCGCCAGTCGCGCCCTTCCGGGTGGTGAATATCGGGCTGGGGCGCAGCACCCCGCTCGAGGACTTCGTGGCGGCCATAGAAGAGGCCGCGGGGCGCCCGGCGGAACGGACGCTCCTGCCGATGCAGCCCGGGGACGTTCCGTCAACCTGGGCCGATGCAGGCCTTTTGACCCGCCTGGTCGAGGATATCCCGGGGACCGAGCTCCGGGATGGCGTGCGCGCCTTCGTCGACTGGTATCGCGGCTACAACCGGCTTTGATCCGGTATCAATTGCGCGGCGCGGCAAGTCCCTGGATCTCGTCGCTGCGGACCTCGACCCCATTGTCGAGCATGATCGTCGCTTCGGAGCCGTATAGCCGTGCTTCGGCGACCTTGGCATAATGCGACACGGGGGCGGTGCCGATCGTGCTGCCGGCAGCGAAATGCTCGACCGAAAAAGTATAAAGACCGGGCGGGAACGGAGCTCCGTCTTGTCCGACACCAGCCCAGATCGTCCTAGGCGCGTCCGGATCGATCGCAAGGCGCTGCAGAGGCGTTCCGGCGTCGTCCTGAACCACGAGCTCGGCCCGGTCCGCCGCCACATTCGGCGGCACCACGAGGGATACCGGCGCCCCATCAAACCGGGCCGGGGTGGTCGTCAGGGCCTCCATGCCGATCCAATTCGCCATCTGCCCGATCGACATGGCGCCCAGTTGCGCCTCGAGCCCCTTGAGAAGCGTGTTGGTCTGCACCTGCTGTTCGACCGACGAAAAGGTCGCAAGCTGCACGGCGAGCTCAGTCGGGTCCACCGGGTTCAAGGGGTCTTAGTTCTTCATATGAACGGTCAGCATCTGCAGGAATGTTTCGTAGTCAGAGGCGAGCGCCGGTCCACCGTCCTTGGTAGCAGGCTGCGGGGCTTGAGCCGGATGGAGTAGCCCCCTGAAAGTGGTCCACCAACTGGGATAATTTTGTCCCGCGAATTGGAGGATCAGCGATGGCTGGGAAACGAGAGAAACCCGAAGAGATAGTATCGAAGCTTCGGC
>CAJXWO010000015.1 GCA_913062865.1 uncultured Paracoccaceae bacterium | reverse complement strand
CTCGAAGCTCCATCTGATGATGAAACCTCAAGAATCCAGTTCTGCACAACTGTCAAAGCTCAAGTGCGATTCACCTGTCCCGGGCGATCCATGTTTCCCAGATCGCGGGTGGGGTCGCGCCGGCATAGCGCAGGGCCACGCAGACTTCGGCCAGAAGGTCGGCATTCAGGTCGAGATGGGCCAGAATGCCCGCATATGTCAGGCTAGTCACCGCCTGCGGGCCCAGCTGCGGGTCGCGGCGGCCATATTCGGAGAGATAGAAGACCGTGTGGGTCAGCTCATAGGCGGCCTTCTTGTTCGGGACGGCGAAGGTATGGGACTGCCCGACAAAGCCGCGCATCCGGTCCTCGAGCCCCGGATCCTCGGGAAGGGGGTCGCGCCCGCGCCGCAGCATCAGGCGGCGAGCCTCCATGCGTTGCAGGTCCGAGAGTTCGGCCCGGGCCACGCCCTGCGCGATCAGCCAGTCGATCATCGCTTCGGATTTCTGGCCCGGCTGGCCCAGGTCCTCGAGATCGAGGGTGATGGACAGCAGGAACCGGTAATACTGCGGAAAAAAGGACAGCCTGCGGTCCACCATGTCGTAGAACCCCGCATGCGCGGCGCGGGCGGTGTCGGAAACCGGCTGCCCCGTGCATTCGAGGATATTCAGAAGCTCCGCATTTTCCTTGAGCCAGAACACATCATCGCCAAAGCGGCGCGCGCCTGCGAAACTGTCGAGCATGGCGGCGATCCGGTCCTCTTGGGGCGGAACGCGATGGGGAACGGTAAGCGCGATGACGTTGGACATAGGGGCCTCGGAGATATCGGAGCTGGGATTTGCGGGGCCGGGTCAGGCCCCGCACGAGGTCGGGCGATCAGGCGACCGACAAAAGCGTGCCGACCGTGGGAACGGTCGCGGTCCTCATGCCTTTGGGGCCATGCCGGACGAGAACATCTCGGTCGCGTCGCCCGCTGCGGCGGCGGTGCCCGAGGGGGCCATGCCGGACGAGAACATCTCGACCGCGTCGCCCGTTGCGGCTGCGGTGTCCGAGGGGGCCATGCCCGACGAGAACATCTCGACCGCGTCGCCGGTCAGGGCATCAGAGGCGGTCGTGGCCATACCGGACGAAAAGAGCGTGCTGCCTTCGCCCGCATGGGCATCGGCGATCGGCCGGCGGTCAGAGGCTGGTGCAGTTTGAGAGCGGTTTGAGCAGTCATGGTCACATCTCCTTTTTGCGGTGACCCCTGAACGATTACACGCATAAGGAGATCTGAAAATATAATTTTTATTTTTACGTGTTTTCCCACAAGGTTGTCCACATGAACCACGGCTTGCAGGGGGCCACGACGGCGCGATAACCGCCATTCATCCACAGGACGAAAAGATTCGCGCCAGGTGGTGTCAGGCGCCATCGAAACCGCCCAGGTGGTCCTTGTGGGGCGCGAATCAACCCTTGATTGCAAAACTCACCATCCCGGCGTAGGAGAGCGAAATCGGGCCCCGGCCCGGCGACCGCCCTTGCCGCCGCGCCGCTTCGCGGTCTATCCAAGGCGCACCACTGACAGGGGCTGCCCATGAAGATCGCCACGTTCAACATCAACGGGATCAAGGCGCGTGCGCAGGCGCTGTGCGAGTGGCTGGACAGCGCCCAGCCCGACGTGGCGCTTCTGCAAGAGATCAAGTCGGTCGACGAGGGCTTTCCGCGCGAGCTGTTCGAGGATCGCGGCTACAACGTGGAAACCCACGGACAGAAAAGCTTCAACGGCGTGACGATCCTGTCCAAGCTGCCGCTCGAGGACGTCACCCGCGGCCTGCCCGGCGACGATGCGGACGACCAGGCCCGCTATATCGAGGCGACTGTCACGGGAGAGACCCATGCGATCCGGCTGTGCGGGCTCTACCTGCCCAACGGCAACCCGGTGCCGGGGCCCAAATACGACTACAAGCTGGCCTGGATGAAGCGTCTTCTGGCCCGCGCCGAAGAGCTGGTCGCGTCCGAACAGCCGTTTCTGATGGCGGGCGATTACAACGTGATCCCACAGGCAGAGGATGCCGCCCGGCCCGAGGCCTGGGAAAAAGACGCGCTCTACCTGCCCGAGACGCGCGCGGCGTTCCGGCGGCTGTTGCACCTGGGCCTGACCGAGGCGTTCCGCGCCCGCAACCAGGCACCGGGGCAGTACAGTTTCTGGGATTACCAGGCGGGCGCATGGCAGCGGAACGACGGCATCCGCATCGACCATCTGCTGCTCAGCCCCGCCTGTGCGGACATGATGACCGACTGCCGGATCGACGCCGAGATCCGGGGCTATGACAAACCGTCGGATCACGTCCCGGTCTGGGTCGAACTGGCGGCCTGAGTTTGCAGCCCGCGTTGACAGGCTCGCGCGCCCTACCCCGCTGCTGTCACGTCGTGGCCGTAAAGCCAGTCGAACTGACGCACCATCCGGTCGGGCGCCACCCGGCCCGCGACCCGCAACGCGGTATGGGCGGCAAGGCGCAGGGGCGGAAAGCTCAGGTGGTATTTCCAGGCATTGCCGTTCGCCGTCGCGATGACCTTGCGCGCGCGGGCGTGGCGCCGGGCCTGGTAGTGGGCCAGCCCTTCGGCCCGGGTTGTGGCCCCGGCCAGGGCATCGGCCAGCACCCAGGCATCCTCTAGGGCCATGTTGGCGCCTTGGGCCAGAAAGGGCAGCGTGGGATGGGCCGCGTCGCCCACCAGAGCCGCGCCTGCGCCATGCCAATGGTCGGCGACCGGGTGGCGGAAGAGCCCCCAAAGGCCCACCGTTTCGACCGCATCCAGCATCGCGGGCAACCGGCCCCCGAAATCGGCAAAGACACGTCGCAGGTTCGCCGGGTCGTCGGTTTGCGCCCAGCCCTCCGCCGCCCAGGCAGCGCGCTCCTGCACCGCCACAAGGTTCACATGGCTGCCGCCGCGCAACGGGTAACTGACCACGTGGCGGTGCGGACCCATATGCACATGGGCCTCGTTCGGATGGTCCACCACGTTGGGGATCACCGCACGCCAGGCCACCTGGCCGGTAAAGAACGCCTTTTGCGGCCCGTTCAGCACCGGGCGCAAGCGGGAATGCAGCCCGTCGGCACCCACCACCAGATTCGCATGAAGCCGATCCCCGGTCGCCAGAACGATCTCGGGCGTTTCGCCGGAAATCACCGTATCGACTTGCTGAAGCAGGCGGATCTTGATCCCCGCAGCGCGGACCGCTTCGGCCAGAAGGTCGATCAGGTCGGCACGATGCAGAAAATGGTAGCGGCCCACGGTCCGGTCCCCGGTCAGGTCCAGCCGCAGCACCGGGTCTCCGTTGCGGTAATCGTGCAGGCAAACGGCCTGCCCGGTCACCCCCGCAGCCTCGAGCGCGGGCCCAAGACCCAAGCCGCGCAGAACCGCGCCGCCATTGGGGCTGATCTGGAGACCCGCGCCGACCTCGGTGATCTCGGGCGCCTGTTCCAGCACGGTCACATCCGCACCGTGGCGGTGCAACGCCAACGCCGTGGCCAGGCCGCCGACGCCGGCCCCAATGACAATGGTTTTGAGACTATTGAGGTCCATGGCACCTTATGCCCCGGGTCCGTGCCGTGGAACAGACCCGGTGACCTTCAATTCACATCACCTCGACGGGATCAATCGTCGCGGTGGACCTTTTCGCGGCGCTCGTGGCGTTCCTGCGCCTCGAGGCTCATGGTGGCGATCGGACGGGCATCGAGCCGCTTGAGGCTGATCGGCTCGCCGGTCACCTCGCAATAGCCGTATTCGCCCTCGTCGATCCGGCGCAACGCCGCGTCGATCTTGGCCACCAGCTTGCGCTGGCGATCCCGCGTGCGCAGCTCGAGCGCGCGGTCGGTCTCTTCGCTGGCGCGGTCGGCGACGTCGGGAATGTTCCGCGTGCCGTCCTGAAGCCCTTCGATCGTGTCGCGGCTTTCGGCCAGAAGATCGTTTTTCCAGGCCAGCAGCTTGCGGCGGAAGTACTCCACCTGCCGGTCGTTCATGAACGGCTCGTCCTCGGCGGGACGGTAATCCTCGGGTAGAAAGGTTTCCGCTTTCATCTCCGCTCCCTCAATCAGGCCATCATCCGCTACGGATTTCGCGTTTTGCATGCGGCACCCCCTTGCGCGGCTGGATTACTCCCCCGGGTGCCAAATGTCACTACACAAACGCGCGGCATTGCGGTGAATTTCCCAAGCCTCTAGGTTCGTTAACAACGCAAAGCAAAGGACCGATCCGCCATGAAATTCGACGGCACCGATGCCTATGTCGCCACCGATGACCTCAAGGTCGCCGTGAACGCGGCGGTCACGCTGGAACGCCCGCTTCTCGTCAAGGGCGAACCGGGCACGGGCAAGACCGAGCTGGCCCGCCAGGTGGCGCGCGGGCTGGACCTGCCGATGATCGAGTGGAACATCAAGTCCACCACCAAGGCGCAGCAGGGCCTTTACGAATACGACGCGGTCAGCCGACTGCGCGACAGTCAGCTGGGCGACGAGCGCGTGCATGACGTGTCCAACTACATCAAGCGCGGCAAGTTGTGGGAGGCGTTCGAGGCCGACGGCAAGGTCGTTCTGCTGATCGACGAGATCGACAAGGCCGATATCGAGTTCCCGAACGACCTGCTGCAAGAGCTCGACCGGATGGAATTCCATGTCTACGAGACCGGCCGGACCGTCACCGCACGCAACCGTCCCATCGTGATCATTACTTCGAACAACGAAAAGGAATTGCCCGACGCCTTTCTGCGCCGGTGCTTTTTCCACTACATCCGCTTTCCGGACATGGAGACGATGAAGCGTATCGTCGAGGTGCATCACCCCGGGATCAAGGAATCGCTGCTGACCACGGCGCTCACCCAGTTCTACGAGCTGCGCGACCAGCAGGGGCTTAAGAAGAAGCCCTCGACCTCCGAGGTGCTCGACTGGCTCAAGCTGCTCTTGGCCGAAGACCTGAGCCCCGAGGATTTGCGCCGGGATGGCACGAGCGCCCTGCCCAAGCTCCACGGGGCGCTTTTGAAGAACGAACAGGATGTGCACCTGTTCGAGCGCTTGGCCTTCATGGCGCGGGGGCAACGCTGAGCATTGATGCCGTGAGGGCGCGGACCTTACTTTTATTTAGAGGGCCGGTCGGGCTGAAAGCATTGTGGTGCCAGCCGAAGGACCAGTGGTAGAGCTATTGTTTCCAGAACGTTGACTATCGCTGGCGGCAGATCGCAGCAGATTGTCCAAAAATCGTAAACAAACTGTTAAGCAAAGCTGCACTGTCACAAAAAGACCACGCGATAAGCTATTGAAATACATAAATTCCGCAGCACTGCCAGGCATTGCACCTGGACCCGCGGGGCATGTGCCACATTTTTGCCCCATTGTCCCATTATGAGCGACAGGTGGACAGGTGATGTCTGACGGCATCCGTGAGTAATGGGCAGCACATGTCAGACAACACCGCTTTCGTGATCCGCCCGTTGGAGGCCCGTGACGCCGCCGAATGGCGTGCGCTTTGGACGGATTACCTGCGTTTTTACGAAACCGCCGTACCCGATGCGGTGAAGGACAGCACCTTCGACCGGCTGCTGGGCCGGGATGCCCGCGATTTCAACGGTCTGGTGGCCGAAACCGCGGGGCGGCTGACCGGGCTCGTGCATTTCCTGTTCCATCGCCATGCCTGGAAGATCGAAGAGGTCTGCTATCTGCAGGATCTGTTCGTGGTGCCCGCCGCGCGCGGCACCGGGCTGGGGCGCGCCCTGATCGAGGCGGTCTATGCCGCCGCGGATGCCAAGGGGGCGCCGTCGGTCTATTGGCTGACCCAGGATTTCAACCACACCGCACGCAGACTATACGACAGCGTGGGCGTTCTGACACCCTTCATCAAGTATCAGCGCCCATGATCCTGCGTCGTCTCATCCTGCTGATGCAGCTGTTCCTGACGGCCTGCATGCCCTCGACCCCGGCGGACGTGTCGACCCGTGCAGCCAGTGCCGTGTCCGACATGCCGCCGATGAAGACCTTTTCGACCCCGCGCCCGGAACCCGCGCGCCGGGCCAACAGCGATATCGCGCGCGATTTCCTCGACCTTGCCTTCCAGCTCGAAAGCGGGCGCGCCCTGCCCGTCTTCACCCGCTTCGAGGGACCGATCCGCGTGCGGGTCACGGGCGAGGTGCCGGCCAGCCTGCCCAGCGACCTGACGCGCCTTGTCTATCGGCTGCAATCCGAGGCCGGGATCGACATCGCGCTGAGCCAGGCCGGGCCCGCCAATATTACGATCGAGGCGGTCAGCCGGGCCGAGATCCGCCGTTACCTGCCCCACGCGGCCTGCTTCGTGGTGCCCAACGTGTCCAGCCTGGCCGAGTACGGCCGGGCCCGGCGCTCGGCCCGGGTGAACTGGGCCAATCTGCGCGCCCGCGAAAAGCTGGCCATCTTCGTGCCCAACGACGCGAGCCCTCAAGAGGTGCGCGATTGCCTGCACGAAGAACTGGCCCAGGCGCTTGGTCCGCTCAATGACCTCTACCGGCTGCCCGACAGCGTGTTCAACGACGACAACGTACACACGGTGCTGACCGGGTTCGACATGCTGATCCTGCGGCTCTACTACGCGCCGGAGCTGCGCTCGGGCATGCGCCGCGCCGAGGTGGCCCAACGGCTGCCCGCGATCCTGAACCGGATCAACCCGCGCGGAAACGGGGTCGCGCCGGTGCGCCTGCGCGACACGCCGCGCGCCTGGATCGAGGCGGTTCAGACCGCGCTTGGCCCCGGGTTCAGCCCAAGCCAACGCCGCCAGGCCGCGCGCGAATCCCTCCAGATCGCGACCGCCATGGGCTGGACCGACCACCGCCGCGCATTTTCCCATTTCGCCATGGGGCGCATCCTGCAGATCTCGGACCCCGAGGCCGCGCGACAGCAATTCCTGACCGCCGATCGCTACTATGCCGGGGTCAATGGCGCCCGTCTGCACCGCGCCTATGTCGCCTCGCAACTGGCCGCCTTCGCGCTCCAGCAGGGCAACGGCGAGGCCGCGCTCGAAACCATCGCGCCCCATCTTGGCACGGCAGAGCAATACGAGAACGCAGCGCTTCTGGCCACGCTCATGCTGATCCGCGCCGAGGCATTGCAACTGACCGGCCGCGGGGCCGAGGCCAATGCCGTGCGTCTGGACAGTATCGGCTGGGCACGGTACGGGTTCGGCGCGGAATGGGCCGTGCGTGCCAAGATGCGCGAAATCAGCGCGCTCAGCCCCTACCGCGGACGTTCTGACGGGGCACTGTAATCCATGTTTGTCATCCTGGGGCTGATCGTCGGCGCCGTGACCGGCGGCACCATTGCGCGCCGCCGCAAGGGCAAGACCGCCGATATCGTGCAATACGCCATCGTCTATGCCATGGCCTTCGGCCTGCTGGGCATGCTGGTCACGATCTTCGTGCACCGCGCCGCGATCTGATACGCACACCCTTTCGGAACGGCCAAGGCCCATTGTCGGCCCCGCCCGCTTTGGCCTAGGCTGCGCCCCATGTTCTTGCCGTTCTTCGACACCCTGCGCCGCGAAGGCGTGCCCGTCACCTTGCGCGAATACCTGTCCTTTCTCGACGGGATGGCCGCGGGCCTGGCCACCTATGATGTGGAGGCGTTCTACTATCTCGCCCGCACCACGATGGTGAAGGACGAACGCCATCTCGACCGCTTCGACCGGGCCTTTGCCACCGCCTTCCAGGGGCTCGAAGCCATCACGCTCGACCAGGTGCTCGAGGCCGTGGACATCCCCGGCGACTGGCTTGAGAAACTGGCCGAAAAGAACCTGACCGACGCGGAAAAGGCCGAGATCGAGGCCTTGGGCGGCTTCGACAAGTTGATGGAGACGCTGAAAGAACGGCTGAAGGAACAGCAGGGCCGCCACCAGGGGGGCAATAAGTGGATCGGCACCGCCGGCACCTCGCCCTTCGGTGCCTACGGCTACAACCCCGAGGGCGTGCGCATCGGCCAGGACACATCCCGCCATCGCCGCGCGGTCAAGGTCTGGGACAAGCGCGAATTCCGCAATCTCGACGATACGGTCGAACTGGGCACGCGCAACATCAAGGTCGCGATGAAGCGCCTGCGCCGCTGGGCGCGCGACGGCGCCCATGACGAGCTGGACCTCGACGGCACGATCCGCGCCACGGCCGAACATGGCTATCTCGACGTGAAAACCCGGCCCGAACGGCGCAACGCGGTCAAGGTGATCCTGTTTCTCGACGTGGGCGGGTCCATGGACGACCATGTGAAGGTGGTCGAGGAACTCTTCAGCGCGGCCCGGGCCGAGTTCAAGCACCTGGAATACTACTATTTCCACAATTGCCTGTACGAAGGCGTCTGGCGCGACAACCGCCGCCGCTGGGATGCCCAGACCCCCACATGGGAGGTGCTGAACACCTATGGGCCGGACTACAAATGCATCTTCGTGGGCGATGCGAGCATGTCGCCCTACGAGATCGCCTATCCCGGCGGCGCGAACGAGCATTGGAACGCCGAGGCCGGTCAGACCTGGCTTCAGCGCGCGCGCAGCCAATGGCCCGAGCATCTCTGGATCAACCCGGTGCCCGAAAAATACTGGGGCTACACCCAGTCCATCGCCATGATCCGCGAGATCTTCGAGGATCGGATGGTGCCCATGACGCTCGAGGGGATCGAGCGTGGGATGAAGACGCTGGGCCGTTAGACCGCCCGCATCTCCAGCTCGGCCTGCCGCGCCGCAAGGGGGCGGTCGTTCAGGAACGTGCCAAAGGGCACAAGACCCGCCAGCACACCCCAGCCGAAACGCCGCGCGCCGATGGCGCCCACAGCCCAGGCCGCTGTCAGGACAGCCATGTAGGCCATGTAGAGCATGCCATGCGCCCAGCCGGTCCAACTGACCGCAAGGGGCATGCCGGCCGCGTATTTCAACGGCATCGCGATGAACAAGAGCGCCAGGTAACTTACGCCCTCGACAAAGCCCACGGCGCGCAACGCCTTGATCATCCCCGCTTTCATCCTGTTCACCCGGTTCAGGTCTCGTCCGGGTTCAGTTAGGTGCGCCGCTCCGTCCTCTGGAGGCGATGGATTGCCGCAGCCATTTGTGCGGCTTGCATTTGCCTCGGTCCCTGGCCGCACCCATATTCAAGCCATGCTGAAGTTCACGCCCATCCTTCTGGCCATCCTCTATGCGCTTGCGATGTACCGCTTCTCGGTCTGGCGCACGCGGAAGGAGCTTGACGAACGCTCGACCGAGCTGGCCGATCCGATGCTGAAAGCGGTGACTGACCGGCTGGCCGCCGCGCTCGATCTGCCGCGCATCCGGGTGCATATCTACGAGATCGACCCGGTAAACGGCCTGGCGGCCCCGGACGGGCGGATCTTCATCACCCGCGGCTTCTATCGCAAGTTCCAGAATGGCGAGGTCAGCGCGGACGAGATGGGCAGCGTGATCGCCCACGAACTGGGCCATGTGGCGCTGGGTCACGCGCGGCGGCGCATGATCGACTTTTCTGGTCAGAACGCGCTGCGCACGGCGCTTGCGATGCTTCTGTCGCGCTTTCTGCCGGGGATCGGGGTCTGGATCGCCAATGGGCTCACGACCCTTCTGACCGCGCGCATGTCGCGATCGGACGAATACGAGGCCGATGAATATGCCGCGGCCCTTCTGACCAAGGCCGGGATCGGTGTCGCGCCGCAGAAATCGCTCTTCCGCAAGCTCGAGGCGTTGACGAACAAGCGCGGCGGTGCTGTGCCCGCCTGGCTGATGAGCCACCCAAAAACGGAAGAGCGCATTGCCGCTCTGGAACGGCTCGAAGCCAAATGGGGCACCTGAGGATTGGCCAGCGGCGGCCCGCGGGATGCCGCCCCGACCGGTAGGCTATAGCGGTTTATCTATCCAGATCAGTCCTCTGCCCAAGCCGCGCGCTAACGTCGCCAAAGCGGCAGCCCGGTAGGGCGGGCCGCCGCTGGCCCGGCACCTGCGGTGCTATTCGGGCCGGTCGCCAAGCGGAACCGTCAGCCCGCCAACGCCTTGCCCAGTCGCGGCAGCCGCGCCTTTTTCAAGAGCGCGCGCAGGGTCATGTCTTCGCCCGCCATATCGCGTGCCGTCGCGGCGACCCGTTGAACCGCCCGCTCGACCGCTGCGGGATGGGCCAGCCACAGCTCCATCAGGAACCCGTCGGCATCCTGCCGCTCCAGCCCCTCTTCGGTCAGGATATGACGCGGAAAATCGCGGGCGTTCTGGGTCAGGATCAGGTCGGCCGAGCCCGCGATGGCGGCGGCCAGAACATGCGTATCGGCCGCATCGGGCAGCCAGAGCCGCGCCTCCAGAGAGGGCGGATAGGTCACGCAGGCCTCGGGCCACGCGGCCCGCGTCAGCGCGATCTCGGCCCGCGCCTGGGGCTCGCCCTCGGGGCCCAGCTTTCGCGCCGCCCGCGCCCATTCCTCGAGCAGCCGGTCGGACCAAAGGGGCGTGAAAAGCCCCTCTTTCGCCACCGCCAGCAGCACCTCGCGCATGACGGTGGGGTAGAGCACATTGGCGTCCAGCAGCACCTTCATAGGCGGAAGGTCAACGCCTTGAGATAGCCGCTTTCGGCCAGTTGCGGGTGCATCGGGTGGTCCGGCGCGGCGAACCCTGTGCGCAGGATCGGCCCCGTGCGCCCCGCCCGGCCGATCCCGCGGATACAAGCATTGCGGAACTTCTCCAGATCGGCGGCATGGGAACAGGAGCACAGCACCAGGATACCGCCCGAACGGACCAGCGGCGCGGCCAGGCGCGTAACCCGCTCGTAGGCACGCAGGCCCTGCCCCAGCGCCTGTTTCGACGGCGCAAAGGCGGGCGGATCGCAGATCACGAGGTCATAGCTTTCGCCCTCTTCCCCAAGCCGTGTCATCACGTCGAAGGCATCGCCCTTGCGCGTGGCGAAACGGTCGGCCACGCCCGAGGCCTTGGCGCCCGCCTCGGCCAGCGTCAGCGCGGGCGCGGAGCCATCGACCGCCAGGGCCGACCGCGCGCCAGCCGCCAGTGCCGCAAGGGCGAAGCCGCCGACATGAGAGAAGACGTCGAGCACCTTGGCGTCCTTGGCGAAGCGCGCGGCGAAGGCATGATTGTCGCGCTGGTCGTAGAACAGGCCCGTCTTCTGCCCCTCGGCGAGGTCCGCCATATAGGTGGCCCCGTTCATCGGCACCGGGATCGGTGCATCGGGCAGCGCGCCCACAGGGACCGAGGACACATCGTCGAGCCCTTCGAGCGCCCGCGCCCGCCCGCCCGCGTTTTTCAGAACGGTGGTCACGCCCGTGACCGCGACAAGCGCGGCCACCAGATCGTCCAGCATCCGTTCGGCCCAGGCGGCGTTGGGTTGCAGCACCGCCACGTCGCCGAAACGGTCGATGATGACGCCGGGCAGCCCGTCGGCCTCGGCATGGATGAGCCGGTAGAAGGGCGCATCGTAGAGACGGTCGCGCAGGTCCAGCGCCGTTTGCAGCTTGGATATCAGCCAATCGCGGCCGATCTCGGCCTCGGGGTCGAGGTCCAGCACCCGCAGCATGATCCGGCTTTCAGGGTTGACCGCGACAAGAGCGAGGGGCGCGCGCTCGGCATCCTCCAGCACCGCGAGTGCACCTGGCGCAATCGCTTTGGTGCGGCGGTCGGTCACGACATCATTGGCATAGATCCAGGGAAATCCGTGGCGGATGGCACGGGGCTCGGCCTTGGGTTTCAGGCGGACAACGGGCAAAGGGGACGGCGTCATGCCGTCCCCTCTAATCGTGGCCGTCGCGGTTGGGAAGCTCAGAGTTCGTTGATCAGCCCCATCACCCCTTGCGACGCGTGCTGGTAGCCGCCCGGCACGGTCAGCTCGTCATTGAGAACGCGCGCCAGATGGTTGGTGATGCGGTATTTCTGGGTGATGCCGTTGCGCTCGGCCGCGATGGCACGGGCGCCGCCGAACCCTTCGAGATCGGCACGGATGGTCTTGGTCGGCACCATGACCTGACCCGTGGTCGCATCGCGCACGGTCAGATCGAAGGTGATCGCGTGGACGCCGCCGATGGTATAGCGGGCCTTTTCGGTCAGCGCGTGGAAGCGCTTGACCTCGATATCGACGGTCACGGCCCGGCCGGTCGCCGCGCCGCCGCGCAGCTTTTCGATCCCGTCCTTTAAGATATCGGCCACCTGCTGGTGGCGGTCACCCAGAGGTTCACCCCGCCAGACGATGTCGCCACCGGGGTAGTAGCGGTTGGCCTCGGACACGCGCAGGCTGCGCGGCACACGCACCGAGTAATCGGCGATCTGCACGCTTTGCGCCTGGGGCGCCTGCATGGTCGGGGCCGGGTCGAAGGGCACGTTGCGCGAGGCGGGCTCGACAGCGCCGCATCCGGCCACGGCGGCGGTCAGGATCAGAAGGAGGGCGCGGGTTGTGTGTTTCATCGTCTTGTCCCCGAACAGGGTTTTCGTTGACCCTGAAAATGATCGGAAAATCTGGCACAAATGGGTCCAAATCCGGTCCGGCGCGGGGTCTTTCCATGGTGACGTCCGGGCCATGCGGCATTGAATCTCCGCGCCCCATCGGGTATGATAGCGCTAACACAAGAGGTAGCCGCGGGTCTTCCCGCGTTTACCCGTCACCGTCACAGACCGACCGACACGAGGACCCGATGCCCCTGAACGACACCGTCGCCCGCGTCACCGACCGGATCCGCGAACGCTCTCATGCCCATCGCGCGGCCTATCTCGACCGCATGCGCCGCGCCGCCGAGGATGGCCCGGCCCGCGCCCATCTGAGCTGCGGCAACCAGGCCCACGCCTATGCCGCAATGGGCGAGGACAAGGACAGCCTTGCCGGGGGCCGCGCACCCAATATCGGGATCGTCACCGCCTATAACGACATGCTGTCGGCCCACCAGCCGTTCGAACGGTTCCCGGGCCTCATCCGCGATGCCGCCCGCGCCGCGGGGGCCACCGCGCAGGTGGCGGGCGGGGTTCCGGCCATGTGCGATGGCGTGACCCAAGGCCAACCGGGGATGGAGCTGTCGCTTTTCTCGCGCGACGTGATCGCCCTGGCCGCGGGCGTCGCACTCAGCCACAACACGTTTGATGCGGCCCTTTACCTTGGCGTCTGCGACAAGATCGTGCCGGGGCTCATCATCGCCGCCGCCACCTTTGGCCATATCCCTGGCATCTTCATTCCCGCGGGCCCCATGGTCAGTGGGCTTCCCAACGACGAGAAAGCCAAGGTGCGCCAGCAATTCGCCAGCGGCGAGGTCGGCCGGGACAAGCTGATGGAGGCCGAGATGGCCTCGTACCATGGCCCCGGCACCTGCACCTTCTACGGCACCGCCAACACCAACCAGATGCTGATGGAGTTCATGGGCCTGCACCTGCCCGGTGCCAGCTTCGTCAATCCCGGCACGCCCCTGCGCGATGCGCTGACCGTCGCGGGGACCGAACGCGCGGCGCAGATCACCCATCTGGGCAATGACTACCGCCCGGTCTGCGACATTCTGGACGAACGCGTCTTCGTGAACGGGATCGTCGGGCTGATGGCCACGGGCGGGTCGACGAACCTTGTCCTGCACCTGCCCGCCATGGCGCGCGCCGCAGGCGTGATCCTGGCGCTGGAAGACTTTGACGATCTGTCGTCGGTCACGCCGCTGATGGCCAAGGTCTATCCAAACGGGCTGGCGGACGTGAACCATTTCCACGCCGCGGGCGGTCTGGCCTACATGATCGGCAGCCTTCTGGAGGAGGGGCTGCTGCATCCCGATACCGAGACCGTCGCCGGTCAGGGCCTCGAGCGGTACACGCGCGAGCCAAAGCTGGATGCAGGCCGCGTCGTCTATGCCGACGGGCCGAAGACCAGCCAGAACGACAAGATCCTGCGCCCGGCCTCGGACCCGTTCCAGCCCACGGGCGGGCTCAAGCAGCTTTACGGCAACCTGGGCCACGGGATGATGAAGGTCTCGGCCGTCGCGCCCGAACGCCATGTGATCGAGGCGCCCGCGCGGGTCTTCGACGACCAGAACCTGGTCAAGGAGGCATTCAAGGCGGGCGAGATCACCGAGGATACCGTGGTCGTCGTCCGCTTCCAGGGACCAAAAGCCAACGGCATGCCCGAGCTTCACTCGCTGACCCCGACCCTGTCGGTCCTACAGGATCGCGGTCTCAAGATCGCGCTGGTGACCGACGGGCGCATGTCCGGGGCCAGCGGCAAGGTGCCTTCGGCCATCCATGTCTGTCCCGAGGCAGCCGATGGCGGCCCCCTGGCCAAGCTCAAGGATGGCGACCGGGTGCGCGTGGACGCGGTAGAGGGCACGATCGAATGCCTTGAGCCCGATTTCGGTGGCCGCACGCCGGTGACTCGAGACCTGAGCGCCAACCAGTTCGGCATCGGGCGCGAGATGTTCGAGGTCTTCCGCCAGAACGCGGGCCTTGCCAATACCGGCGCCTGTTCCATTGTCTGACCGGATCGGAGAGCCCCATGATCACCCCGCAAGACGCCTCGGCCCGCAGCGAAGCGATCTGCCGCGCTGCCCCGGTCATTCCCGTTCTCGTGGTTTCGGATGTGGCCCATGCCCGCCCTCTGGCCCAGGCACTGGTGGCCGGTGGCCTGCCCGCGCTCGAGGTGACGCTGCGCACGCCGGCCGCGCTGGACGCGATCCGCGAGATGGCCCAGGTGCGCGGCGGGATCGTCGGTGCGGGCACCCTGCTGACCCCTGCCGATGTGCAGGCCGCCAAGGACGCGGGCGCGACCTTCGGCGTCTCGCCCGGCGCGACCGACCGGCTGCTGGATGCCTGCGAAGAGGCGGGGCTGCCGCTCTTGCCGGGCGCTGCCACGGCGACCGAGGCGATGCGCCTTCTGGAGCGCGGCTATAGCGTGCAGAAATTCTTCCCGGCCGAGGCCAATGGCGGCGCGCCCGCACTGAAATCGCTGGCCGCCCCCCTGCCCCAGATCCGGTTCTGCCCCACGGGCGGCGTGTCGCCGGGCAATGCCGCCGACTACCTGTCGCTGCCCAACACGCTCTGCGTGGGCGGAAGCTGGGTCGCACCGAACGACATGGTGGCCGCAGGCAATTGGGCGGGGATAGAGGCGCTGGCGTCAGAGGCTGCCAAGCTGCCCCGTTAAGACCTAGTTTCGGGGGCGAGAGCGCCAGCCGCCCCGCCGCCGCGGGGCCTCCATTCCCTGCAACCCCTCGCGCATGACGTCGGTCATGGGATGATCGGGCGCATCCGTGCCATGGCGGGCGATCAGCGCCTTGAGCCGGTCGCGGGTGCTGTCCTCGAGCGGCACGCTCAGCGCCCAGTCGAGAAAGATCGACCGGCATTCCTCGGCCGTGATGCCGTCGATGCGGTAGGCCTCGGCGATCAGGGCCTTGGGGTCGTTCGCGTCACCCTTCATGCATCCTCCGTCACATCGGGCAGGATCTGGTCGATCACCTCTGCCGCGCGGGCCGCCATCGTGTTCACCCGCGCGCCAAGATCGCGCAGATCGTCGGCCCCCGTTTCGCGCAAGAGAAACGCGGTGCCGCCCTCGCCCAGCGTGTCCGGCTCCAGCCTGTCGAGGTTCAGAAGCTTCGTCGCGGCCTGAAGCGACCAGAAAAGCCGATACGCGTCACGCAACACCTTTCCGGCATCTTCGGCCACCAGTCCGCAGCGCACCGCGGCCTTGAGGCCGCGCAGCACGCCGCGCTCGCCCGTGCCGCACAACAGCGCGCCAGCCTGGGCGATCAGCTCGATATCCTGCAAGCGGCCCGGTCCGATCTTCGCATCCCACAGGCTGGACGGGGATTTGGCAGCGGCGATGCGCGCGCGCATCTTGGCGGTCTCGGACAGGACTGCATCGGTCTCGCCCTTCTCGGCCAGAAGCGTACAGCGGAACGCCTCGACATCCGCGCCGAGGCCCGCATCCCCGGCCACGACGCGGGCGCGGGTCAGCGCCAGATGCTCCCAGACCCAGGCCTGCTCCTGCTGGTAGCTGCGGAAACTCTGCCAGCTTGTCGCCACAGGGCCCTGGTTGCCCGAGGGGCGCAAGCGCATGTCGACCTCGTAAAGCCGCCCCTCGGCCATGGGCGCGGTCGCCGCCGTGACCAGCGCCTGGGTCAGGCGGGCATAATAGCTGCGCGACGGCAGAGGGCGGCGCCCGTCCGAGCTTTCGACATCCTCGGGGTCGTAGATCACGATCAGGTCCAGGTCGCTTTGCGCGTTCAGACGTTTTGCGCCGAGCGACCCCATGCCCAGAACCACCGCACCGCGCCCCGGGGGTGTCCCGTGCTTGGCGGCGAAATGGGCCACGACCTCGGGCCAGAGCGCGCAGAGGCAGGCGCCCGCCAGATCCGCGTATTGCCGACCGGCCTCGCGCGCGTCGATGAGCCCGCGCAGATGGTGCACGCCCACGCGGAAATGCCATTCCTTGGACCAGCGGCGCAGCGCGTCGAGCTTTCGCTCGTAATCGTCCTCGGCGCCCATCACCTCGGCGGCGTCCGTGACAAGGCTGTCCTTGCCCGGCCACTCGGCAAAGAAGGCACCGCCGATCACCGCGTCGAACACCTGCGCGTTGCGGCTCAGGTGCCGGGCCAGTTCCGGCGCGGTGCCCACGATATCGACAAGCAGGTCGATCAACTGCGGGTTCGCCTCGAACAGCGAAAAAAGCTGCACGCCCGCGGGCAGACCGGCAAGAAAGCCGTCAAAGGCCACCAACGCCTCGTCGGGTTTCGCGGTCCGCGCCAGCCTGCCCAGGATCTCGGGCTTGAGCCGGTTGAAAATCGCCGTCGCCCGTTCCGAGCGCAGTGCCGAATAGCTGGGCCAGCGGGCCATGATCTCGGAATCGAATTGCACCGCCTCTTCTTCGGGCATGGGGCCACTGTCGTCGGGGGCAAAGAACCCCTCGGTCAGGCGGTGGACCTCGGTCAGGCGATCCATCAGCTCGGCCTCCAGCTCCGCGCGGTCGCGGCCCATGAAGGCGGCGATGCGGGCGACGCCGTCGGGGTCGTTTGGCAGCTTGTGGGTCTGGGCATCGCCCACCATCTGCAACCGGTGCTCGACCTCGCGGTGAAAGCGGTAGTGGCCTGTCAGCGTTTCGGCCACGTCACCGGGCACCCAGCCCTTTTCGGCCAGCACCTTGAGCCCACCCACGGTGTCGCGCAGGCGCAGGTCCGGGTCGCGCCCGCCCGCGATCAGCTGGCGGGTCTGGGTGAAGAACTCGATCTCGCGGATGCCGCCGCGGCCCAGCTTCATATCGTGTCCCGGAAGGGTGATGGCCCCGTGCAGCCCTTTGTGTTCGCGGATGCGCAGGCGCATGTCGTGGGCGTCCTGGATGGCCGCGAAATCCAGATGCTTTCGCCAGACAAAGGGGCGCAGGCTTTCCTGAAACCGCGCGCCCGCCGCCAGATCGCCCGCACCGGGCCGCGCCTTGATCCAGGCGGCACGCTCCCAGGTGCGGCCCAAGCTTTCATAATAGGTCTCGGCCGCGGCCATGGCCATGCAGACAGGCGTCACTGCCGGGTCGGGGCGCAGGCGCAGATCGGTGCGAAAGACGTAGCCTTCACCCGTCAGGTCCGACAGGGTCGCCGCCATCTTGCGCGTGGCGCGCACAAGGCTCGACCGTGCCTCCTGAAAGTCGTCGCGGTCATAGCGCGTTTCGTCGAAAAGGCAGATCAGGTCGATATCGCTTGAATAGTTCAGCTCGCGCGCGCCGCCCTTTCCCATGGCAAAGGCCACCCAGCCCGCCGCCGTCTCCAGATCGTCCTCGGTCGCGCCGGGCAGCTTCTTGCGCTTGATCTCGGGCACAAGGGCCGCCTTGAAGGCCAGATCGGTGGCCCTGTCGGCCAGATCGCTCAACGTGCCGGTCACCGTCTCCAGCGGCCAGACCCCAGCAAGATCGGCAAGCCCGGTCATCAGCGCCACCCGCCGTTTGGCCTGCCGGAGCGCCGAGCCGATCTGGTCAGGCGGCACCGCCGTCAGATCGCCCAGCACCTGCGCCACGGCCCCCTCGGGGTCGTCCAAACCGGGCAAAAGCCAGTCGCGCTCCTTTTCCATGAGCCCCTTGAGGTAGGGGCTGCACCCGCCCGCGCCCGCGAACAGGTCGGACAGGGGGCCCGGCGGCAGGCCCATATGGTCGCGCGCCTCCTGCCCCCGTTCGGGATCAAAGGGGCGCGGCAGGCGGGTGATGCGGCTTGCGAAATCCATGGCCGCAGATGGGCATGCAGGCCGCGCGGCGTCAATCCACCCGATGGCCGCGGCGCGCTTGCCATCCCGGGCGCAACCCGGTTCTCTGCCACGAAACAGGAGACACGGATGAGCAAGAGCCTGAAACGGGTGGCCCGCGCGCTGGACGCCGCCGGGATCGAGACCGAGATCATCGAAGTGGGCCAGTCCCGCACCGCGGCCGAGGCAGCAGCGGCCGTGGGGTGCCATATCGATCAGATCGCCAAGTCGATCATCTTTCGCGGCGAGACCTCGGGCGCGGCGCTGTTGTTCCTGACCGCCGGTGGCAACCAGGTGGACGGGACCAAGGCCGCGGCGCTGGCGGGCGAGCCCTTGGGCAAGGCCGATGCCGCGCTTATCCGCGCGCAGACAGGGTTCGCCATCGGCGGGGTGGCGCCCCTGGGCCATCTCAACCTGATCCGTGCCTGGCTCGACCCTCGGCTGCTGGAGTTTGACACGGTCTGGGCCGCGGGCGGCACGCCACGGCATGTCTTTGCGGTGGATCCGGCGCAGCTTCCCAAGAAATGCGGCGCGCAAGTCTTTGATTTCACGTCACAATCAAAATAAATGTAAAAAACATTCACATGAGGCCTTGCGCATTCGGCTCCCGGTGCCAATCTATGCAATGTGAAACACATTCACATCGCAACCCTGACACAGTGGAGACCAAACATGACCACCGCCGCCCCTGAAACGCACCCCGTTCCCGCCCCCATGGGCTGGTTCGCCCGCGCCGAGGCCTGGCTGGACGCGAAAGGCAAAGGGGCCTGGATCGCCGCCATGGTGCTTGGCTTCATCTTCGTCTGGCCCGTGGGCCTTGCCATCCTTGCCTACATGATCTGGAGCAAACGCATGTTCTCGAAATCCTGCAGCCGCCGCCACACCGCCCGCCACGGCTTTGCCGCCATGAAATCCTCGGGCAACTCGGCATTCGACGCCTACAAGACCGAAACCCTGCGCCGTCTCGAGGAAGAGCAGGACGCGTTCGAAGCCTTCCTTCAGCGCCTGCGCGATGCCAAGGACCAGGCCGAGTTCGACCAGTTCATGGACGACCGCGCCAAGGCCGCGAAAGAGCGCACGACCGAGACCGAAGAGGCCTGATCGGCCCCCGGTTCAACCGGCCCCGGCTTGTCCGGGGCCGTTCCCGTCTGATAGCCAATGGTTTGACATGGCCCATACCGATCCCCTGCCCGATCCGCATTACCAGGCGGAATTCTACGCCAGCGTGCCCACCAAGCGGCTACTGGCCTGGATCGCCGACATGATCCTGATCGCCATCGTCTGCGTCCTGATCCTGCCCTTCACGGCCTTTACCGGCATCTTCTTCTTTCCCTTCCTGATGCTGGTCGTGGGCTTTGCCTATCGCGTGGTGACCATCGCCAATGGCTCGGCCACCTGGGGCATGCGGCTGATGTCGGTCGAGCTGCGCAACCGCCGGGGCGAGCGGTTCGATACCTCCGAGGCGTTCCTCCACACGCTTGGATACACAGTGTCTTTGGCCTTTCCGATCCTGCAGGTGATCTCGATCGTGCTGATGCTGACCTCGGCGCGCGGACAGGGCCTGACGGACTACGTGATGGACACTGTCGCGCTGAACCGCAGGGCCGTGGCGTAAGGCGGCAAAGCCACCCTTGGCGCATGGGGGATTGGTTGCTATCTTTTTATTACCTCAATCGACGCGAGTTCCATGCGCCACACCCTTCCCGTTGCTTCGCAGTTCTATGTCACGGCCCCACAGCCGTGCCCGTACCTTGCCGACCGCATGGAACGAAAGCTGTTCACCGCCCTGCAGGGCGACGGCGCCGAACGGCTTAATGACAGCCTGTCGAAACAGGGCTTTCGCCGGTCGCAGAACGTACTCTACCGCCCCTCCTGCGCCGATTGCTCGGCCTGCCTGTCGGCGCGGATCGACGTGGCCCGCTTTGCCCCGTCCAAAAGCCAGAAGCGCTGCATCAAGCGCAACGAGGGCCTGACCCGCCGCGCTACTGCCCCCTGGGCGACCGAGGCGCAATATGACCTGTTCCGCCGCTATCTCGACAGCCGGCACGCCGATGGCGGCATGGCCGACATGGACGTGTTCGAGTTTGCCGCGATGATCGAGGAAACGCCGATCCGCAGCCGTGTCGTGGAATACAGCGACCAGGAGACGGGCGAGCTTGTGGCCGTCGGCCTGACCGACGTGCTGGATGACGGGCTGAGCATGGTCTATTCCTTCTACGCCCCGGACCGTCCGCGCGACAGCCTGGGCACCTATATCATCCTCGACCATCTGCGCATCGCCGCGGAAACGGGCCTGCCGTATGTCTACCTGGGCTACTGGGTGCCGGGCAGCCCCAAGATGGGGTACAAGGCGCGCTTTTCCGCGCTCGAGGTGTATCGCGGCGGCACGTGGCAGCAGGTGGAGGATCCGGACACCTACACGGCCGATACCCATCCCCTGTCGACCGATCCGATTGCCGAACAGGTCGCCAACATCTCGCTTCCCGGCGCGCGCCCGGCCACGCATCGGGGCTGAGACCCTTGCGCCAGCGCATCGCACTCGTGGCGCTGGTGGTGCCCGATTACGATGCCGCGCTGGCCTTCTACGTGGACCGGCTGGGATTCGACCTGATCGAGGACACCGATCTGGGGGCCGGCAAACGCTGGGTGCGCATCGCGCCACCGGGTGCCCCGCCCCAGGGTGTCGAACTGCTGTTGGCCCGAGCCGCCGATCCGAGGCAACGCACCGCCATCGGCAACCAGACCGGGGGGCGCGTGGGCTTTTTCCTCTACACCGACGATTTTGCCCGGGACCATGCCGCGATGCAGGCCGCCGACGTGATCTTCGAAGAGGCCCCGCGCCACGAACCCTATGGCACGGTCGCGGTCTGGCGCGACCCGTTCGGCAACCGCTGGGACCTGATCGAACCCAAGGACTGAGCCGCCTCTTCTTCTTGGGTCAAATACCCGAAAAACCGCAGGGCTGCCCCGGCGGGGCAGCCCTGCAAATGCCGAGCGGCGGCCCCTCGGGGCCGCCGCTCTATCGGATCAGTTCGGGATGAGATCCGGCAGGATCGTCACGATGCCCGGGAAGAACCACAGGATCGAGAGGCCCACCACCTGGATCAGCACGAAGGGGATGACACCGCGGTAGATGTGTCCCGTGGTCACCTCTTTCGGCGCCACGCCGCGCAGGTAGAACAACGCGAAGCCGAATGGCGGTGTAAGGAACGAGGTCTGCAGGTTCACCGCGATCATGATCGTCACCCATTTCGGATCAAAATAGGTCCCGTAGATGACCGGCCCCACGATGGGCACCACGATGTAGATGATCTCGAGGAAGTCCAGAACGAAGCCCAGGATGAACAGGATCAGCATCACGATCAGGAAGGCCGTGCGCGGATCCTCGAAGCTGCGCAGGAACTGCTGGATGTAGTGTTCGCCGCCAAAGGAGATCACCACCAGGTTCAGAAGCTGCGAGGCGATCAGGATGGTGAACACCATCGACGTCACCTTGGCCGTCTCGCGCACAGCGGGCGTCAGCACGCCCGAGCGGTACAGAACCCAGCACGAGAACAAGAGCCCAAAGAGCGCGTAGAGATAGGCCGCGTAGGCCACGAAGAAGGCCACCCAGCTTTCGAACGACACGGTATCGGTGTTGATCCGCAGGTCGAAATTGACGCCCACGAGGATCATGATGACCACCGCCAGCGTCGACCAGATGATGATCTTGGGGCTGCGGTCCTCGTCCGACAGCTTGCGATAGGCCGCGAGCATGATCGCGCCCGCCGCACCCAGCGCCGCTGCCGGGGTCGGATTGGTGATCCCGCCCAGGATCGAGCCCAACACCGCCACGATCAGCACGAGCGGCGGGAAGACCACGCGCAACAGCTCGTTCTGTGCCAGCCGCCCTAAGGCGTAGTAGCAGCCGTAGATCGCGATGGCCCAGGGGATCGCCATGCGCACCACGGTCGCGCCGGACGAGGTGAGCGGCCCGATAAAGAGCGCATCCACGATCAGCCCCAGCGCCACGCCCCCCGCGCCGATCATCAGCGGCATCGGGTCGGACGAGGGCGACACACCCCGCGCGAAACTCAGGATCAGGCCGAACACGATGGCCAGGATCGCGATGCCCGTCCCGATGGGCGCTGCATTGGCGACCATGTCGGCGCGGATCGCCTCGATCTCCTCGGGCGTACGGCGCTGGCTTTCGGTCGAGGCGCCCTCGGCGTCGATGGCCTCTTGTTCGGCCACCGCACGGTCCCAGGCCTCCTGCCCGTGCAACTCGATCATCGCGGCCTGGCATTCCTCGCTTACATTGGTGCGCAGCGACGCGGCTTCACCGATATCCGAAAAGCTCGACACGGTGGTCGACTGGCTGCCGACCACGTTGACCTGCCCCAGCAGAATGGTGCCGGCGATCAGCGCGACGGGCACGCCCAGGAACCAGGTGAAGGCCTCGTTGCGGGTCACGACCTCGCCATTGCCGTCGCCCAGCTCTACCGCCGGGGCCTTGGACGGGTTGAGCATCGCATAGCCAAAGGCATAGGCCGCATAGAGCCCCGCCAGAAGGATGCCGGGGATCAGTGCCGCCTGGAACAGCGTGCCCACGGACAGAACCGCCGGTTCGCCCAGATAGGTCAGCGCGTCGGTACAGCCTTCGATTTGCGCACGCTCTTCCTGTCCGCGCGAATAGAGATCGCCCGCCAGCGTGCCCAGAAGCACGATCACGATGGACGGCGGGATGATCTGCCCCAGCGTGCCCGACGCAGCGATCACGCCCGTGGCCAGTTCCGGCGAATAGTTGTTGCGCAGCATGGTGGGCAGGGCCAGCAGGCCCATGGTCACCACCGTGGCACCGACGATCCCGGTCGAGGCGGCAAGGAACGCGCCCACGACGACGATCGACACCGCCAGACCGCCCGGCAGCGGGCCGAAGACGCGCGCCATGGTGGTCAGAAGGTCGTTGGCGATCTTGGAGCGTTCCAGCACGATCCCCATCAGGACGAACATCAGCACCGCCAGCAGCGTCTCGATGGACTGACCCGCGATGACCCGTTCGTTGATGCGGTTTGTGATGCCCGCGATCACCCGGCGCAGGGCATCCTGCGCGCTGCCGTCGGGAAAGATCGACTCGGTCGCGACCCTTGGCAGGTCCGGGTACGAGAAGACCGAGATCGCCTGATCCCGCACCCCGCTGTCCCTGAGCGCCTGATAAGCGGCAGAGCTTGTGTCGATTGCCTGGTGAACGAGCAGCCCCGCACTGTCCAACGCGGTGATCACACCAAAGGACAGAACCGCCGCACCGCCGATGGCAAAGGCCACCGGAAAGCCCGACAGGATCGAGGAGAACAGCAACAGGAAGACGATGATCAGGCCGATCTCGACTCCATCAAGTCCGAAAAGCATGTGTCTGACCCCTGCCCTTAGAATTCCGCGTGATCGTAGGCTTCTTCGCCTGGCTCGAGCACGTCCTTGTCCAGATGTTTGCCCTCGGCTTCGGGGCCCTCCTTCCACTCCAGGTACGAGCGGTAGAAGAAGGCCCAGGCATGGAGGAAGATCATGCCGACCATGATGACCATCAGGACCTTGAAGAGGAAATAGCCGGTAAAGCCGTTCGGGCTGAAACCGATGGTCTCCACGTTCCAGCGCACGGCACGGGCCTTGAGCTCGAGCCGGTCAAGCGGATCGGTGGGCGACACCGGCGGCACGATGAGCGACCGCCACATGAAGAACCAGGTATACATCCAGATGATCGTCGCCATGGGCAGCATGAAGATCATGGAGCCGACCATGTCGATCACCCGCTTGGTGCGGTGGCTGACGGCGGAATAGATCAGGTCGACCCGCACATGCCCGCCCTGCACGAAGGTGTAGGTCAGGCACAGCGTCACCACCATGGCGTTGTAAAGCTTCAGTTCCTCGGCGAACCAGGAGATGTCGAATTGCAGCGGGATGCCGAAGCCGATGGAGATGTCGGGCCGGGTAAAGATCCGCTGCATGAAGACGATGATGACCTGTTGCAGCACCATCAACAGGCCTGCCCAGGCAAAGAAGCGGCCGACGGTGTTGGCGAAGCCCTCGAGCACCCGGACAACGCCCCAGAGGAAGTCATTGCGCCACAGGCCCGCGATGAAGATCAGCAGGAACACGGTGACGACAACGAAGAAGAACTCGACCGAGGCGCCGTAGTAGACAACCTTCATCAGCGACAGCTTGTCTTCGCTGGTGTTCTCCCAGCTCAGCCAGTCCAGCCAGGACCCGGGATGCGTGATCGCATAGCCCAGGTTGTAGAAGGCCATGGCAAAGTTCTGCAGCAGCCACAGCACCGCGTCGCCAAAGCCGAATGCGGCCTCTTCTTCCATCTTGTCCCCCTCCCCTCCGCCATCCGGCGGTCGGTCTCAGCGTGAAAGGCCCCCGAGCATGCGGGGGCCTTCCGGTCGTGTCAATGACGGGCCTTAGCCACCCAGCACGCGCACGCGCTGTTCGACGTAGTAACCGTCCGACTTCTGAATCCAGGAGGCCGAGTTGGCCAGCGATTCTTCGAACGAGGTCCGGATCTTGGCGAACAGCTCGTCGCCCATGTTCTCGTCCATGACCTCGGCCGATGCGGCGCCGAAGGCATCCCACACGTCGTCGGGGAACTGCAGGGTCTTGACGCCCTGGGCCTGCAGACGCGACAGCGCGGCACCGTTGTTGGCCAGCGTTTCGGCCAGCTGGAAATGCGTGACCGCCATCGAGGCGTAGCGCAGGACCGCCTTGTGCTGGTCCGACAGTTCGTTCCAGACGTCGAGGTTGACGTTCGCCGACAGGGCCGAGCCCGGCTCGTGGAAGCCCGCGGTGTAGTAGACCTTGGCCACTTCCTGGAAGCCCGCGCGTTCGTCGGCCATCGGGCCCACCCACTCGAGGCCGTCCAGCGCGCCCGAGGACAGCGCCTGGTAAAGCTCGCCACCCGGGATGTTCTGGACCGATGCGCCCAGCTTGCCCAGAACCTGGCCACCGAGGCCCGGCATACGGAACTTCAGGCCGTTGAAGTCTTCGGCCGAGCGGATCTCGTTGCGGAACCAGCCGCCCGACTGCGAGCCCGAGTTGCCCGCGCTCAGGCCCTTCAGGTTGAAGATCATGCCCAGCTCGTCATGCAGCGCTTCGCCGCCGCCATGGTAGTACCAGTTGGTCACTTCCTGGGCGGTGCCGCCGAACGGCACGGCGGTGAAATAGGCGTAACCGGGGTGCTGACCGATGAAATAGTAGTCGGCCGAGTGGTACATGTCGGCCTGGCCCGACGACACGGCGTCGAACACTTCGAAGGCGCCGACCAGTTCGCCAGGGGCCTTCAGGTCGATCTGCAGGCTGCCGCCCGACATTTCACCCACGAACTGAACAAGGTACTGCGCGGCGTCATCGAGAACGGCAAAACCACGCGGCCACGAGGTGACCATGGTCAGGGTGCGGGTGGATTGGGCCACCAGCGGCGTTGCGAGGGTCGATGCAGCAGCAGCACCGGCACCGACGGACGATGCACGCAGGAATGAACGACGATCCATTGAGTTTCCTCCCCATGATTCAAGCCCGGCCCATCATTCAGCGCGGGCGGATCGTTAAAGTGAGCGCACCTTAGGCAGAGTGTCCACGCAAGAAAATACCCAGAGATACGGAGACCGCGCAAAAATCGGTCGCGGTCGCTATCCGCGCGGCCTGTCGCGGCCTGTCGCGGCCCTTGTCCCGGTGCCATGAATTGCCTGCCGCGTGCGGTTGGGATAGCAAGCGGCATGGCGCGATGGATCGACAGATTGCAGCTGAGCTACGAACAGAAGCTGTTCCTTCTGGCCGCAGTGCCGCTCGTCCTGGCCGCCGGCGCGATCGCGGTTCTGGTGGTCAACCAGGCCCGCGCGGTCTCGGACCAGGAGATCCGATCGCTCGAAACCCGGTTGATCGAGGCAAAGAAGCGCGAGCTGCGCAACTACGTTACGCAGGCCCGCAACGGGTTCTACTTCATCTACGGCAGCGCGCCCCCCGACGACGCCGACGCGCAGGAGCAGGTCAAGCAGATCCTGTCGGCCATGATCTACGGCGACGAGGGCTTTTTCTTCGTCTACGACTACGACGGGACGAACCTTGTCTCGCCGCGGCAGACCGAGCTGATCAACCGGAACTGGAGCGACCTGACCGATGGCGAGGGCACCCGCGTGGTCGAGGCCTTCATCGACACCGCCCGGCGCGGGGCGGGCTATGTGGAACATCTCTGGCCCAAGCCCTCGACCGGGGAAGAGGCGCGGATGATCACCTATGTCACCTCGTTCCCGTCCTGGCGTTGGGCCGTTGGCACGGGCGTCTTCATCGACGACGTGACCGCCTCGGTCGCCGCCGCCCGCGCCGAGGTCGAGGCGCGGGTACGCCAGACCTTTCTCTATATCGGTATCATCACGCTGGCCGCGCTGCTCATGGTCTTCGTCAGCGGCATGGCCATCAATATTCGCGAACGCCGGCTGGCCGATGCCAAGCTCAAGCGTTTGACGCAGCGGGTCTTTGACGCGCAGGAAGAGGAACGCGGCCGCGTCGCCCGCGAACTGCATGACGGGATCAGCCAGATGCTGGTGGGCATCCGTTACGCGCTGGAAATCGCGCGGGGCCGGATGCAGCGCGGCGATCCGCGCGCAGCCGGCAATATCGACACCGGGATCGGCCATATCTCCACCGCCATCGCCGAGGTCCGCCGCATCAGCCGCGACCTGCGCCCCGGCGTGCTGGACGACCTGGGCCTCGGCCCCGCGCTCAAGATGCTGACCGACGAGTTCCACGACCGCACGGGCATCGAGACCCAGTTCAAGACCGTGGTCTTCCGCAACCGTCTGGACGACGACGCCAAGATCGCGCTCTACCGCATCGCGCAGGAGGCGCTGACCAATATCGAACGCCATGCCGAGGCAAACGAGGTCACGGTGGACCTGCGCGGCCACACCCGCGGGGCGACCCTGCGGGTCAGCGACAATGGCCGCGGGATCGAGCAATCCGCAGGCAACGCGCCCGGCCAGGGGCTGGGCCTGCGCAACATGCAGGAACGGATCGAACAGCTAGATGGGACCCTGCGCATCCTGTCGAGCAAGACCGGCACCGTGATCGAGGCCGAGGTTCCGCTCACGCATCTTCTGGCCCCCGGCGACACAAATGGCGCGCCCGCGCCCGCAGACCCCCACCCACAGCCATCGGCGCGCGCCGCCTCGCAGCAGACCCAGACACCCAAGGCTTCCGCATGACATCCGCCAACGCACCCGCCGCGTCCCTCCGCGATGACGCGTCCTCCTGCTCCGACCCGGTCAAGGTCGTCGTGGTCGACGATCACCCGATGGTGGCGCAAGGCATCGAGGCGATCCTCGAAAGCTACGACGACGTTACCGTGATCGCGCGCTTCGGGTCCGGCCAGGAGATCATCGACACCGTCACCGACCTGAAACCCGACGTGATCCTGCTGGATCTGAACATGCCCGGCATGGGCGGGCTGTCGGCCACGGAGATCGTTCTGGAGCGCTGCCCCGACACCCGCATCCTGATCCTGTCGATGCATGACAGCCGCGAATACATCTCGACCGCGCTCAGCCACGGCGCACGCGGCTACGTGCTCAAGGACGTGCCCACCGACGAGATCAAGCTGGCCATCGACGCGGTGATGCGCGGCGAGACGTATCTATGTACCGGCGCGCAAGGCTCGCTCAGCCCCGAGGGCGCGCTATCGGCCGAGCAATTGACCAACCGCGAACAGACGATCCTGTTGCAGCTGGCCCAGGGCCTGTCGAACCGCGCGGTGGCCGAGGCGCTGGATATCTCCGTCCGCACGGTCGAGACACATCGCAAGAACATCAAGCGCAAGCTGGGCATCTCGTCGACCGCGGGGCTGACCCGCTACGCGCTGGAACACGGCGTGCTTCAGGGCACGGGCGCCAAGCTCTAGCGCGCGGGTTTCGGCCCGCGCGTCAGCTTTCGGCGAAGCTTTCGGCGCGGAACCGCTCGACACGGAGCGTGTCGCTCCAGTGATCCCGGGGAAGCCCGGCCTTGACCTTGAGCCCCGAAAAGAACGCCTCGGGTGTCTCAAGGCTGTCCCAGACCATGGGAAGGAAGGTGCCGCGCCTGTCCCCGTCGGACAGGATCAGACCGTCTTGCCCGGGCACCAGCTGGCCCAGCAATTCCGCCTCGGTCGCGACATGCATCCGCTCGGGCCGGGTCAGCAGGGCGATCTTGATCTTCAGGTTCCCAAGCTCCTCCGTGGTCACCGGGTCGAAGCGGCTGTCCTCGAACCCGGCCTTGATCGCGTTGGTGGCCACGTCGCGCAAGAGGCTGACCGAGGGCGAAAGCGACCCGATGCAACCGCGCAGCTGGCCGCCTTTCGTCAGGGTCACGAAGGTCGCGCCGTATCCGCGCAGCGGCTGGGCGAATGTCTCTTCCTTCAGCCCGGGCATCTTGCCCTTGCGCGCGCGGATGCGCAGGGCGTCACGCGCCACCTTGAGCAGCGCCGCCCGATGGCGCGGGGGCAGCATCGCGTCCGCGGCACCGAACAGCGCCCAGGCACCGTAGCCCACGGTGCGGCGGTCGTCCCGGGTGACCGCGTGGGAATTGGCCAGCGCCAGCCGGTAGGCGCGCGCATCCCGGCCATAGTCCGACGCCATGTACCCGGTGATCGCCATCGCGCCGCAGGCATTTTCGTCGGTCAGCTGGTCGTAGCGCCCCAGCTCGATCAGCCGCGCGGTGTCGAGATCGCGGGCCTCGGCCGCATCGCGCGACAGAAAATGGCTCAGATCGCTCGACAGCACGAAAAGGGGCGGCTTGTCCCGAAACCGGGCAAGGAAGTCCACGACCCGCGCCACCTGTTCCACGCTGGCACGCCCGATCACCAGCGGCACCACCTGTGCGCCCGGATGGAGCCGGTGCAGGAACGGCAGCTGGGTCTCGATCCCGTGCTCGGCGTCATGGGCCGCGTCCTCGACATGGGCCAGCCCTTCGTCCACCAGCGCCCATCGCGCCTCGCGGTCGATCTTCACCTTGAAGCCGGGCATGAGATAGGCCCGTTCCGAAGGCAGCGCGATCCCGTCGAAGGCGTGGCGATGCGACGGCGACAGGATCACCGCATGGCTGCGCTGGACCCGCGCGGTCGACCGCCACGCGGCCCCGGCCAGCCAGCCGGAATAGGCATAGCCCGCATGGGGCGATATGATCGCCCGCGCCGCCGACCCGCGCTGGCGCCGACCGATCAGCCCCTGATCCAGACAGGCCTCCACCATCGCGCGCAAGGGCTCGGCCTCGGCGGGGTAGAACCGCCCCGCCACGGCCGGGCTGCGCTGGGTCATATCCTCGGTCATGTTCATCGGGATTGGAGTATGCCCGTGAAACGTGGCAGTTTCACGCCAAAAAGCGGAGGCCGCCCCTGCACGACCGCGTTACGTGCGAGGGCCCAAAACTTCGCAAAAATGTCCGCCCGCGACCATCCGGCGCAACTTGTGCAAATCCGTGGCTGAAAAACCCCCCGTTTCGGCGCGTTTTCGCGGTTGACGCCCCCGGACACCAAGCCTAAGGTCTGCCACGCGTAAAGGAGCACCCAGTGATGCACACGCTAGTCGTCATCGTAGGAAAGTGGCGCATGGGCCGGTAACGGACACCATATTGGTTCCCCATGCGCCCCCGAACGGACCTTCGGGGGCTTTTTTATGCGCAGATGAAACCGAATTCGGGACGTCCACGGCGTCCCGGCGCGTCATGAACGGAGAGAGCGATGACACGTCAGATGACCGGAGCGAAAATGGTGGTTCAGGCCCTGAAGGATCAGGGTGTGGACGTCGTATTCGGATACCCCGGCGGTGCCGTTCTACCGATTTATGACGAGATCTTTCAGCAAAACGACATCCGCCACATCCTGGTGCGCCACGAACAGGGTGCGGTGCACGCCGCCGAAGGCTATGCGCGCGCGACCGGCAAGCCGGGCGTGGTGCTCGTGACATCGGGGCCCGGCGCCACGAACGCGGTGACGGGTCTGACCGATGCGCTGATGGATTCGATCCCGATCGTGGTGCTGACGGGCCAGGTGCCCACCTTCATGATCGGCTCGGACGCCTTCCAGGAGGCCGACACCGTGGGCATCACCCGCCCCTGCACCAAGCATAACTGGCTGGTGAAGGACACCGCGCGGCTGTCGGGCATCATCCACGAGGCGTTCCACGTCGCCACCTCGGGCCGCCCGGGCCCGGTGCTGATCGACATCCCGAAGGACGTGCAATTCGCCACCGATGACTACACGCCCAAGACCAAGGCGACCGTGAGCCACTACCAGCCCCAGCTCAAGGGCGACATGGACACGATCACCGAACTGGTCGAAGCGATCGAGCGCGCCGAGCGCCCGATCTTCTACACCGGCGGCGGCGTGATCAATTCGGGCCCCGCGGCCAGCCAACTCTTGCGCGAACTGGTGGAGGCCACGGGCTTTCCCATCACCTCGACCCTGATGGGGCTCGGGGCCTACCCCGCCTCGGGTGACAAGTGGCTGGGCATGCTGGGCATGCACGGGCTCTACGAGGCGAACCTCGCGATGCACGATTGTGACCTGATGATCAACGTGGGCGCGCGTTTCGACGACCGGATCACCGGCCGGATCGACGCCTTCAGCCCCAAGTCGAAAAAGGCGCATATCGACATCGACCCCTCGTCGATCAACAAGGTGATCAAGACCGACATGCCGATCATCGGCGATGTGGGCCATGTGCTCGAGGACGTGCTCAAGGTCTGGAAGGCGCGCGGCCGCAAGGTCAACCGCGAAGGGTTGGCCAAGTGGTGGGCGCGGATCGAGGAATGGCGCGCGGTCGACTGCCTGGGCTTCAAGCCCTCGCCCAAGACGATCAAGCCGCAGCATGCGCTGGCCCGGCTGGAGGCGCTGACCAAGGACCGCAAGGACCGCTTTATCTGCACCGAGGTGGGCCAGCACCAGATGTGGGCCGCGCAATACATGGGCTTCGAGGATCCCAACCACTGGATGACCTCCGGGGGACTGGGCACCATGGGCTACGGCTTTCCGGCCTCCATCGGCGTGCAGATGGGGCACCCCGATGCGCTGGTGATCAACGTCGCGGGCGAAGCGTCGTGGCTGATGAACATGCAGGAGATGGGCACCGCGGTGCAGTACCGCCTGCCCGTCAAGCAGTTCATCCTGAACAATGAACGCCTGGGCATGGTGCGCCAGTGGCAGGAGCTTCTGCATGGCGAGCGCTATTCGCACAGCTGGTCCGAGGCGCTGCCCGATTTCGTCAAACTGGCCGAGGCCTTCGGCGCCAAGGGCATCCTCTGCACCGACCCGGCCGATCTGGACGACGCGATCATGGAGATGGTGAACCATGACGGCCCGGTCATCTTCGACTGCCTGGTGGAAAAGCACGAGAACTGCTTCCCGATGATCCCGTCGGGCGAGCCGCACAACAAGATGCTCTTGGGCGAGGCCTCGACCAAGGACGCCATCGGCTCCAAGGGCGCGGTTCTGGTGTGACCCCGACGCCGGCTCATAGCAAACGGTAGGGTGCGTGCTTGCAAGCACTGCCCCGATTACAAAGGTAGGGTGCGTGCTTGCACGCACCGCCACTTCCGCAAAGAACGAAAGACACCACAGCCATGTCCCCGCTACACATCAAAAAAGGCTCGACCAAGCATTCGGCCTACAACCTGCGGCCCACCTTTTCGGACGTGCAGGAAACCCATACCATCGCCGTGCTGGTGGATAACGAAGCCGGTGTTCTGGCCCGGGTGATCGGGCTCTTTTCCGGCCGGGGCTACAATATCGACAGCCTGACCGTGGCCGAGGTCGACCACGAGGGGCATCGGTCGCGCATCACCATTGTGACCACCGGCACACCCCAGGTGATCGAGCAGATCAAGGCCCAGTTGGGCCGGATCGTGCCGGTGCACGAGGTTCATGACCTGACCGTCGAGGGGCCATCGGTCGAACGGGAACTGGCGCTGTTGAAAGTGGCCAACCAGGGCGAGAAACGGGTCGAGGCGCTGCGGCTGGCGGATATCTTCCGCGCCAATGTGGTCGACTCGACGCTGGAAAGCTTTGTCTTTCAGATCACGGGCACACCGGACAAGATCGACGCCTTCGCCGACCTGATGCGCCCGCTGGGCCTGGTGGAACTGGCGCGGACGGGCGTCGCTGCCCTGTCGCGGGGTGTGGGCTCAACCGCCTGAACCCGACCGGCGCCGATCCGCCCCATCTTGCCCTGAGGCGCGCTGTGGCGGGCACGCGGCTCGGCGGCGCGACCGGTCCAGCGACACCACGTTCGACCCGACACCGGAGCCGGTCGCTGCGTCGTCGCCCGGCGCGTCGCCCCTCAGGCTCTCACGCAGACCCGGTGCGCCTTTGCTTTCGATGATCCGCGGATTGGAGGCATAGCGCATCCGGTCGGCGACACGCAGATCGAAGCGGACAAGGTCCCCTTCGTCCAGCCGGTGCCCGATCTCGGTTTCATTGCCGCCCGTGTAATAGGCCAGATCCCCATGATCCTCGCACCAGATGACCGCCTTCCGTGCGGCGCTATCGCTCCACAAGACCACTCCCAGCATCATGTCCCCTGCCGTGTTACAGAACTCCTTAGGCGAATTTGAAAAATAAATTCTCGTTTTAGTATTGTTAACCTTGAAAGCGAGGCTTGCCTTTTGTGTCGGCAAGGGCGATGGTCGTCGCGGTTCCGCGTCAACCCTGATGCTGAACCGCGTCACGATCGAGTAGCTCTTCAGCGCATGGGTAAGCGCGCCGATTTCAACGCCCTGTCCAAGGGAGCCGCTTCCATGCCGATCACGGCCCAACGTCCCCAACCCCGGCTGACGCCGAGCCAATTGCGCGACATGTTCGGCGCCAACCTGCGGGTTCTGTGCAAGCGACAGCCCTCGGTCTCGGCAGTCTGCCGCGAACTGGGAATCAATCGGACCCAGTTCAACCGCTACCTGTCCGGCGAAAGCTTTCCCCGCCCGGATGTGCTCTACCGCATCTGTACCTATTTCGAGGTCGATGCGCGCATTCTGCTCGAACCGCTCGAAGACGTGGACCGAACAGGGGATGATATCCTGTCCCACCCGGAAATCCGTACCTTTCTCTCTGGCGCGACGGCCCTTGTGTCCGAGGACCTCCTGCCCAGCGGCTTCTACCGCTTCAGCCGCCGCAGCTTTACCCAGCAGGACAAGTTCATCGTCGGCCTCGTGCTCGTCTACCGCAAGGGCAGCACGACCTTCATCCGCGGCCACGAGCCGCGCGACGGCATGGTGCAGCAAGGCCTGCCCACCGACCCCCGAACGAGAGAGTTTCGCGGCGTTGTCCTCACCCAGGAGGATGGCGTGGCCGCACTCATCGCACGGCGCGGGTCGCTCACATGCTCGTTCAATTTCCTGTCCCGGGTGTCGAGCTTTCAGCATAATTTCTGGGTTGGCTATGTCACCCGCACCATGCGCGAAACGGTCGAAAGCCCTCGCATGGCGCGGTTGGTCTACGAGTATCTGGGGACCGATTGCAGTGCCGTGCTGGCGACCGCGCGCGGCGCAGGGCTTAACACGGCCGACCAGCTTGTGCCCTATCACAAGACGCTCCTGCGCCCCGACGAGCCCGTACGCTAGGCCGGGGTCGTTTTGCGACGCCCGAGGTCGCGCGCAGGCAGGACCGCCGGGCCGTTTCTCCTAGACTTTCCTCGTCCGCAGGAGATCCGCCCATGTCCCATGCCCCCACCGACCTCAGCGGCGTCCGCCGCCCTCTGTCCCAGGCCAATGGCCTGCCCAATGCCCACTACGTGGACCCGGGCGTCTTTGCCGAGGAGCGCGACGCGCTGCTGTTCGCCACCTGGGCCGGGCTGGCCGTCACCGCCGATGTACCCGAGCCGGGCGACGCGGTGCCGATCGACTTTCTGGGGCTGCCGCTGCTTCTGCTGCGCGACAAGGCTGGCGAGGTCCGCGTCTTCCAGAACATCTGCCGCCATCGCGGCATGATCCTGGTCGATGCCCCCCGCAAGATCGAGGGGGCCATTCGCTGCCCCTATCACAGCTGGTGCTATGGCACTGACGGGCGGCTTGTCTCGACGCCCCATGTGGGCGGGCCGGGCCACAACACTCACGATGCGATCCAGCGCAGCGAACTGGGCCTGATCGAGGTCCGGTCCCATGTCTGGCGCGACGTGGTCTGGATCAACGTCTCGGGCGATGCGCCCGCCTTCGAAGAGGTCATGGCCCCCGCCATGGCCCGCTGGGCCGAGTTCGAACAGCCGCTTTACCACGGCGGCGACGACAGCCGCTTCGAGCTCGAGATCGCGTGCAACTGGAAGCTCGCGGTCGAAAACTACTGCGAAAGCTATCACCTGCCCTGGGTGCATCCGGGACTCAACAGCTATTCCCGGCTCGAGGATCATTACCACATCGAAGCCCCCGGCGCGTTCTCGGGCCAGGGCACGCTTGTCTACCGCCAGATCACCAACGAAACCGGGAACAGCTTCCCCGATTTCGACGGGCTGTCGGTCAAATGGGACACGGCGGCGGAATACCTGTCGATCTTTCCCAACGTGCTGCTGGGCACCCATCGCGACCACGCCTTCGCCATCGTGCTGGTGCCCCACGGCCCCGATCGCACGGTCGAGCATGTGCACCTCTACTACGCGGTGCCCGACACCGACAGCGGCCTGCGCCAGCGCAACACCCGCCAATGGAAGACCGTCTTCGAAGAGGATATCTTTGTCGTCGAAGGCATGCAGCGCGGCCGCCATGCCACGGGCTTTGACGGCGGGCGGTTCTCGCCTGCGATGGACGGGCCCACCCACCTGTTCCACGACTGGGTCGCGGCCCGGATGGAGGCGCATCGCGCCCGGCCGCGGGCGGCGGAATGACGGGACTGGGCAGCGACATGATGATCGACCTCGATACGCGGCTTCTGGACGCGCACGCGGCCGACGACCGGCGCGAACTGGTCGCGCTTTATGCCGAGGCCGCGGACAGCGCGAACGATCTGGACGCGGCCTGCTTCTACCTCACCCACGCCTATGTCTTCGCATTGGAAACCGGGCATCCACGGGCCACACACTTGCACAAGGCCCTCTGCCGTCACGGGCGCGACCACTGATCGCGACCCCGGGCAAGGTCGTCAGGCCGGCGCGCCCTCTTCCTCGTGCGCGAGCGCGGCGCCCTGTTCCTTGAGGATCGAATAAAGGTGCCATGTCGCGTGGCCGAACAACGGCAGCGTGATGAACAGCCCGACAAACAGCGGGATCATCGCCAGGAAGGTCACCACCGCGATCAGGATGCCCCAGGCGATCATCGGCACGGGGCTGTCCGCCACGGTCTGGAAGCTGACGATCATGGCGGTCACGAAATCAACCTCTCGGTCCAGCAGCATCGGCAAAGAGATCACCGTGATCATGAACAAAAGAAGTGAAAATGCCCCGCCGACCGCCGTGCCGAAGGCGAGCATCGAAAGCCCCTCGGCCGTCAGGTAGACCTCGAACGAGGTCGAGACATTGGTCATCGTCGAATAGCCCAGGAACAGCGCAAAGATCATGTGGGCGAGAAAGAACCAGAACAGGAAGACCATGATGATGATCGCGCAGAGCCAGGGCAATTGCCGCCCGCCCTGTTCCCGGATCACGCCGATGATGCGGTACCAGTCCATCGCCATGCCCTTTTCCAGGCGGCGGCTCACTTCGTAGAGTCCCACGGCGGCAAAGGGCCCGACCAGCGGAAAGCCGATGGCGGCGAAGACCAGCCAGTAGGTGTGTCCCGTCCACCAGGTCACCAGCGCAAGCGCCACCCCGATCCCCACGTAGAAGCTTGCGAAGAACCACCCGATGACGGGCGCGCGGCGCATGTCGGCAACACCACGGCGCAGGGCCTCTTTCAGGGTGTCGAAGCCAACCGGTGCCAGGACCGGTGCACCATGTTCCGGGGCCGCGTGTACCATATCCTTCTCCTCCCATCGCACGCGTTTTCGCGTCGTTTCAGGGAATGGAACCCGCTTTCCGCGCTCAAATCAACGGGCGGGCGGGAAAATGTGCGGATTGCCGCATGAATTGGTCGGCGGGCGCCCGGATCAGGCCTCGGTCTGGGCGTCGGCGCGGCTCTTGCCAGAGACGTCCATGGCCAGGGTCGCAGCCATGAAGGCATCCAGATCGCCGTCGAGCACACCCTGCGTGTCCGAGGTTTCGTGGCCCGTGCGCAGGTCCTTGACCATCTGGTAGGGCTGCAGGACGTAGGACCGGATCTGGTTGCCCCAGCCGGCGCTGCCCTTGGCCTCGTGGGCTGCGTTGATATCGGCGGTACGGCGCTCCAGCTCCATCTGGTAAAGCCGCGATTTCAGCGCCTTCATAGCGATGTCGCGGTTCTGGTGCTGAGACTTTTCCGAACTGGTCACCACGATCCCCGTCGGGTGGTGCGTGATCCGCACGGCCGAGTCGGTGGTGTTGACGTGCTGGCCGCCCGCACCAGACGAGCGGAAGGTGTCGATGCGGATATCGGCGGGGTTCACCTCGATCTCGATGTTGTCGTCAACGACGGGGTAGACCCAGACACTGGCGAACGAGGTCTCGCGCGTGCCCTTGCCGAAGGGTGAGATGCGGACCAACCGGTGCACGCCGCTTTCCGACTTGAGCCAGCCGTAGGCATTGGGGCCCGAGATCTTGTAAGCGACCGATTTGATCCCGGCCTCGGTGCCCGGTTCCTCGGATTGCAACTCGACCTTGTAGCCATGGGCCTCGGCCCAGCGGACATACATCCGCTGCAGCATCTGCGCCCAGTCGCAGGCCTCGGTCCCGCCGGCACCCGCGTTGATCTCGAGGAAAGTGTCGTTGCCGTCGGCCTCTCCGTCCAGAAGCGCCTCGAGCTCTTTCTGGGCGGCACGGTCGCGCAGGGTCTTCAGCGCGGCCTCGGCCTCGGCGACCACATCCTCGTCCTCTTCCATCTCGCCCAGCTCGATCAGCTCGACATTGTCCGACAGCTCTTGCTGGATCCCTTCGAAGGTCTTGATCGCGTCGACCAGCATCTGCCGGTCACGCATGAGCTTTTGTGCCTTTTCCGGGTCGTCCCACAGGGTGGGATCCTCGACGCGGGCGTTGAACTCCTCGAGCCGGTGCTGGGCGGTGTCCCAGTCCATCCGCTGGCGCAAGAGCTCAAGCGATTTCTCGATGTCCGCAACGGTGTTCTGGGCCTCGGCGCGCATCTGGGCTCCCTTGGTCTGGATCAAGCGTGAGTGATAGCCCAGCCGCCCCGTGCGGGCAAGGTGGCGGGGCGGGCCAAAACCCTCTGCGACGGTTTTGGCGCAACGCGATCCTCTGGCGAAGATCGCATGCCCCATGATCTTCGCCAGAAGATCATGCCGGAACCGGGTTTTCGCAGAAAACCCGGCCGCTCAGTAAAGCCCGCCAGAACTCAGCGTGCCGAAGGTTGCCCGCGGCCCCACCACGGCACGTTGCCCGGTCGAGGTCGTCACCTCGCGCGCAACATCGCCACCCGGTTGGATCATGTCGAAATTTGACCCCATGGCAAATCCACCGTCGAAAGTGATGCCAAAGATGGGCTCTTCGCCTTCGCGGAAGCACTCCGAGACGACGTTGTCCCCCGTTGCCCCATCCGACAAGCGCGCGCCGGTGAACCGGTCGATCTTGATGAATTCGCAGCCGTCGGGAATGCGGAAGGCCCGCCCGCCGAAGCGCGACACGGCGTGCTGCATGAACTCGGTGAACACCGGCCCGCACATGCCCCCGCCCGAGGCACCGGGGCCCAGGCTTTCGGGCTGATCGTAGCCGATATAGCAGCCCGCCACGATGTTCGAGGTGAAGCCCACGAACCACACGTCCTTGGCATCGTTCGTGGTGCCGGTCTTGCCCGCGGTCGGCACCGACAGGTTCACGGTGCGCGACGCCGTGCCGCGATCGACGACCCCCTGCATCATCGAGGTCAGCTGGTAAGCGGTGACCGCGTCCATCACCCGCTCGCGTTCGGACACGATGCGCGGGCTGCGGCGTTCCGCAATCGTCGGATCGTCGCAATCGGTGCAAATGCGGCGGTCATGACGGTAAAGCGTCTGGCCGTAGCGGTCCTGCACCCGGTCGACCAGCGTGGGCTCCACGCGCTCGCCGCCATTGGCGAACATCGCGTAGGCCGCGACCATCTTGAACAGCGTCGTCTCCTGGCTGCCCAGCGCATTGGCCAGGACCGGGCTCAGGCTGTCGTAGACGCCGAAGCGCTCCGCATAGGCGCCGACGGTCTCCATACCGACCTCTTGGGCCAGGCGCACGGTCATAAGGTTCCGCGACCGCTCGATCCCCGTCCGCAGGGGCGTGGGCCCGTAAAACTGGTTCGACGCGTTCTTGGGACGCCAGACGCCCTGGGGCGTGTTGATTTCGATCGGCGCGTCGATCACCACCGTGGCGGGCGAATAGCCCGAATCCAGCGCGGCGGCGAACACGAAGGGCTTGAAGCTCGACCCCGGCTGGCGGCGGGCCTGGGTGGCGCGGTTGAACACCGAATGCTGGTAGGAAAACCCGCCCTGCATCGCCAGCACCCGGCCGGAATTCACGTCCATCGCCATGAACCCGCCCTGCACCTCGGGCACCTGGCGCAGGGACCAGCGGACGAATGCGCCGTCCTCGGTCCGCTCGCGGACATGGATCACGTCGCCCGCTTCGAAGTTTTCGAAGAGGTTGCCGGCGAACCAGCTGGTGTCGCTCCGGGGCACAGTGTTGCCGCGCGGATCGTCGAGCGCCACGCCCTCGATGCCCACGACCAGCTCGTTCTCGCGCACCTCCAGCACCACGGCCGGCAGCCATTCATGTTCAAGCACCACGTCGCGCGCCACGCGGGTTTTGGCCAGCGCCGCGCGCCACGCCTCTTCGCTTTCCAGGGCCTCTGCGGGCAAGCTCTTGCCCGTGCCACGCCAGCGCCCGAGCCCCCGGTCATAGCGTTCCAGCGCCCGGCGCAGGGCCACCGCCGCATGATCCTGAAGGTCCGGGTCGATCGTTGCGCGTACGGTCAGGCCGCCGGTAAAGAACTCGCCTTCGCCGAAATCCTCGGACAGCTGGCGGCGGATCTCGTCGGTGAAATAGTCCCGCGGCGGCAGGGTCGAGCGGAAATCGTCGAAATCGCCGTTCTGGACCGAGCGCAGCGGCATCGCGGCCTCGGCCTCGTAGACCGCGCGGGTCAGATAGCCGTTCTCGTACATCTCCTTGAGTACGAAGTTGCGCCGCTCCAGCAGACGCTCCTTGCGGCGCACAGGGTGATAATCCGACGGCGCCTTGGGCAGCGACGCCAGGAACGCCGCCTCGTGCGGGGCAAGCTGGCCCAGCGACTTGTTGAAATAGGTCTGCGCGGCGGCCACCACGCCATAGGAATTCTGGCCCAGGAAGATCTCGTTGAGATAGAGCTCGAGAATGCGCTCCTTGTCGAGCGTCTCCTCGATCCGGGTGGCCAGGATGATTTCCTTGATCTTGCGTTCGATCCGCCGGTCTCCGGACAGCAGGAAGTTCTTCATCACCTGCTGCGTGATCGTCGACGCACCGCGCACGTTGCGGCCGCGGGACTGAACCGCATCGACGATGGCGCTGGCGATGCCGCGCGCGTCATAACCGCCATGGGTATAGAAATTCTTGTCTTCCGCAGAGATGAAGGCGTGCTTGACCAGGTCCGGGATTTCCTCGGCCGGAGCAAACAGGCGCCGTTCCTTGGCGAACTCGTCGATGATCCGGCCTTCGGTCGAATAGATCCGGCTGATCGTCGGCGGCTTGTACTGCGCCAGCGATTCGTGGCTGGGCAGATCCTGCCCGTAGACCCAGAAGATCGCACCGATCGACAGGGCCACGACCATAAGGCCAAGGGTCACGAGGCTGAAGATCGCCCCGAAGAAGGAAAACACAAATCTGATCACGCGCGGATAGCCCCTTTTCGTCCTCCCCATATACGCGGGGGGTCCCTGCGGGTCAAAACACAACCCTGCGTCCTCGGCGGGGAAATGCTGGTCCGGGCGCCTCTTTTTCCAAAGGGGCTTCTCCGACGCGCCCGGACCGGCAGGGAGCGGTTTACATGCGCATCCGCGGCACGTCGTTCGGATCGAGCCGCAATTCGATCAGAAGCGGCTTGTCCCGGGTCTCGATGGCGGTGACGGCAGCCTCGAGGTCGTCGACCGACTCCACCAGCACCCCCTCCCCGCCCAGGGCACGGCCCACCTGGGCGAAGGACGGCCAGTCGAACATCGACAGGTCCGGGTCCATCTTGCGGTCCAGGAACTGGATATGCTCGGCCCCGTAAGCAGAATCGTTGGCGACGATCACGATCAGGTCCTGGTTCATCCGCACGGCGGTGTTGAACTCGTTGATGCCGCCCATCATGAAGCCGCCATCGCCGGTGAACAGCACGACGGGCCGCTCGGGCACGGCGAACCCCGCGCCGATCGCCACCTGCAGCCCCAGCCCGATGGAGCCGAAATTGGTCGTCGCGATAAAGCTTTCTGCGTTCGGACAGGACAGGCGGCACCAGACCTCGGTCATGAAGCGCCCGCCATCGGTGGTCAGGAACCGGTCCTTGGGCAGCACCTCTTCCAAACGGTCCAGCGCGTATTCGAAATTGACGAAGCCGGGCTTGGCCTTGTCCGGGTCACCCTTGGGATGGGCCGTCAGCGCCGCCATGTCCAGCTCGGCGGTGAACCCGCTGCCGGGCACCTCGGCCTCGTTCAGCCACCAGACGAGGTTGTCGGCGGTCAGCCCCGCATCGGCCACAAGTGCCGCATCGGGGTGATAGTTCTTGGCCACCTCGGTCACGGTATTGTTGATCTGAATGACGCGCTTGCCCTTCATCAGCGCACCCTTGTCGGTGGTGAAGTGATGCAGCGAGGTACCGAAGGCCACGACGCAGTCGGCCTTGGCGATGGCGTCATAGGCGGCGGGCGTCGAGAGCGTGCCGAAGATGTCGATATTGTAGGGATGGTCGTTGAACATCCCCTTGGCCTTGAGCGTGGTGGCCAGCGGCGCCTCGAGCCGGTCGGCCAGCGCCTTGATCTGGTCGACCGCGTCCTTGGCCCCGATCCCGGCCAGGATGATGGGCCGCTTGGCGCTGGCGATCATGCCGATGGCCTCGTCCAGGTCGTCGCCCTCGGGCACATAGGCCGCCGCGGTGAAGCCAGGAAAGACATGGGCCTGATGCTCGACCTCCTGCCACATGAAATCCACGGGCATGTTCAGCACGATGGGACGCTTTTCGACCCAGGCGCGGTAGATCGCGTGGGCCACGTCGTAAGAGGCCGTTTCGGGCGACCGCATCTGCTCGAACCCCGCGCCGGTGACCTTGACCGTCTCGCGCTGGTCGATGTTCTGCAGGTTGTGGGGGTTCGACACCGCGGTGTCGCCGGCCAGCAGCACCATGGGCACATGGCCCCGCGCGCCTTCTGTCAGGGCAGTGACGCAATTGGTCAGCGCCGGGCCGTGGGTCACCGTGGCGATGCCCACCTTGCCCGCGACACGGCCATAGGCCAGCGCCATCAGGACCGCGCTGCCCTCGTAGGCCACGGGCACGAAGGTGCCGCCGCCCGCGCGCACGAAATGGTCGACCATGAACAGGTTGGCGTCGCCCATGAGGCCGAACATCGTGTCCTGACCATGATCGGCAAGGGATTGGGCGATGGATTGATAGACATACATGGGGGGGCTCCCTGGTGGTGTTGCGGCACAGATTTGCCCCGCACCATAGCCGTCGGCCCATGCGCGGTGGACGCGTTCTTGCGCGCCATTCCGGGTCTTTACGCGGGATTATTGCGTTTTCTACCCATGTAGCGCACAAACGCCGCGCCAGATCCCGCCCTCAGCGCAACCGCAGCCCCGCCGCCGCCTCGTCCGTCAGCCGCCAGGCCTGGATGCCGTCGCGGATGCCCTCGGCCATGGCCTGACGCCACGCGGGATCGACCAGGCGTTCCAGGTCCTTGGGGCTGGACAGAAACCCGACCTCAAGCAGAACCGACGGGATATCGGCCGATTTCAGGACCGAAAAGCCCGCCTGCCGCAGCGGGTCCTTGTGGATGTGGCCCACCGCGTCGCGGATGCCCAGCATGATGCCCCGCGCCACCGCCTGCGAGCGCGGACCGTTGTCGAGCCGCGCCAGATCCAGCAGCACATTGGCCACCACGTCATCCTCGCCCGACAGGTCCACCCCGGCCAGAAGATCGGCGCGGTTGTGCCGGGCGGCCAGCGCGGCCGAGGCCTCGTCGCTGGCCGTGTCAGACAGGGTATAGGCCGCGGTGCCATGGGCCGTGCCCTGGGCCAGCGCATCGGCATGGAGCGACAGGAACAGATCGGCCTCCAGCTCCTGCGCGATGGCCACCCGCCGTTCGAGCGAGACAAACCGGTCATCGTCGCGGGTCAGCACCACATCGACCCCGCCCGCGCGCAACAGCGTCTCTTTCAACTCGCGCGCGAAGGTCAGCATCAGGTCCTTTTCGGTCACCCCGTCGCGATGGGCACCGGGGTCGATGCCGCCGTGGCCCGGGTCGAGCACGATCAGAAAACGCCCGTCACGGTCCCGGCTGCGCGCCTGCGGCGGATCGGCGGCGGGCGGGGCCCAGCGCGGATCGCCCGGCGCGCCCGAGCGGGCGGCGAAATCCTCGGCGTCTGTGGCGCCCAGAGCGACGCGCAGGACCGCGCGGCCGGTTTCGGGCGCGACCTCCATCGCCGCGGTGTCGATGGCCAGCGGTCCGGCCAGATCGGCCACCAGCCGCGACCAGCCCGGGCGCACCGGGCCAAAGCGCACCGCCGTGATCATGTCGGATTGCACGAATTGGGCGGGGTCAAGCCCCTGCCAATCGACCTCCTGGAAATCGAGCACCAGCCGCGCGGGATCATCCAGCGTATAGGCTCGCCACGGCACGCCCTGGCTGAGCCCCAGCGTCAGCTGCGCCCCGCCCCATCGGCTGTCCTCGGCCATGCTGACGCCTGGATCGGGCCGCGCCAGCCCGCTGAACTCCTGCGCGGCTGCGGGCCACGCCAACAGCCACAGGGCCGCCACCCATGTCAGAACTCTGCTCATCATCGCCTGCCTTTATCTTTTGGCGCGACGATACACGATTGCGCGCGGGTTGAGAACGCCCCGCGAATGCCCGTCTTAGCCCCGGCCCATGAAACGGGCGAGCCGCGCCAGACCTTCCTCGATATCCGCGGTGCTGCGCGCGTAGGAAAAGCGCAAGGTGCCCCCGCCCCGCGCTTCGTCGAAATCAAGGCCCGGGGTCACGGCCACGCCCGCCTCGTCAAGGATGCAGCGCGCAAAGGCGCGGCTGTCATCGGTCAGGTGACTGACATCGACATAGACGTAAAAGGCCCCGTCGGGCGGCGCGATCCGGTCGAACCCGGCCTTGGGCAAACCGTCCAGCATCAGCTGCCGGTTCTTCGCGTAGACGGCCATGTTGGCCTGCAATTCGTCCGTGCAGTCCATCGCCGCCAGCGCCACGACCTGCGCGGCATGGGGCGGGCAGATAAAGAGATTTTGCGCAAGACGCTCGACCTGCCGGACATGATCGGGCGGGACGACCATCCAGCCCACGCGCCAGCCGGTCATGGAGAAATACTTGGAGAAGGAATTGATCACATAGGCGTCGTTGGTGATCTCGAGCGCGCTCACCGCCTTCGCCTCGTATTCGATGCCGTGATAGATCTCGTCGCTGATAAAGGCCGTACCGGTCTCGGCGCAGGCGCCGATCAAGGCCCCCAGCGCATCGCGGCCCAGCATCGTGCCCGTGGGGTTGGCTGGCGAGGCCACCATGAGCCCGGCAAGATCCTGCCCCGCCAGGTCGCCCGGCACCGGTTGCAGGCGGTTTTCGTCCCGGGTCTCGAGGATCACGGGCTCCAGGTCCAGCGCCTTGAGGATCTGGCGATAGGACGGATAGCCCGGCGCGCCGATCCCCACCCGGTCGCCCGCGTCGAAAAGCGCGGTGAAGGCCAGGATGAACGCGCCAGACGATCCCGGCGTGACAACCACGCGCGCAGGGTCGAGGTCTACATCGTACCAGTCGCCATAAAGCCGCGCGATGCGCGCACGCAGCGCGGGCAGTCCCAGCGCGACGGTATAGCCCAACGGATCAGTCTGGAGCGCGCTGGCCAGCGCCGCGCGCGCACCCTCCGGCGCGGGTGTGCCTGGCTGGCCCACTTCCATATGGATGATGTGGCGCCCCGCGTCCTCGGCCTGCCGCGCGGCCTCCATCACGTCCATCACAATGAAGGCATCGACCGCCCCACGCCTTGAACTTCGCATCCTGACCTCCGTAAGCTGACCCCACCTTTCACCGGGATTGTAGGAGCCCGTCAATGCATCCGCTGCGCGCGGCCGTCCTGATCTTCACGCTTGCTGTGCTCATGCCGGTTCAGGCGGTGGCAGCGACCCTGCTGCGCGACGCGGATATCGAATACGCGCTCAACCGGCTGGCCGCGCCGATCCTGCAGGCGGCGGGGCTGAACCCGAACCGCATCCGCGTGCTGTTGATCGACGACCGGACGCTGAACGCCTTCGTCGCCGACAGCGACCACATCTTCATCCATTCCGGTCTTTTGCTGAAGCTCGACCGCGCGGCGGCCCTGCAGGCGGTGATCGCGCACGAGGCGGCGCATATCGCAAACGGTCACCTCGCCCGCCGCAGCGCCAACCTGCGCAGCGCGCGCACCGCCGCCGGGCTGGGTGCGATCCTTGCCGCCGCTGCAGCCGCCGGCGGGTCCGGACGGGCGGCAGCGGGGCTTTCGCTGGGCGCGCAAAGTTCGGCCATGCGCCTGTTCCTCAGCCATACCCGGGCCGAAGAGGCCTCGGCCGACCAGTCGAGCGTGCGCTACATGGTGCGCGCGGGGGTCGATCCCCGTGGCGCGGTCGAAGTCCATGACCTTTTCGAGGGACAGGAAGCGCTGAACGTGGGCCGCCAGGACCCTTATATGCGCACCCATCCCCTGTCGCGTGAACGCGCCCGGGCGATGGAGGCTTTCGTGAATGCCAATCCCGGACCGCAGGGCGACAGCCCCAGCGCGACCTACTGGTTCGCCCGCGCGCAGGGCAAGCTGTCGGCCTTTACCCGCGCACCCAACTGGACGCTGCGCCGCGCAGATGGCAGCCCCAGCGCCGACATCGCGTTGATGCGCGAAGCCGTGGCCCATCACCGCAACTCCGACAGCCGCCGGGCGCTGGCCGCCATCGACCGCGCCATCGCCCAACGCCCACAGGATCCGTTCCTGTATGACCTGAAAGGCCAGATCCTGCTGGAAAGCCGCCAGGCGGGCGCGGCTGTGGCGGCCTACCGCAAGGCCGCGTCGCTTGCCCCCGGGCACCCGCTGATCCTGGGCGGCCAGGGCCGCGCGCTGCTGGCGTCGGAACAGTACGGCGCGGCGCTCAAGGTGCTGGAACAGGCCCGCGCACGGGATTTCCGCGATGCGCGCATCCTGCGCGATCTGTCCGTGGCCTATGCGCGCAACGGGCAGAATGCCATGGCATCGCTCGTCACCGCCGAACGCTATGCGGTGCAGGGCCGGCTCAAGGATGCCGGGCTGCACGCGAAACGGGCCGCGGACCTTCTGCCGCAGGGTTCGGGCCCTTGGAAACGGGCACAAGACGTGCTCAGAGCGGCCAAGCTGGCCAAGTAACAGACCGGAGAGAGACATGCCCCGTCCCCTGATCGCCGCGGTCCTGACCGCAGCCACCCTGGCCGCCCCGGCCCAGGCCCTCGACCTCGAGGCGATGACCGACGCGGAGCGCGCGGCGTTCCGCGCCGAGGTCCGCGCCTATCTGATGGAGAACCCCGAGATCATCATGGAAGCGGTCCAGGTGCTTGAAGAGCGCCAGGCCCAGGCCCAGGTCCAGCAGGATCTCGACCTCGTGCAGGTCAATGCGGCGGACATCTTCGACGACGGTTTTTCCTGGGTCGGCGGCAATCCCGAGGGCGACATCACGCTGGTCGAGTTTCTCGATTACCGCTGCGGGTATTGCAAGCGCGCCCATGAGGACGTCACCCGCCTGATCGAGGAAGACGGCAACATCCGCTACATCGTCAAGGAATTCCCGATCCTCGGTCCGGAGTCGGTGCTGGCCTCGCGGTTTGCCCTTTCGGTCCGCGCGGTCGCGGGGGACGAAGCCTATCACGACACGCTGGATGCGCTGATGACCTTCCAGGGCAACATCGGACAGGCCAGCCTGCGCCGCCTGGCCGAAGGGCTTGGGCTCGATGCCGACGCCGTGCTGGCGGGGATGGACAGCGACGCCATCTCGGAAGCGATCGCGGAAACCCGCGCGCTGGCCCAGCGGTTGCAGATCACCGGCACGCCGACCTTCGTTCTCGAGGACCAGATGCTGCGGGGCTACGTGCCCTTCGAGCAGATGGAGATCATGGTCGCGGATGCGCGGGACGATTAAGGCGCTCTGCCTTGCGGTGGCAGCTTCCCCCGCAGGCGCGGTGGACCTGGCCGACCTGACCGACACCGAGCGTGCGGCGTTCCACGCAGAGTTGCGCGCGCTGTTCCTCGAAGAGCCTGCGCTGCTGGCCGATCCGGTGCTGAACCCGCCGGTGCCCGCCCCCTATGCGGACGAGGTGGCAAGCGACTTGGCGCTCATCGCCGCGCATGCGCGCGCGCTCTTCGCAGAGCCGAACGACGCCCGCATCGGATCCGGGGACGGCACCGCCGGAATGGCCGTCTTCGTCGACAGCCCCGCGCCCGACATGCTGACCGATCTGGCTGACGCGCATCCGGGCCTTGGCATTGCCGTCAAGGACATGGCCGACCCGGCCACCGCGCGGCTGGCCGAGGCCCTGGGCCTCGACCTTTTCCCGTCCTATGTGCTGCCCGACATGATGGTACGCGGCGACGTGCCCCCGATTGTGCTGGAGCGGTACCTGGCGCGTTAGCCCTACTCCGCCGCCTCGGCGGCCTCGGCGGCCCGCTGCGCTTCGATCTCGGCGGCCTTTTTCTCGACCTCCTCGACGATGTGGTCGATCATCCGGTCGTTCGACATCTTGTGGCTCTGCTTGCCCGCCAGGTAGACCATGCCCGACCCGGCCCCGCCGCCGGTGAAGCCCACATCGGTCATCAGCGCCTCGCCCGGGCCGTTCACCACGCAACCGATGATCGACAGGCTCATGGGCGTCTTGATGTGCTCCAGCCGCTTTTCCAGCTCTTCGACGGTCTTGATCACGTCGAAACCCTGCCGCGCGCAGGACGGGCACGAGATGATGTTGACGCCCCGGTGCCGCAGGCCCAACGATTTCAGGATCTCGTAGCCAACCTTCACCTCTTCGACGGGGTCCGCCGACAGGCTCACGCGGATCGTGTCGCCGATCCCCATCCACAGCAGGTTGCCCAGACCGATGGCCGATTTGATCGTGCCGCTGACCAGCCCGCCGGCCTCGGTGATACCCAGGTGGATCGGCGCATCGGTGGCCTCGGCGATGCCCTGGTAGGCGGCGGCGGCCAGGAACACGTCAGAGGCCTTCACGCTGATCTTGAACTCGTGAAAGTCGTTGTCTTCCAGGATCTTGATGTGCTCGAGCCCGGATTCGACCATCGCCTCGGGGCACGGCTCGCCGTATTTCTCAAGCAGGTGCTTTTCAAGCGACCCGGCATTCACCCCGATCCGGATCGAGCAATTGTGGTCGCGCGCGGCCTTGATCACTTCCTTGACGCGGGTCGCGTCCCCGATATTGCCCGGGTTGATCCGCAGGCAGGCGGCGCCCGCCTCGGCGGCTTCGATTCCGCGTTTGTAGTGGAAATGGATGTCCGCGACGATGGGCACCGGGCTTTCCGCCACGATCTCTTTCAGCGCTTTCGAAGAGGCCTCGTCGGGGACCGAGATGCGGACGATATCGGCGCCCGCCTCGGCCGCGGCCTGGACCTGGGCGATGGTGCCGGGAATGTCGGTGGTGACCGTGTTGGTCATGGTCTGCACGCTGATCGGCGCATCGCCCCCCACGGGCACGTTGCCCACCATGATCTGGCGGCTCTTGCGGCGATAGATGTTGCGCCACGGGCGGACGGGATTGAGCGACATGGGGGCAGACCTTTGGCTGAATACGTCACCGCCAAGGTAACAGCCGTCGCGCGGCGTTCAATGGGGCGTAATCACTCGGCCTCGGGGACCGAAGCGGTTTCCGGATCGCTGGTCAGCTGTGCCACCATACGCTCCAGGTCGGCATCGCTCGCCGGATCGGCCAGGGCATATTCGGTGGTCAGATGTTCGGCCGAAAGCGGCAGGTTTGATGTCACCGACCCGCGCGGCCCCGCCGGGCCGTAGGTTTCGCCGTTGACCGAGAAATAGACGGCGCCCGACGCGCCCACGCGCAGGGTCGGCGGTTCCTCGGTGGCCGGAATATCGTAGGTGTCGCCCGCGTCCATGATCCCTTCGAAGATCACGGTGCCGTCCGCCGCGCGCACCCGCACCCAGGCCGGGCGCACGGCCATCACGGCCAGGCTGGGCAGTCCGGTTTCGACGACCTGCGGCACGCTGGGCACGGGCGTATCGCCCTCCGGTGCCGCCTCGGCGCGACGGGGCGCGGTGTCGGGGGCGCCCGGTTGCGTGAAGCTGCCGACGGTTGTGGGGTCGAGGGTCGAGATCGGCGCGTCGCGCGCGACCAGAACCGGCACGTCCAGCGCCTGCGGGCGGTAAAGACGGTTCAGCGCCTCGCTCGTCCCGGCGTTCAGGCCGCCATCCGACGCGGCCCCGTCGCCTTCGGCGGTGGTGCGCAACGCCGGGGACAGGGGATCGAGATCCGACAAGACCACCGGGGTCTGGTCCACGGGCGCCAGCTTGACCTGCTGCACCTCTTTCAGAACCGTCCAGCCGCCGAACCCGATGGCACCGATCAGCGCGATCAGAACCAGGCTCGACCCGATCGCACCGGGCTCGACCCGGTGGAAAAGCGACTCGCGGCCCGGCGCAAAGGGCGTGGCCGGCTGGGCAAAGGGATCGCGCGGCGCCGCCGGCTGCCCGCGGCTTTCCTCGCGCGCGGGCTTGCGGATCGAAGACGCCTCGGCCGACATGCCATGGGCGGTGGCAAAGCCGCTTTCCTGGCAGAATTTCTCGAACGCGTAATCCGGGTCCATGTCGAGGTAGCGCGCGTAAGAGCGCACGTAACCCGCGATGAAGCCCGGCGTGTCAAAGGCACTGGGATCGGCGTTTTCGATGGCGGCGATATAGGCGGCCTTGATCTTCAGCTCGCGCTGCACATCCAGCAACGACTTTCCAAGCGTCGCCCGCTCGCCGCGCATCATGTCGCCCAGGCGCAGGTCGAAATCGTCAAAGCCCTTCGGCTCTGGCGATGCCGTCTTGTTCTGTCGTGACGGTAGCCGCCCGATCATCGAATATGCCCCATATCCGCCTGTTCCCTACACGCGCCGCGCGAAACGGCCCGCCCGATTCGGCATGTGCTTTTGTTACCGGCACGTTAGCACAGTTCAAGCCGCGATGCAGCGTTCGTAGGTTTACCCGGCGAGTTCGGCGCGATTCAGCGCACAATGGGACCAAAGTTCGTCCATTGCCCTGACAAGCTTGTCCATTTCGTCCGGGCCGTGGACCGGCGACGGGGTGAAGCGCAGCCGCTCGGTCCCGCGCGGGACAGTGGGGAAGTTGATGGGCTGAACGTAGATCCCGTAGCCGTCGAGCAGCATGTCGCTCAGCTGCTTGGTATGCACCGGATCGCCCACGATCACCGGCACGATATGGCTGCCATGGTCGATCAGCGGCAGACCCATGCCCTTGAGCCGGGTCTTGAGGATGCTGGCCTGGGTCTGGTGACGTTCGCGCAGGGCGGTGTCGGTCTTCAGATGCGCGACCGACGCCGCAGCCGCCGCAGCCACGGCGGGCGGCAGCGACGTGGTGAAGATGAAGCCCGGCGCGTAGGAGCGCACGGCGTCACACATCTTGTGACTGGCCGCGATATAGCCGCCCATCACGCCATAGGCCTTGGCCAGCGTCCCGTTGATGATGTCGATGCGGTGCATCAGGCGGTCACGCTCGGCCACGCCGCCCCCGCGGGGACCGTACATGCCCACGGCGTGGACCTCGTCGATATAGGTCAGCGCGCCGAATTCGTCGGCCAGATCGCAAATTTCTTCGATCGGCCCGAAATCGCCATCCATCGAATAGACCGATTCAAACGCGATCAGCTTGGGCGCGGCGGGATCGTCGGCGGCCAGAAGCTCGCGCAGATGCGCCACGTCGTTGTGGCGAAAGATGCGCTTGGCCCCGCCATTGCGGCGCACGCCCTCGATCATCGAGGCATGGTTCAATTCGTCGGAATAGATGATCAGCCCGGGAAAGAGCTTGGGCAGCGTCGAAAGCGTCGCGTCATTGGCGATGTAGGCCGAGGTGAACAAAAGCGCCGCCTCCTTGCCATGGAGATCGGCCAGCTCGGCCTCGAGCCGCTTGTGATAGACCGTGGTGCCCGAGATGTTGCGCGTCCCGCCAGAGCCCGCGCCGGTGGCGTCGATGGCCTCGTGCATCGCCTCGAGGACAACCGGGTGCTGGCCCATGCCCAGGTAGTCGTTTCCGCACCACACGGTGATCGGCACCTCGGCACCATCGGGGCGCCGCCAGGTGGCGTGGGGAAACTGACCTTTCTTGCGCTCGATGTCGATGAAGGTCCGATACCGGCCCTCCTGGTGAAGACGATCAATCGCTGCATCGAGCTGACGGGCGTAGTCCACCGGCATCTCCTTCGTTTTGTTCCGTTGCGGCCGTCTCTCCTCCCGGGAAAGGCGCGCGCGACCGGGCCCTTTTGGATTTAGAATGGATATAGGCCGCGCCCCTGTCAGACAACAACCTACGGCCTGGCGGTTTGTCGCGGCCTTGATGTAGGTCAAGCCGACCCTGCGGCATGCGTTCCGCCCCGGAACGCGGCGTCGCCTATCGGAAACCAGGGCACCCCGCCCGGCTGGACACGCGCCCGCGCCGTGGTACCGTCGCGGCCAATCCACCCTGTCCAACCTCAGGAGCTTCCATGTCTCTCGACCCCGTCCTGTCCCGTATCGACGCCGATATCGACGCGTCGCTCGAACGGTTGATGGCGCTGTTGCGCATCCCGTCGATCTCGACCGATCCAGCCTACAAAGAGGATGTCGCCCGCGCCGCCGACTGGATGGCAGAGGATCTGCGCAGCCTGGGCGCCGATGCCTCCGTGCGTCCCACCGCGGGTCACCCGATGGTGGTGGGCCACGTCGACGGCCCCGGACCGCATCTTCTGTTCTACGGCCACTACGACGTGCAGCCCGTCGACCCGCTCGAACTGTGGCACCGCGACCCGTTCGACCCCGCGATCGAGGACACCGACAAGGGCCGCGTGATGCGGGGCCGCGGCGCGTCGGACGACAAGGGGCAGCTGATGACCTTCATCGAGGCCTGCCGCGCGTGGAAGGCCGTCCATGGTGCGCTGCCCTGCAAGATCACCTTCCTTCTGGAAGGGGAAGAAGAATCGGGCTCGCCCTCGCTTGTGCCGTTCATGGAGGAAAACGCCGACGAACTGCGCGCCGACATCGCTCTGATCTGCGACACGGGCATGTATGATGCCGATACGCCCGCCATCACCACCCAGCTGCGCGGCATGGTGACCGAACAGATCGACCTGACCTGCGCCAATCGCGACCTGCATTCGGGGCTTTACGGGGGCATGGCCGCGAACCCGATCTATATCCTGACCAAGATCCTGGCGGGGCTGAAGGACGACAGCGGCCGCTGCACCCTGCCCGGCTTCTACGACGACGTGCCCGAGCTCGACCCCGAGCTGAAGGCGCAATGGGACAGCCTGAATTTCGACCCCGCCCAGTTCCTCGGCGAGGTCGGCCTGTCGCATCCGGCGGGCGAATCCGACCGCACGCCGCTCGAAATGATCTGGTCGCGGCCCACGGCCGAGGTGAACGGCATCTGGGGCGGCTACACGGGCGAAGGCTTCAAGACGGTGATCCCGTCCCAGGCCCATGCCAAGGTCAGCTTCCGCCTGGTGGGTCAACAGGACCCGGACAAGATCAGCGCGGCCTTCCGAGACTATGTGCGGGGCGCGATCCCGCCCGATGCCAGCGTCGACTTTCCCCTCGGCAAGGGCGCGATGGCCGGCCACATGAACACCGACCACCCGGCCTATGAAAAGGCCCGCGACGCGCTGAGCGACGAGTGGAACACCCAGGCGGTCTTTGTCGGCATGGGCGGGTCGATCCCCATTGCCGGGCATTTCAAGACGGTGCTGGGGATGGATGCGCTGCTTGTGGGCTATGGCAACAAGGACGACCAGATCCACAGCCCCAACGAAAAATACAACCTGCGCAGCTTTCACAAGGGCGCGCGCAGCTGGGCGCGGATCCTCGACGCACTGACCCGGTGACCCGGTGATCCCGGGCTTCGAGACCGGCGCGGTCACGCTCGACGGCCAGCGCATCGCCTATGACATCGGCGGCAGCGGGCCGCCGGTGCTGCTGCTTCACGGCTACCCGCAATGCCGCGCGATGTGGAAGGGGGTGGCGCCGGTCCTGGCCCGGCATTTCACCGTCGTCGCCGCCGATCTGCGCGGCTATGGCGACAGCGGCCGCCCCGACGGCGTCGCCGCCATGTCGTTCCGCGCGATGGCCGCCGACCAGGTGGCGCTGACGCGGCACCTGGGGGTCGAGCGGTTCCATGTCGTGGGCCATGACCGGGGCGGGCGCACGGCGCACCGGATGGCGCTGGACGCGCCCGAGGTGCTCTTGTCGCTGACGGTGATGGACATCGTGCCCACGCATCTCTTGCTCGACCGGCTGACCTGGCCCGTGGCCAAGGCCTATTACCACTGGTTCTTCCTGGCCCAGCCCGCGCCGGGCCCCGAGCGGATGATCGGCGCAGACCCCGATGCCTTTTACGAAAGCTGCCTTACCGGCTGGGGCGCGGCGAAGCTGTCGGATTTCGACGCTGACGCGCTGGCCGCCTACCGCGCGGCCTGGGCGCGGCCCGAGGTCATGCATACCATGTGCAACGACTACCGCGCGGCGCTGGAGGTGGACATGGCCCTCGATGCCGCCGACCTCGGCCGCCGGGTCCCCTGCCCCGCGCTGGTCCTTTACGGCGCCGACGGCGCCATGGCGCGCGCCTATGACGTGCCCGCGACCTGGGCGGACCGGCTGGCGGATATGCGGGCCGAGGCGGTGCCCGGCGGACATTTCTTTCCAGACACCCATCCGGCCGAGACCGCAGCGGCCTTGATGCGCTTCCTGTCCGACTAGGCGCCCGGAACCTTTGCAGGTGTCCGATCCGAAGTCTGTCGAAGACTCCCGCGCACGCGCCTTCGGGTCATCCCTTGCCCGCGCCGCGGCCGGCTAGGGCGAAGGCCGCCTTGGCGATCAAAAGACACCACGGCAGCCCGTGCAAGGCCAGGTCGAAGATGTCGATGGGCGCGCGCAACGTGCCAGCCGCCAGCATGCGCAGCTTCTCCAGAAGGTGCGGTTCGGGGGTGAACGGGGCCAGGCCCAGGGTCAGCGCCAGCACGATCGCCACGGCCCAGGGCAAGTCGTCGATCATTCGGCGCATGGCGTGTCCATCGTACCAACGGAAAAGTGGCGCGGTTGACGGGGCTCGAACCCGCGACCTCCGGCGTGACAGGCCGGCACTCTAACCAACTGAGCTAC
>CAJXWO010000014.1 GCA_913062865.1 uncultured Paracoccaceae bacterium | reverse complement strand
AATGCTTGTCATTGGTCGACACTCATTGTTGCGCTCCATAAGAGCAGAAATGTCAGATCAAGTCGCGTGCTTTACACCTGCGCACCGACCCCACCCTCGACGACCTGAGCCGCGCTCTGGCCGGGCTCGTGCGCGACGGTTCGCCGGCGATTTCGCAGCTGGCCGCCTGGGCGCTCGACCATCCGCAGGAAATGGCGTTTCACTCCCTTCGCGGGCTGGCCGAGTTGTCAGGCGCCAATGGCAACACGGTCTACAGGCGGTCCATCGCGCTGGGGTTCGCGGGGTTCGAAGAGTGCCGCCGGGCCTTCCAGTCGGCGCTCAGGGCCGAGGGGGGTCTTTACGGCACGCGGGCCACGCGCCTGACCGGACAAGCCTCGGGTGCGTGAATGCAATCGCTGCACGATGCCTCGCGGCGCAACCTGGATCTGCTGTTGTCCGATGCCAACCTGCCACGGATCCGGGACGCGGCCGCGCTGCTGACATCGGCGCGGCATATCCATGCCATCGGGGTGCGCAGCTGTTTCTCGCTGGCCCATTACCTGGCCTATACCGGCGGCATGGCCTTTCCGCAGTTCCAGCGAATGGCGGCCGAGCCCGGAGCCATCGCGGACACGCTTGCCCAGTCAGGGCCCGAGGACGTGGTGGTGCTGATGACCTTCTCGCTTTACTCGGCTGAAGTGGTGCGCGCTCACAAGACCGCCCTTGCACGCGGGGCACGGGTGATCGCCATCACCGATGCCTATACGGCACCCATCGCCGACGGGGCGGCTCTCGTCTTCTGCCTGCCCATGGAGGGCCCGCAATCGCTGCCGTCGCTCGGTGCGGGCTTTGCCCTGGTCGAGGCGATCGTGTCGGAAATGATCGCCGGCGACCCCGGCGCGCCCGCCCGGATCGCCGATTTCGAAAGCCGCATGGTGGCCTTGGGAAACTACGCCGCCATCGAACCCTGAGCCCGACCTCCTGGGCCAGCGGCGCAACGCCCGCAATCCGCGCGGTCACACGGGGGCAGCGCCGTCTTACTTGGCCTCCATCCGCTCCGCCTCAGCCTGATCGGCCTCTGCTTGCTCGGCCGCCCAGACGCCCGCGGCCTCGACCGCGACGGGGGTCGCCGTGGGCAGAACGCCAAGATAGCTTTCGGTCTCGTCGACCGGCGTCACCGCCCGCTGTGTCATGCGATAGAGCGCGTAAAGCCCGATTGCCGTGAACATGCCGCCCAAGACCCACCAGAAGGCGAACGGCCCCACCGCCTGCATCGCCCACCCGGCCAGAAGCGGCCCCAGGATGGCGCCCACCCCGAAGGTCAGCACCAGCCCCCCAGAGGCTGCGGGCATGTCCTCGGTCGAGAGCGAGTCGTTGGTATAGGCCAGGAACAGCGCATAAAGCGGCGTGGTGACGCCCCCTGCCAGGAAGCTTGCCGCCATCAACGGCCAGAGCGCGCCGTCGGTCAGCCAGCCTGCCGCACAGGACACCGCGCCCAGCGCCGAAGCGCCGAGGATGAGCTTGCGCCGGTCCATGCGATCCGACAGCCAGCCGATCGGGTATTGCAGCAGCAAGGCCCCCGCGAACAGCATCGCCACGAACAACGCGATCTGGTTTGCCGACAGACCGATCTGCGTGCCGTAGACAGCCGCCATGCCAGACTGCGTCGCGTAGACCCCACCCAGGACAAAGATGCCGATTGTGCCCAATGGCGAGCCCCGGAACAGCTCGACCAGGTTCATCGGCCGCGTCACCTCGGCCGCGGGGTCCGGGGTCACCGACAACAGGATCGGCGCAAAGGAGATGGATACGAGGATCGACGCCCCGATGAACAGCGTGGCCGTGCCCGCGTCGCCCAGCGTCAGCAGGCCCTGCGCGCCGATGATGCCCAGCGTCTGCGCGATCATGTAGGCCGACAGCACCTTGCCCCGCGTCTCGTTGGTCGAGGCATCGTTCAGCCAGCTTTCCGCCGTCACGTAAACGCCCGACATGCAGAACCCCACCAGCAGTCGCAGCGGGGTCCAGGCCCAGGGCTCGGCCACCAGCGGCAAAGCGATCAGCCCCGCCGACATGAAACTGCCCAGAGCCGCGAAGACCCGCACGTGGCCCACGCGCCGGATCATCTTGGGCGTCAGGTTCGCACCCGACAGGAAGCCCACGAAATAGCCCGAGGTCACGATCGCCAGTTCTGTGGCCGAGAACCCCTCGATATCGCCGCGCAGGCCGATCAGGGTAAAATGCATGCCGTTGCCCAGCATGATGAAGACAATGCCGATCAAGAGGGCCCAGACACCGGACAAGACCTGTAGCATCCGCGCGGTTCCTTTCGTGACGCAGGGTGTGCTTGCGTGTCCCGTGGACGATTGCACATCGCCCGGCCTGCGTCTCAGCGTCCGATCATGGGCCGTTTGCGGCCAATCGCGGCGCTGTGAACAAGGGGTAGCGTGGCGTGGAGACGGATCAAGCCTCGCGGCGCGCGCGTCAGGCCAGCCTATGCCCCGTGCATGTGGATGGATCGATTCGCGGGCGCACCGCCCTGCAAACCGGCAGCGCGCACAAGGGTCCTCAGCCGCGCGGGACGGTCCCGTCCTCCAGCCAGCGGTCCAGCACCGCGAGCGCGGCGTCGGTGAAGGCACGGTCGTTGATATGGGCGTCGAGCACCTGCATCTCGACATTTCCCGGACAGACCGCCTGCATCTCGTCGACGAACGCGCTTAGCCCCTCGGCATCGTGAAGCGGTGCGCCGGGGCGGTCCCATTCGTTCATCCCGCCCGTGGGCAACAGCATCACCGTGGGCCCCGTGGCCTGCGCCAGCTGGGCGGCATGGGCGCGGGCGACCTCGCGCCGCTCCTCGGTATTCAGCACGATCGAGGTTATCAGCCGGTTATGGGCATGGGCAGGCCGGTCGGCAAAGCGTGCGGGCAGGTCCTGCCAGCCGATCAGGTCGACAAGGTCATAGCAGGCCGGCGCCACGATCTGCGGCACGCCCGCGCGGCCCGCGCCGGTCAGCCGGTCAGGGCCGGCAGAAACGCCCGAGCCCATGATGTGGTTGACCAGTTCCTGCGTGGCGAAATCCATGACGCAGGCGAACGCGCCCTGGGCCGCCAGCCCCTCGAACGCCCGCCCGCCCATGCCGGTGGCGTGGAACACGGCCAGGTCGAATCCGCGCTTGTCCAGTTCCGGCTGCAGCGCGACCATGTAATGCAGGATCGTCTTGCCAAAGCTCGTCATGCCGATGATGGGCCGGTCGCCCTTTGGCGGCTGGGCGGCCTTCGCAGCGCCCAGCACCGCACCCGCGGCCTGCGCGAGCGACGACCGGCAGATCGGGTTCAGTCCGTAAAGCCCGCCCGCCCAAAGGATCATCTGGATATCCGGCGCCAGCCTGTGCGGCGGGATCAGGTGCGAGAACGAGATGGTAGAGACCACGTATTTCGGCACCCCCAGCGGCAGCGCGTTGCAGAGATCGAGCGCGAGGTCGGTACCCATGGACCCGCCCAGCACGATGGCCCCGTGGATACGGCCCGCGCGGTAGAGCTCCAGCGCCTTGGCCGCCGCGCCCGCCGCCATGATCTGCATCGCGGTGTTCTCGTCCCCGCTGTCGATAGCGGCCCGGATCGTACTGCCCCCGGCCTCGGCCACGTCATGCTTGGAGATGTCGGTGGGCTGGGTCGGATCGCCCAGAACGCTCACATCCATGCTCAGCACCGCACCGCCCTGGTCGCGGATCACGTCGCAGATGAAATTCAGCTCGGCATCCTTGGTGTCATAGGTGCCGGCGACAAGGATGGTGGGGGTCGTCATGGGCGGGCTCCTTCCAATGTGGTGAGGTAGGTCTGGGCGAGGTTCAGGGCGGTGTCGGTCATGCGGCCGGCCTTGGCCTCTGCGCCGGGCGTGTCCATGCGGGTCATGATCCAGCCCGGATAGGTCAGCGCGCGGCACAGGATCATGAGGTCGAGCACGCCCGCGTCCACCGCGCGGCGGGTGCTGTAGCCTTTTATCAGGGCCGCGCGGATCTGCGGGTAGTCGGGTCGCGCGCGTTGGCGCAAAAGGAACGTTGCCAGCTCGAAATCGCGATAGCCCCAGGCGCCGTCGTCAAAGTCTATGGGGATCACGCGGTCCCCGTCCACCAGAACGTTGTCGGGGATCAGGTCGGCATGGATCAAACCTTGGTCTAGGGTCGGGGCCAGCTGATTTAGTTGCGCCTTCGCGGCTGCGCGCGCCGCCAGCACCACGTCGCGCTGGGCGTCGGTCCAAATCGGGTTGTCCCAGAACCGGCCCCAGAGTGGATCGGGGCCCAAGAGCCCCTCGGCCCGCCAATTGGGGCGGGTGAAGTCCGGCGGCGGGGTGAAGCCATCGCTCAGGTCATGCAGCCGCGCCATCATCCGGCCCAGGGCCTCGGCAAAGGCCACCGGGTCGGGCACCGTCAGCTCCGGCCCTGTTCCCGCCGGAGCGCCCGGCATCCAGCGCAGCACGCTGACCATGCGGCCCTTGACCGGCGCGATCAGCGCGCCCTCGGGCCCCGGCAGCGGGGCCGGCAGGTCGAGCCCACCACGGGCCAGCGTGGCCATCCAGACCAGTTCCGATTGCAGCTGCGGCAGTCTGCGATACCCGTCCCGGTGCAGCCGCAGGGCATAGTCGCCGACGCGGTAGACGGTGTTCTCGCGCTCGGCCACCAGCACCGGGGTCTCTGCCAACCCCCAGGCCCGGGCGGCGGCCTCTGCGATCTCCTGTTTCACGGCACCAGCGGGGTGTCGGCCAGCACCCGGTCCAGGGTCTCGATCATCCGGTCGGCCTCGGCCCGGGAGAACGGCATCGGCGGGCGGATTTTCAGCGCGTTGTAATGGATGCCGAGAAAGTTCAGCAGCACGCCGTTCCGGCGCATCCCGTTTGCGACGGCCTTGGTGAAGGCACGCGCCGGGGCCTTGCTGTCGCGGTCCAGTACCATCTCGGCCCCGAAGAACAGCCCCGATCCGCGCACATTGCCGATGCAGGCGTGCCGCGTGGCCAGATCGCGCAGGCCCGCGCGGGCATAATCGCCCACGTCGCAGGCGTTCTCCATCAGCCCCTCGTCCTCGACCACGCGCAGGGTGGCCAGGGCCGCTGCGGCCGACACGGGGTTGCCGCCGAAGGTGTTGAAATAGCGAAAGGACTGGCGAAAGGCCGCCATGATCTCACCACTGGTGACGACCCCGCCCACCGGGTGGCCGTTGGCCATGGGCTTGCCCAGCGTCACGATATCGGGCTGAACGCCGATCTTCTGGTGCCCCCAGAAATGCGTGCCAAGGCGGCCAAAGCCCGGCTGTACCTCGTCGGCGATCAGAACGCCGCCCGCACGGCGCACCACTTCCATCGCAGGGTCGAGCCAGCCCGCGGGCAGGTCCGGAAAGCCTTCGTTGGCGAAATAGGGGCAGAGGATCAGCGCCGAAAACCCGTGGCCCGCGGCCTCCAGCCGGGCGATCTCGTCCGCCACGGCCTGCGCAAAGGCGCGGCCGTCCACGTCCTCGGATCGGTAGCTGTCGGGTGCGGGCACATGGGCCACATTGGGCCAGGCGCCACCGGGGGGCGGGTTCGTGACCGACAGCTGCGCCACCGCCATCGTGTTGCCGTGGTAGGTGTGATCGGTGGCGATCACCCCGGTCTTGCCGGTCACCGCCTGCGCCATGCGCAGGGCGATGTCGTTCGCCTCGGACCCGGTGCAGGTCAGGATCGCGGTCGACAGCGGACCCGACATGGTGGCGGTCAGCGCCTCGACAAAGTCCAGGATCGTCTCGTGCAGGTAGCGGGTATGGGTGTTGAGCGTGCCCGCCTGCTGGCAGATCGCTTCGACCACCTTGGGGTGGCAATGGCCCACATGGGGCACGTTATTGTAGCAATCGAGGTATTCGCGCCCGTCCGCGTCCCAGACCCGGGTGCCCTGACCCCGCACCAGGTGCACGGGATCGTCGTAAAAGGTGGGCAGGTTCGGACCCAAGGCCCGCTTGCGACGGTCGAGAAGGGCGGCGGTGTCACTCATAGCTGGATCCAGGCGGTTTTCAGGTCGACGTATTTGTCGAACGCATGCAGCGACTTGTCGTGGCCATTGCCCGATTGCTTGACGCCGCCCAGGGGCACGGTGACATCAGGCCCGCCATAGGTGTTCACATGCACCACGCCCGCGCGGATGCCGGCGACCATCCGGTGCGCGCGGGCAAGGCTGCCGGTCCAGACCCCGGCGGCAAGGCCATAGTCGGTGCCATTGGCAAGGGCTATGGCCTCCTCATCGGTGTCAAAGGGGGTGACGGCCAGCACCGGGCCGAACACTTCCTCGCGGAAGAGCCTGTGATCGGGGGCCACGCCGGTCACAAGCGTGGGCGCCATATAGGTGCCGCCCGTGTCTTCGAGGATGCGGGTGCCGCCGGTCACGATTTCGCTTCCCGCAGCACGGGCGTCGTCGATGAAGCTCAGGTTGCCCGCCAGTTGGCCTTCGGAGTTCACCGCGCCCACCTGGGTGGACAGGTCCAGAGGGTCGCCCACGTGCAGCGCCTCGGCCTCCTGGGCCAGCAGGGCCACAAAATCGTCATGGATCGACCGCTCGACCAGCAGGCGCGAGCCCGCGACGCAGACCTGCCCCGAATTGCGGAAGATGCCCATGGCCGAGACCTTGGCGGCCTTGGCCAGATCCGGTGCATCGGCAAACACCACGTTGGGGGATTTGCCGCCCAACTCCAGGTAGACGCGCTTGAGGTTCGACCGGGCGGAATATTCAAGCAGCCGCCGCCCCGTCGCGCCGGACCCGGTGAAGACCAGTACATCGACATCGTGGTTCAGCGCCAGCGCCTCGCCCGTCACGCGCCCGGGGCCCGTGACGACGTTCAGCACACCATCGGGCAGGCCGGCCTCCTGCGCGAGTTCCGCCAGCCGCAAGAGCGACAGCGATGCCGTCTCGGCGGGTTTCAGCACCACCGTGTTCCCCGCTGCCAGCGCCGGCGCCAGTTTCCACGCGCCGATCATCAGCGGGAAGTTCCAGGGCACGATGGCGACCACCACGCCCACCGGTTCGCGGTGGACAAGGCCCAGCACCGACGGGTCCGTGGGCGCGATCTCTCCGTAGAGCTTGTCCGCTGCCTCGGCATAATAGCGGAAGGTGCCCGCGGCCGACCCGGCCTCGGCCTTGAGCGCCATGTTGAACTCCGTCCCGTTGTCGCGCACGCCCAGCACGGTCAGCGCGACCGCCTCGCGCTCGATCAAATCGGCCAGCCGGTGCAGCACCGCTTTGCGTTTCGCGGGCGGCAAGCCGGACCAGCGTCCGTCGTCAAAGGCCGCGCGCGCTTCCGCACAGGCGCGGTCCACATCCCCGGCTGTGGCCGATTGCAGCGTCGTCAGCTCCGATCCGTCGATCGGGGAGCATACGGTGAGCGGGTCGCCCGCACCTTGCGTCCACGCGCCGCCGACAAGGAGCTTCTGCGGCGGTACATCTGCGTGCCGAAGCGTGTCGATGAGGTCTTGGTCTGCCATTTGCGGTCTTTCTTGAGCTTGCTGTCCAGCCAGGCGCGGCGGATATGCAGCGCCAGCACCAGGACGATGATCACGAAGAGGATAAAGGCGATGGGCCGGTTGATGAAATCGAGCGGCGTGTCGACCCGGGTCATGGCCGAGCGCAGCTTGACCTCCATGATGCCGCCCAGAACCATGCCTAGGATGATCGGCACGATCGGCAGTTCCAGCCGTTTGAGCATGAAGCCCAGAATGCCGAAGCCCGCGGCGATGGCGCAATCGGTGGCCGAGTTGCGCAGGGAATAGACGCCCACGAAGCTCAGGATCAGGATGCAGACGCCAAGGAAGCGGTTGGGGATCTTGACCACCTGCACCAGTGCGGGCGTGGCGCTGAGCAAAAAGACCAGCACCAGCACGTTCAGCACCAAGAGCGCGATATAGAGCGCGATCACGAAATCCATCTGGTAAAAGAACAGACCCGGCCCTGGCACCACGTTGTGCACGTAGAAGACCGACAGCATCATCGCCGTCAGCGCCTCGCCCGGGATGCCCAGGGCAAGGAGGGGCACCATCGCGGCGGCGGGAACGGCGTTATTGGCGGTCTCGGCGGCGATCAGGCCTTCCGACGAGCCACGGCCGAAATCCTCGGGCCGCTTCGAAGACTTCTGCGCATAGGTGTAGGACATGAACTGCGCGGTGAATTCGCCCACGCCGGGGATCATGCCCATCACGACGCCAAAGCTGGCCGAAATGCCCGCGATGCGCGGGTGGCGCGCCAGTTCGCGCAAGCCCTGGAACAGCCCGCCGCGCAGCCGGGTCGTGCGGATATTCTCATCCTGATCCTGCAGGAGCAGGAACGCCTGGCTCAGCGCGAAAAGGCCCAGCACCACCACGATCAGGTCGATGCCCCCCGACAGGAAGGCCTGGTCGAAGGTGTAGCGCTTGGAATACTTCACCGGCTCCAGCCCGATGGTGTTCAGGAAGATCCCGAAACAGGCGAGCGCCGCAGCGATCAGCGTATGGCCCCTATGCGCCACCACGACCAGTACGATGCCCAGAAGCGCGGCCAGGAAGATCTCGCGCGAGCCGAACATGGGCGCGATCTTGGCCAGGATGGGCGCGAACAGGATCAGGCAGATGACCGAAAAGACCCCACCGAAGAAGGATGCGGAATAGGCCAGTGACAGGGCGCGCCGCGGCTCGCCTCGCGCGGTCATCGGATAGCCGTCATAGGTGGTCAGCGCGTTGACGGCCGTGCCGGGCGTGTTGATCAGGATGGCCGGGATCGACCCGCCATACATGGAGCTGCCATAGATGCCCAAAAGGAGCGTCAGGCCCACGATGGGCTCCATCGAGAAGGTCGCAGGCAACAGGATCGCGATGGCCACCGCCGGACCCACGCCGGGGATCGCCCCGATCAGCACACCGCCGACCGACCCCACGAGCAACGCCAGGCCCACGTCCCAGCGCAGCAGCACCTCTATTCCGGAGTAGAGCAGGTCCATCGGCGCCTCAGAAGTTCAGGATGAAGAAGCTGCGCAGCGCGTCGGGCAGGTACTCATAGACCGCGCCGCCGGGGATGCGCACCTGCAGCACCGATTTGAACAGCACCACGACCGCCACGGCAAAGCCCGCCGACAGGCCCAGCATGGCCTTGCTGCGATAGCCCAGCCGCCAGGTCAGCGCGGGTGCGAAAAGGATCGAGGCGGGCAGGTAGCCGATCACCGGCACGATCCAGACATAGACAAGGAACCAGCCAAGATACTCCAGCACGCGCAGCCACTTGATGGCCTCAAACGTGTCTTCGCGGTGCCAGCGGCGACGGGGCAGGTGCCAGATATGCAGCGCGCCGAAACCCACCATGCCGATCAGCGCCACCGCGGGCCAGAACCGGGGCTGTGCGAACAGCTCGGTTCCCTCGGCCCAGGTGGTCTGACGGCCGATCTGCAGCAGCAGGATCAGCGACAGCCCGGTGAATATCAGGGCAAAGGGCAACTGGCCGCGCCGCGGCATGCGGGGGCGGATGGGATCGTCGCTCATGGGACGGGTCCGTTACTATGGGGGTGGGGGACCGGACCTGCGCAGCGGCAGGCCCGGCACCGGATCACTCGAGCAGGGCTTCGATTTCGGCCACGGTCTCGATGTCGTTGGCGATGCGCGCGGCGGCGTCCTCGGCGCCCTGCCAGTAGACCAGCGCGCCGGTCTCGGCGGCAACGGCCTGGGCGCGCTCGCTCATCACGGTCTTTTCGGCCACCGCGATGATCTTGTCGCGCACGTCCTGGGGCGTGTCCTTGGTCACGAAGAGACCGTTCCAAAGCGCGATGTCCAGGCTTTCATCCAGCTCGCCGATGGCGGGCGCGTCGGGCACCAGCGGGATGCGTTCATCGGTGATCGAGGTCAGCACCTTCACCTGGTCGAGGCAGGGCAGGATCAGCTGCAGCGTGGTGTTGATCACATCCGCATCGCCCGAGGCCAGCGTGTTGCAGTCAAGCGCATCGAACGCCGCGTCCGAGGCCCATTCGAAGCCTGCGTTCTTGGCAAAGGCCTTGGTCACCTGCGTGGGCGTCAGCACGTCGCCGAAATGGCCAAGGACGACGTCGTTGTCCTGCGCATAGGCCGCCAGCTCCTCCATCGAGGAATAAGGCGCGTTGCCGCCCGCCGCGATGACGAAGGGGTAGGTCAGGAAGATGCCCAGCGGGTCGAATTTTTCAGGCGTCAGCTTGTCGATGCCGATCTGGTGGCCCACCACCGGAACCCCGATCACGAAGGACCCGATGGTGTAGCCGTCCGCGGGCGCGTTTGCCACTTCGATGGCACCGGGGAACGGTCCGCCGCCGCCGCCGGGCTTGTTCACGACCGCGGCCGACACGCCGTATTCGGCCTGGAAGTCCTCGGCGATCATGCGGGTCAGCACGTCTTCGAGATCGCCCGGGGGCCAGGGCACGATAAAGCTTACGGGCTTTTCAGGGTATTCCGCCAGTGCGGGCCCGGCAAAGGCCGCCATGGCAAGGCTCAGTGCCCCTCCGAGCAGGGTAGTTTTGGTCATGGGTCGTCTCCCTGTTGGTCGGTTCATTATTCGAACCGTTGGTTCTATTTCAGATTGACAGAGCCTGCGACTTTCTGTCAACACTTTTGCAAGTTGGCCCGGTCAGGAGATGAAAATTTCCGCAAACCGGGGCTGGAAACAGGTTGGATGTGGCGATGGGAACGGTCTCCAAGGCGCTGGTATTGCTGGATTTGTTTGATCAGTCGCGCACCCGCATCGGGCTGAGCGACCTGGCGCGCCTGTCCGGCCAGAACAAGGCGACCGTCCACCGGCTGATGACCGAATTGCAGGCGAGGGGATTCGTCGAACAGGTGGGCGCGGGCCGCGAATACCGTCTGGGCCCGGCAGTGCTGCGCCTGGCCGCGCTGCGCGAAACAGCCGTGCCCATGCGCGAGACGGCCCAGGCCACCGTGCGCGCGCTGAGCGACGAAACCGAAGAGACCGCGCATATGTCGCTGATCGAAGGCGACCGGCTTGTGGCCTTCGCCCATGCCTACAGCGCCGTGCATGGCATTCGCGTGACCATGGAGGATGCCGATATTCTGCCCTGGCATGCCACCGGCTCGGGCCTGGCCGCGCTGGCCTTTTCCACGCCCGGGCGGCAGGAACGCCTGCTGGACCAGCCGCTGACCCGTTTCACCGACCGTACACTGACCGACGCGGACGCGCTGCGCCCGATCCTCGAGGATGTGCGCCGCGCGGGCCTGGCCGAGTCTCTCGGAGGGTTTGAAGCCGAGGTGCATTCCTGCGCCGCGCCGCTTTTCGACGCGGTGGGCACCTGCATCGGAGCGCTGGCCGTGGCCGCGCCCACCGCACGGATCACCCCCGCGCTTCTCGCCACCATGCGCACCGCCGTACGCCGCCATGCCATGGCGCTGACCCAGCATCTGGGCGGCTGCCTTCCCGAAGATTACCCGCAGGACGCTGCGGCCTGACCCGACCCGAAAGGACCCGACGATGAAAGACGGCAATTTCCTGAAGGAAAAGAACGCCCGCTCGCTTTGGCATCCCATGGCCCATCCGGCCGAGATGCAGAAGACCCCGCCGACCATCGTCACCGGTGCCCGGGGCGTGCGGATCTCGGATGTGGACGGGCACGAGGTGATCGACGCCGTGGGGGGCCTCTGGAACGTCAATCTCGGCTTTTCCTGCCAGCCGGTAAAGGACGCGATCGCGGCCCAGCTCGATCGGCTGCCCTATTACTCGACCTTCCGGGGCACGACGAATGACTGCGTGATCGAGCTTTCGGAGCTTTTGCGCGACTTCTTCGCCCCCGATGGGCTCACGCGGGCCTTCTACACCTCGGGCGGGTCCGACAGTGTCGAGACCGCGCTGCGGCTCGCGCGCCAGTACCACAAGATCCGGGGCGAGGGCGCGCGCACCAAGTTCCTGAGCCTCAAGAAGGGCTATCACGGCACCCATTTCGGCGGGGCCTCGGTGAACGGCAACGCGAATTTCCGTACGATGTACGAGCCGCTCATGCCTGGCTGCTTCCACATCCCGGCCCCCTATACATATCGCAACCCGTTCAACGAGACCGACCCCGAACGCCTGGCCCAGCTGTGCCTGCAAGCCATGGAGGACGAGATCGCGTTCCAGGGCGCGGGCACCATCGCCGCGATGATCATGGAGCCGGTGCTGGGCGCGGGCGGGGTGATCCCGCCGCACGCAAGCTTCATGCCGGGTGTGCGCGACCTCTGCGACCGGCACGGGATTTTGCTGATCGCCGACGAGGTCATCACCGCCTTTGGCCGCACCGGCAGCTGGACGGGTTCGCGCCACTGGGGCGTGCAGCCGGATTTCGCCTGTACCGCCAAGGCCATCACCAACGGCTATTTCCCCTTCGGCGCGGTGATGATCGCGGACAAGGTCGTGTCGGTCTTCGAAGGCGACACGAGCGGCAAGGCCGCCATCGGCCATGGCTACACCTATTCCGGTCACCCTGTGGGGGCCGCTGCCGCCATCGCCTGCCTGGCCGAGACCGAGCGGCTGGACGTGGCCACGAACGCGGGCGCGCGGGGGGCAGAGTTGTTCGAAGGGCTCAAGGCGCTCCATGCCAAGTACGAGGCCATCGGCGACGTGCGCGGTGGCGAGGGGCTGATGTGCGCGCTGGAGCTGGTCTCGGATCGCGCCGCCAAGACGCCCATCGACAAGCCCACCATCGGCCGCGTGCAGGAAGTCGCCTACGCCGAGGGTGCCATGGTCCGCGTGTCGGGCAACAATGTGATCCTGTCACCGCCGCTGATCCTGACCGCGGAGGATGTGCAGGGCATCCTGCGCGCGCTCGACGCGGGCTTTGCCGCGGTGGCCTGAACGGGCAGTGGTGTGTCAACCGAGAGGCCCCTGATCAGGTCCGGGGCGGGTGCCGGATCAGGTCCGGGCGGGCCCCCGGTAAGGCCCGGGTCGGGTGGGTCCAGCTTGTGCCATCGCGCCCCGGCCCCCGCGCCGGGGCCTCATGGTCGGGGCGGGACAGCCCGGTTCAGGTTCCGGGCGGGCGCAGCTGTGAAACGCCTAGACCTGGGGCACCCTCAGCACGATCCCGTCGAGCGCCGCGCCGGCCTTGATCTGGCAGGACAGGCGGCTGGTGTCTTCGTGCGGCGCTTCGGCCACGTCGAGCATTGCATCCTCGAACTCGTCCGGCGTGCCGGTCTTGTCGGCCCAGGCCGCGTCCACATAGACATGGCAGGTCGCGCAGCTCAGGTTGCCGCCGCATTCGCCGATGACGCCGGGCACGTTGTTGGCGACAGCGGCCTCCATCATGTTCAGGCCGTCGGCGAACTCTGCGGTGATTTCCTGACCGTCGGGCAGGATCCAGGTGGCTTTCATGCCGGTCTCCTCAGGTGAAGGTCACTTAGACAAAATGAACGTAGAAATCGCGCAGCCCGTCGCCTTCGAGATCGCGGGTCTTGCGCACCTCCTTGCGTTTCATGAAGGCGTGATTGGCGACCAACTCGGCGCCGACGGCCTCGCCCAGCGCGGTATCCGCCTCCAGGTCGTCGATGGCGCGGCCCAGCCCGTTCGCCACGCCTTCGCGGGCATCGGTCTTGTCAAAGCAATCGCCCTGTTCGCGCGGGGGTAGGGGATATTTCTGTGCCACCCCCAGCCGCGCGGCCTGCAAAACGGCGGCCACGGCGGTGTAGGGATTGGCCGAGGCATCGGCCATCCGGTGCTCCAGCCGCGCCTTGGCGCCGCCTTCGCCGGAAACGCGGGTGGTGACGCCCCGATGATCGCCGCCCCAGTTCTGCCAATAGCCCGACAGCGACGCCGGTTGCAGCCGCTGGTAACTGTTGGCGGTCGGTGCGATCAGCCCGGCCAGCCCTTTGTGATGGTGCATGAGCCCCGCAACGCAACCGCGCGCGAGGTCGTTCATGTGGTCCGGCCCGCCCTTTTCGCCATGGGCGAGCGCATTGCGCCCCTCCACATCCGAGAAGCTGAAATTGATATGCAGGCCCGATCCGCCCGCCTCGGCAATGGGTTTCGGCATGAAGCTGAGCAGGATGCCATGTTCCAGCGCGATCTCGCGCGCCATCAGGCGGAAAAGCACGATGTCATCCACTGCGCGCACCGCCTCGTCGAAGGTGAGCGTGTATTCGAATTGCGGCGTGTCGAATTCGGATGTGATCATGTCGAGCCGGAACCCCAGCTCATGGGCCTTTTCCCAGATCGCATCGTTGAACCGCATCGGATCGGCGAAGGGCCCGGTGCCGTAGACCACGCCGCCCGGCGCGTCATAGGGCACCAGCCGGCCCTGTTCGTTGGCGACCAGGGCAAACGCCTCGAGCTCCAGGCCCACCTTGGGTGTCAGCCCCATTTCCTGCCAATCGGCACAGGCGCGTTTCAGTGCGCCCCGGCCGCAGAGCCCCAATGGCGCGCCGTGGTCGTCATACAGATCGCCGATCACGATCGCGGTGGCCTTGTCCCAGCTGTCGCGGATGCCGCCCGCGTCCCAGCGCAGCACCATATCGGGCAGGCCCTCGCGGCAGAGCGCGCCCGGCGCATCCAGCATCAGATCGCGGTCATAGTGGACGGCATAGGTCGACCGGCAGAACCGCGTTTCGCCATCGCCCACCTTGGAGCCGGGCAGGTACTTGCCCCGCATGATCGACAGGTGGTCGCAGAACATCGCACGCAAACGGGTGGTCATGGGCGGTCCTTTCAGGCGGGGGTCACGGTGACCGGGAGCGATTTGATCCCGCCCACGAAATTCGAGCGCAGGAACTGGTGCGGGCCTGCAGGCTCGACCTTTCGGATGCGTTTGACAAGCTCCTCGAAAAGCACCCGCACTTCGAGCCGGGCCAGCCACATGCCCAGGCACACATGCGGGCCGCCCTGCCCGAAGGACAGATGCTTGTTGGGTGTGCGGGCCGGGTCCACGCGGAAGGGGTCGTCGAACACCGCATCGTCGCGATTGGCCGAAGAGAACCAAAGCAGTACCTTGTCGCCCTCGCGGACGGTCTTCCCATGCATCTCGAAGTCGCGCGTTGCGGTGCGCCGGAAATATAGCGCGGGCGTGGCCCAGCGGATGATCTCGTCGGGCGCGGTGTCCCAGTGATCGCCGGTTTGCAGCTGGCTAAGAAGTTCGGGCTGATGCGCCAGCGCCTGGATGCCGGCGGCGATGGAATAGCGGGTGGTGTCATTGCCCGCCGCCACCAGCAGGCAAAAGAAATTGCGGAACTCTGTCTCCGAGATCACGTTGCCGTCCCGCCCGGGCTGCAGGATCATGTTCAGGATGCCGTCGGTGTCGCCTTGCGCGGTCTTATGCTCCATCAACTCCTTGGCGTATTGATAGAGCTCCGCGCCCGCGGGCGAGTTGAAGGGCATCATGCGAAACGCGTCCGTCTCCATCTTGTCCAGCACATGGTCGGTGAAATCCGGGTCGGTATTGGCGATGAGCGCATCGCCCTTTTCCACGAGCCAGGGCAGGTCTTCGTCCGGCGTGCCCAGGATGCGCCCCAGCATCCGCATGGGCAATTGCCGGGCGATTTCCTTGGTCGCATCGAGCGTCCCCATCTCGAGCGCGGGGTCGAGAATGTCGTCGCAGAGCTCCCGGATCTGGTCCTCGAACTCGGCGATCACGGGTTTGGAGAACGCCTTGGCGACCTTGACCCGGGTTTTCATATGCTCGGGCGGGTCGGTTTCCTGAAAGGTGCGGCGGGCGAGGTATTCCTCGTAGCTCTGATCCTCCATCCGGATCCCGCGGGCCGAAGACATAAGCTCGAAATTGCCGTTCAGCTTCACGATGTCTTCGTGACGGGTGACGGACCAAAAGCCCGCACCGCCATCCCAGTCGGTCCAGCTCAGCGGGTCGTCGCGGCGCAGGCGTGCGAAGGTGTTGTGGGGCGCGCCCTGGGCAAAGGTGCCGTGGCTCGACAGGTCGGCATATCCGTCATCGCTTGGCGTCCAGACTGTCATGGCGATCCCCGCTGGTGCTTTTCGTTTAACGTGTTATGTATATTAATGAGGTTCATAAATATGTAAATAGCGGATTGCCAAAATGCGCCTGATCACACTTGTCACCAATACCGACCGCTCGGACTTTGCCCGCAGCCACCCGCTGGACGATGCGAAATTCGCCGCGATGATCCGGGGCGTGCGCCCCGATTGGACGGTCGACGCGGCCTGGGTCTGCGACGGGCAGTTTCCCGAGGGTATCGCGGGCTGCGACGGGATCATGATCACCGGCAGCCCGGCTTCGGTCAATTCCGGAGAGGATTGGGTGACGCGGCTCGAGGCGCTGATCCGCGACCGGGTGGCGGCGCGGCAGCCCATTTTCGGCGCCTGTTTCGGCCATCAGGTGATCGCCACTGCCCTTGGCGGACAGGTGGGCCCGAACCCCGGCGGCTGGGTCCATGGGGTGTCGACCTGCCGGCCCCTGGCGTGCACCGATTGGTTCGACCCTGATGGGGCGTTCGACCTCTACGCCTCGCACAAGGAACAGGTGCTGCAGGCACCGGACGGCGTCGAGGTGCTGATCGCGAGCGAGGACTGCCCGGTGGGCGGCTACCGGATCGGGGATCATGTCTTTACTGTCCAGCATCATTCGGAAATGACCGCGGATTTCATCGCCGCGCTGGTGGAGGAACTGGCCCAGGATTTGCCCAACGAGGTAACGGCCAAAGCGCGAGACAGGCTGGCCGAGGCCAAGGTGGATGGCCCCCAATTCGCCGAGTGGGTCGCGCGCTTCTTCGAGGCCGCCCAAGAGGTGCCGCCGCAACAACGATGAAGTCCACCTGCGGGCCGAAGAGCGCGCCCTAATCGAGCATCGCCAGAAGATCCATCGCCGTGACCTCGTCGAACCGCACATGGCGGGCCATCAGGGCCTGCGCGCGGTCCGTGTCGCGGGCAAGGATCGCATCGGCGATCTCCTCGTGCTCGGCCACCGAGCGTTCGATCACCCCGGCATAGCCATAGCGCGCGCGGTAATAGGCCATGAGCTTGCGCGCGTTGGTCTTGATCATGTCCACAAGGTACGGGTTGCCCGAGGCCTCGGCCACCGCGGCGTGAAAGGCGAGGTTCAGTTGGTAGTAGCGGTCGGGCTCGGTCTCGCCCAGATCGGCCAGGTGGGCGGCGCAATCGGCCACGGCCCCCTCGATCCGGTAAGAGGTCGCGACCGACAGACGCCGCGCGGCCAGCCCGGCGGCCTGCCCTTCGAGGGCGGCATGCACCTCTAGGATCGCCAGGAACTGTTCCAGCGTCGGGCGGAAGAGCGTGGCGCCTTTGCGTTTTTCGCGCAGGATCAGCCCGGCGGTTTCGAGTTTCAGAAACGCCTCGCGCACGGGCGTGCGGGACACGCCGTGGTCTGCAGCCAGCGACGCCTCGTCGAGCGTGTCGCCCGGGCGCAGCCGCCCCGCGTCGATATCCGCAAGGATCGCGTCGATCAGGGCGTCGGTCTGGCTGGACATGTCCGTTGGTCCTTCGCGCCTAGTCCGCAGGCGCCGATGCGGACCGCGTCACCGGGTCGATGGGGCCAAGCGGCCCGCCCAGCTCGGCCTCGACGATCCGGGCCGCGCGCAAAAGCTGCGCCTCGCCCCGCGGCGGGCCGATCAGCTGCAGGCCCACGGGCAGGCCGCGCGGCCCAAGTCCCACGGGCACCGAGATCGCGGGCAGGCCTGCGGTGGTGGCCAGAAAGGCGAAACGAAGCCAGTCCATGTAGAATTCGAGTGTTTGCCCGCCGATCTCGCGCACCCATTCCTCGGATTGCGGATGGGGCATGCAACCCACGACCGGCAGGGCAAAGACATCGTAGCTGTCAAAAAGCCCGGCCATGGCGCGGTAGATGGCCCCTCGGTTGGCCTCGGCCGCGGCGATATCGTCGATGGTGAGCGCCAGGGCGCGCGCGGTATTCTCGCGGATCGTCTGTTTGAGATGCCGGGTGATATGCTCGGGCCGGGTGCGGGCTGCGGTGGCCATGCCGATGCCGCGCAGGGTGTGATAGGTGGGCTCCAGTCCGGTGAGGTCCGGGCAGGTCTCCTCCAAACGGTGGCCCGCGCGGGCGAGGGTGGCCATGACGCCTGCAAGATGGTCCGCCATCTCGGCATCGACCGCCCCGAAGCCATTGAGATCTGGGCTATAGGCGAGGGTGAGTTTGCCCTCGGCTTCGATCACGGCCGTTTCGAAGGGCGTTTCGGGCGCGGGGTAGGACAGCGGATCGCGCGCATCGGCCCCCGCCATGGCGTCGAGAAACAGCGCGCAGTCGCGCACCGAGCGGGCCATGGGCCCCTCGGCCCCTTCGATGATGAACCCGGCCTCGGCCATGCGCGCCACGCGGCCCGGGCTGGGGCGCAGGCCCACGATGCCGTTGAAGGCTGCGGGCGTGCGCAGGCTGCCGCCATGGTCCGATCCGTGGCTGAGCCAGAGGCTGCCCGTGGCCAGAGACACCGCCGCGCCCCCCGAACTCCCACCGGCGTTTAGCGTGGTGTCCCACGGGTTGAAGGTGGGGCCGAAGACATCGTTGAAGGTGTTGGCGCCCGCGCCGAATTCGGGCGTGTTGGTCTTGCCCAGAACGATGCCGCCGCGGGATTCGAGCCGGGTGACGAAATAGTCGCTGGTCTCTGGCACGAAATCGGCGAGGCCCCTGGTGCCGAAGGTGGTGCGCACGCCTTCGACCGGGGTCAGATCCTTGATGCCGATGGGCAGGCCGGCCAGCCATCCGGGCGCCTCCGCACCCGCAGTGCCCAGCACCTGCGCATGGGCACGCGCCGGGCAGAGCGTGGGGACCGCGTTCACGGCCCCCTCAACCTGCTCGAGGCGGGTGAGGGCCGCGTCGATGAGCTCATCGGGGCTGACCGCCCCTCTTTGCAAAAGGGCCACAACCTCGTGCGCCTCCTTGCGGCAGAGATCCGGGCCGGTGAAGGCGGGCGGGTGCGGGTCGGTCATGGGATCCTCCGGGCGTTTCGGGCCAGAATGCCGGTTTTGGACCGGGCGGCAATGGTCAAGGGGCCGCCGATCTGGTTTGCTGGGCGCATCGCTTTTGCCATTTCGCCCGGTTGCACGGGCGCGTTGAGGTGTTTTTGCCAAGAAGAAGCAGGGGGTTGCGATCATGACGGCACTGTTCGACCCGGCCCGGCCGTTGGCGATGCTGGCGGCGTGCCCGGCCTATGCCGCGTCGCCTTTGGTTGAGGCCGCGTGGCAGAAACACCCCGTGTGGGTCAAGGACGAGACGGCCCGCATGGGGCTTGGCGCGTTCAAGGCGCTGGGCGGGGTCTATGCGGTGGCGCGTGTCGTGGCCGAGTTGGTGGGGGACGTGGCCCCCGAGGCGATGCAGACGCCCGAGGTGGCAGCGGTGGCACAGGACATTGTGTTCGTCTGCGCCAGCGCGGGCAATCACGGGATGTCGGTCGCCGCCGGGGCGCGGCTCTTTGGCGCGCGGGCGCGGATCTATCTGGCCGAGACGGTGCCCGAGGGCTTTGCCGCAAGGCTCGCGGCGAAGGGGGCCGAGGTGGTGCGCGAAGGCGCGGATTACGAGGAAAGCGTGGGCGCGGCGATTGCCGATGCGGACCGGACCGGTGCCATCCATATCGCGGACGGCTCTTGGGAGGGCTACACGCATCTGCCGCGGTTGATCATGGAAGGCTACACCGTGATCGCAGAGGAATGCCGCGATACATTTCGGGCACGCGGGCGCTGGCCCGACCGGGTCTACCTGCAGGCGGGCGTCGGCGGGCTGGCCGCCGCGATGGCCGAGCGTATCCGCGCTGACTGGGACGTGCAGCCCGAGATCGTGGTGGTCGAACCCGAGGCGGCGCCCTGCCTCAAGGCGAGCGTGGCGGCGGGGCGCATCGTGACCGTGGAGGGCCCGGTGTCGGAGATGGGGCGGCTTGATTGCAAGACGGCGTCGCTTTTGGCCTATGAGGTCTTGCGAGAATGCGCCGACCGGTTCGTCGCCGTCAGTGAAGACGAGGCCGCCGAGGCTGTGGCAGCGGCGCGCGACATGGGCTTTGGCACAACGCCGTCGGGTGCCGCCGGATTGGCAGCGCTGATGGGCGAGGTGCAGGGGGCCAACGCGCCCATGGTGATCCTGTCGGAAGGCACGGGAGATGGCTGAGATCGACCTGACCGCCTTTCGCCGCGACCTGCATGCCCATCCGGAGACCGGGTTCGACCTGGCGCGAACCGGCGCCAAGGTGGCCGAGGTGCTGGAAGCCGCGGGGCTGGAGGTTGTGCGGGGCGTGGGCGGGGCTGGGATCGTCGCCACTCTGAGGCGGGGCGGTGACGCCATCGGGCTGCGCGCGGATATGGACGCGCTGCCCATAGAGGAGGCCAACGGCTCTGCCCATCGCTCCACCCAACCGGGGCGCTTTCACGGCTGCGGGCATGACGGGCATACCACCATGCTGGTGGGCGCGGCCCTGGCGCTGGCGCGCGATCCGGGGTTGAGTCGCACGGTGCATTTCGTCTTGCAGCCGGACGAGGAGAACGGGACCGGCGCCGCGGCGATGATCGCGGATGGGCTGTTCCAGCGCTTCCCGATGCGGGCGATCTACGGGCTGCACAACATGCCCGGCATGCCGCTGGGGACCTTTGCCACGCAAGACGGGCCCTTTTGCGCCTTCGAGGACAATTTCGAGATCACGGTGACCGGGAAAGGCGGGCATGCCTCGATGCCGGACAAGGGCGTGGACCCGCTGGTGACGGCGGCTGCCATCGTGGGGCAGCTCCAGACCATCGTGTCGCGCAGCGTCACGCCGATGGAGCATGCGGTGGTGTCGGTGACCGAGTTCGTGACCGATGGGGCGCGAAATATCCTGCCAAGCCGGGCGGTGCTGCGCGGCGATTGCCGGGGGTTCGAGGCGGGCCTGTCGGACCTGATCGAGGCGCGGATGCGGACCATTGTCGAGGGGCAGTGCACGGCGCAGGGGGCGACCGGGACCGTCAGCTATGGCCAGAGCTTTCGGCCCCTGGTGAACGCAGGCGAGCCGACCGAGCGCGCCGTGGCGGCGGCCGGTCAGGTGGGCGCGGTCGATGCCGCCCATGGCCGTGTCGGGTTTTCCGAGGATTTCGCGGCCTTCCTCGACCACTGCCCGGGCAATTTCATCCTGATGGGCAACGGGACCGAGGGCGCGCAGGCCCAACCGCTGCACAATCCGGGCTACGATTTCAACGACGCGGCGATACCCCATGGGATCGCCTACTGGACGGCACTGGCCCACATGGGCTGAGAAGGAGGCAGCGCCATGATCGCACAAGACCCAATCGACGGCGTGATCGCAGAGGGGGCCCAGCTGACCCAACTGGTCACCGGCTTCACCTTTACCGAGGGGCCGATCTGGCACCCGACCGAGCATTGGCTGGTCTTTTCCGACATTGCCGAAAGCCGCCAGTTTCGTTGGAGCGAGGCGCGCGGGCTGAGCGTCTTTCGCAGGCCGACGAACCAGGCCAACGGGAATTGCTTTGATCGCGAAGGCCGGGTGATCAGCTGTGAACACGCCAGTTCGCACCTTGTCATCCATGACCATGGCGGCAAACGGGTGCGGGTGCTGGCCAGCCATTTCGAGGGCAAGGAGCTGAACAGCCCCAATGACGTGATCTGCGACAGCCGGGGGCGGATCTGGTTCACTGATCCTGCCTTTGGCCGCTTGCGCGAAGACCTCGGCATCCTGAGGGACCAGGAGCTGGACTTTCAGGGGGTCTACCGGCTGGATCCGGACGGCACGCTCGACTGCGTGGTGCGGGATTTCCAGCAGCCCAACGGGCTCTGCCTTTCGCTGGACGAGACGCGGCTTTTCGTCAATGACAGCTGGGGGCCCACGATCCGGGTCTTCGATGTGGGCACGGATGGCGGCCTGTCGGGCGGCGCGGTCTGGGCCACGATCGAGGGCGAAGGCGAAGGCGTGCCCGACGGGATGAAGGTGGACCTGGAGGGCCGCATCTTCTGCAACGGGCCGGGCGGGGTGCATGTGCTGTCGCCCGAGGCGCGGCAACTGGGCGTGATCCGGACGCCCGAGAAATCCACGAATTTCTGTTTCGGCGGGCCGGAGCGGCACCAGCTGTTCATCACCGCCTCGACCTCGGTCTACGTGATCGACACGCTGACGGCCGGCGCGCCGATGATCCCCTCACGGGCCTGAGAGGGGATGAGACAGTGCGCAGGGTTGATTTGCCGCGCGCTTTCCGATCCAATGCCCGAAAAGGTCGAAAACGACATGCTTTGTGACGCAAACAGACCATGACGCACCCGACCGGAAAACAGGGAGACGCGAATGACCAGACTGATCAAACCCGCAGGCGGGCTGACCCGCCGTAACTTTCTCAATACCTCGGCTGCCGGTGCTGCCGTGGCGCTGGGGGCAGGGATTCTGGGCGGCCCGGCCCGCGCGCAACCCAAGCGCGGGGGCACCTTCCGCTGTGCCAAGGGGCACGGGTCGACCACCGACACGCTGAACCCGGGGTCCTGGGAAAACGGGTTCATGCTGGCGCTGGCTTACGGCATTCACGGCTACCTGACGAGCGTGGGTGCGGACGGATCGCTCCAGCCGGAACTGGCCGAAAGCTGGGAGGCGACACCGGACGCCAAGATCTGGCGCTTCAAGCTGCGCCAGGGCGTGACCTTCCATTCGGGCAAGGCGCTGACGCCCGAGGACGTTGTCAACGCGATCCAGTTTCACCGGGGCGAAGAGTCGACCTCGGCCGCGAAGCCGCTTTTGGAAGCGATCACCGACATCTCGACCGAGGGCGGCGACACGGTCGTGTTCACCCTTTCGGCGGGCAGCGCGGACTTTCCCTTTACCTTCACCGACTATCACCTGGCCATCTGCCCCACCAAGGACGGCGCGATGGACTGGCAGTCGGGCGATGGCTGCGGCCCCTACACCCTGGTCGAATTCCAGCCGGGTGTGCAGGCGCGGTTCGCACGGAACGAAAACGACTGGAACCAGGAGCGCGGCTGGTTCAACGAGGCGGAGCTTTTGTCCATCGTCGATCTGAACGCGCGCACCACGGCGCTGATTTCCGGCGACGTGCATGCCATCGACAAGCTGGACCTGAAGACCATCGGCCTAATGGAGCGCAACCCGAACCTGAACATCCAGTCGGTTGCGGGCAACCAGCACTACACCTTTGCGATGTCCTGCAACAAGGATCCCTATACCGACGCCAATGTGCGCCTCGCGCTCAAGCATGCGATCAACCGGGAAGAGCTCGTGGAAAAGATCCTGTTCGGCTACGGCTCGGTCGGCAACGACCACCCGATCGGGCAAGGCCAGCGTTACTATAACGACGAGCTGGCGCAGACGCCCTATGACCCGGACAAGGCCAAGTTCTACCTCAAAGAGGCCGGCATGGACACGCTGACCGTGGAACTGGCGGCGGCCGATGCGGCCTTCCCCGGTGCGGTTGACGCGGCGGTTCTGTTCCAGAACTCGGCCAAGGCGGTGGGCATCGACGTGCAGGTCGCGCGCAAGCCCAACGATGGCTACTGGTCGGACGTGTGGATGAAGCACCCGTTCAGCGCCGTCTACTGGGGCGGCCGCCCGGTCGAGGATGCGATGTTCACCACCGCTTATGCGGCGGGCGCGGCCTGGAACGACAGCTTCTGGGAGAACGACCGCTTCAACGAGCTGCTGGTCACGGCGCGCGCGGAACTCGACGAGGCCAAGCGCCGCGAGATGTATTACGAGATGCAGGCCATCGTGAACCAGGATGGCGGCGTCATCATCCCGATGTTCGCCAACTACACCTTTGCCCTGAGCAATGACGTGGTGACAGGCGACAGCATGTCGTCCCATTGGGACCAGGACGGCGAGCGCTGGATGGAGCGCTGGTCCTTCGCGTGAACCTGACGCGGCCGGGGTGTGACAGCGTCCCGGCCGTATCGCTTTGCCCGCATGGTGCGGGCCACAAACGAAAGACGGACGCCCCGGCCGATCCCGGACCGAACGGGCGCCACGATAGGGACTGACATGGCAAAACTGCTCCGGCTGGTTGCCACCCGGCTTGGCCTTGGCCTTTTGACGCTACTCGTCGTCTCGGTGCTGATCTTCTTCGCGGTCGAGCTTCTGCCCGGCGATCTGGCCGAGGCGGTTCTGGGCCAGGCCGCGACCGAGGAAACGGTTGAGGCGATGCGTCGCCAGCTGGGATTGGACCGGCCCGCGCCGGTGCGGTATCTCGAATGGCTGGGCGGTGCGCTCAGGGGGGATTTCGGCACCTCGCTGATTTCCGGCGCGCCCGTGGGCGAGGCGATCGCCACCCGCTTTGCCAACACGCTCTTCCTGGCGGCCTACGCCGCCGTCATCGCCGTGCCCCTGGCGATCCTTCTGGGCGTGCTGGTGGCGCTTCTGCGCAACTCGATCTTCGACCGGGTGGCCAATGTGGCCACGCTGACCTCGATATCGAGCCCCGAGTTTTTCGTGGGCTACATCCTGATCCTGTTCCTGTCGATCCGCACGGGCTGGTTCCCGTCGAACGCGAGCCTGTCGGGCGACATGAGCCTGACCGACCAGCTTTACCGCGCGTTCCTGTCCGCGCTCACGCTGGTGCTGGTGGTGACGGCCCACATGATGCGCATGACCCGGGCGGCGATCATCAACCTTTTGGCGTCTCCTTACATCGAGATGGCCCGGCTCAAGGGCGTGCCGCCCTGGCGCCGGATCGTGCGCCACGCGCTGCCCAATGCATGGGCCCCGATCATCAACGTGGTCGCGCTGAACCTGGCCTATCTCATCACCGGCGTGGTGCTGGTTGAGGTTGTATTCGTCTATCCGGGCATCGGCCAGCTTTTGGTCGATGCGGTGGCCAAGCGCGACTTTCCCATCGTGCAGGCCTGCTGCCTGATCTTCGCGGCGACCTTTATCCTTTTGAACCTCGCGGCGGATGTGGGGGCGATCCTGACCAATCCGCGCCTCAGGCATCCGAAGTGAGGCGCGCGCGATGAGTATCCTGAGCTACGTCTTCATCGCCGTTCTGGCCCTGGGCCTGGGCTACAGCCTCGTCCGCCGAGACAGGGAGCTGACGATCACCGTGGTCGTCGTGGCCCTGCTGGCGGCGTTGTTCTATCTGCTCGGCGGGGTGGGTAGCCTCAACGTGCTGTCCATCGCGGCCGCTGTCCTGATGGGCGCTGCGATTGCGGCCTATGCGTTTCGCTTTCTGCTGATCGCTGTGCTGCCCCAAGGCGGGGCGCAGGTGATGCGTACGGCCCCGTTGACGGCGGCCTTTGGTATGTTGGTGATCCTGATCTACGCCATCGCGGGCCTTTTTGCGCCGCTGATCGCGCCCTATGGCGAGGCCGAGGTGGTGGGGTCTGCCTTTGCCATGGCCGACGACCAGATGATCCTGGGGGCCGACCAGCTGGGGCGCGACCTGTTCAGCCGCCTGATCTATGGCGCGCGCAACACCGTGGGGCTGGCGCTGATGGCAACGGTGCTTGCGTTCATCGCCGGGGCCATCGCGGGTCTTTTGGCGGCGGTCAAGGGCGGCTGGTTCGACCAGGTGATGGGCCGGTTGGCCGATGTGATCATGTCGATCCCGTCGCTGATCTTTGCCCTGCTCATCCTGTCGATCTTCGGCACCAATCTGGGCGTGATCGTCGTGACGGTTGCGGTGATCTATTCGCCGCGCGTGTTCCGCCTGACCCGCGCGGTGGCGGGCAATATCGTGGTCATGGATTACGTCGAGGCGGCCAAGCTGAGGGGTGAGGGCGACTGGTACCTGATCCGGCGCGAGATCCTGCCCAATTCCACAGCCCCCCTCGTGGCGGAGTTCGGGCTGGAGTTCTGCTTCGTCTTCCTGCTGATCGCAGGGCTTTCTTTCCTGGGCCTCGGCATCCAGCCGCCCACGGCCGATTGGGGGTCGATGGTGCGGGAAAACGCGACGCTGATCTCGTTCGGCGTGGTCACCCCTCTGATCCCCGCGGCGGCCATTGCGCTGTTGACCGTGGCGATCAATTTCGTGGTGGACTGGATGCTCTACCGGTCTTCGGGACTTAAGGAGGGCCAGGGATGAGCGATGCGCGCGAGGTGCTGCTGGAGATCCGCGACCTGCGGATAGACGGGTATACCGGCGAAGAGTGGCAGCCCATCATCAAGGGCGTGGACCTGACCCTGCACAAGGGCGAAGTGCTGGGGCTGATCGGAGAGTCCGGCGCGGGCAAATCCACCATCGGTGCGGCCTCCATGGGCTTTGCCCGAGACGGCACGCGGATCTCGGGCGGGTCGATTGTCTTCGACGGGCTCGACCTGACCACCGCCGGCCGCGAAGAAAAGCGCAAGCTCAGGGGCAAACGCATCGCCTATGTGGCGCAATCGGCGGCGGCGAGCTTCAATCCCGCGCACAAGATCATCGACCAGCACACCGAGGCGCCGGTGATGTATGGCCTGCAATCGCGGGCCGAGGCCGAGGCAGATGCCATGGCGCTTTACGAACAGCTGCGCCTGCCCAACCCGGACGAGATTGGGTTCCGCTATCCCCACCAGGTGTCGGGCGGGCAGTTGCAGCGGGCGATGACGGCGATGGCGATGGCGTGCAGGCCGGACCTCATCATCTTTGACGAGCCCACCACGGCGCTCGATGTGACCACCCAGATCGAGGTGCTGGCCGCGATCCGCGAGATCGTCGAACGCTTCGACACGGCGGCGATCTACATCACCCATGACCTGGCGGTGGTGGCGCAGATGGCCGACACGATCAAGGTGCTGCTCAAGGGCGAAGAGGTTGACGAGGCGCCCACGCGCGAGATGCTGACTGACCCCAAACAGGACTATACCAAGAGCCTTTGGGCCGTGCGCAGTTTCAAACGCCAGCAAAAGCCCTTGGCGGGCCCGGACGAGGTGCCGGTGGTGTCGGTGCGGGGCGTCTCGGCGGCCTATGGCAAGGTCAAGGTGCTGGAGGATGTGAGCTTTGACATCCATCGCGGCCGCACGGTGGCGGTGGTGGGTGAAAGCGGGTCGGGCAAATCCACGACCGCGCGCTGCATCACCGGGCTTTTGCCGCCCACACGGGGCGAGATCCTGTTCGAGGGCCAGGCCCTGCCGCCGCGCTATACGGATCGGACCAAGGACCAACTGCGCCACGCCCAGATGATCTACCAGATGGCGGACACGGCGCTGAACCCCAAGATCCGGATCAGCGAGATCATCGGGCGGCCCGCGCAGTTCTATTCGGGCCTGAGCGGGGCGGCGTTGCGCAAGCGGGTCGAAGAGCTGCTGGAGCTGATCGAGCTCGATCCGGCCGAGTTCTATGATCGGCTGCCTCCCGAACTGTCGGGCGGGCAGAAACAGCGCATCGGCATCGCCCGGGCACTGGCTGCCGAGCCCGCCTTCATCATCTGCGACGAAGTCACATCGGCGCTGGATCAGCTGGTGGCCGAGGGCATCCTGAAACTGCTGGACCGGCTGCAGAAAGAGCTGGACCTGTCCTACATGTTCATCACCCATGACCTGGCCACCGTCCGCGCCATCGCCGACGAGGTGGTGGTGATGCAGAACGGGCGCGTGGTCGAACACGGGCCAAAGGACGAGATGTTCCGCCCGCCGCACCACCCCTATACCGACCTTCTGCTCAGTTCCGTGCCCGAGATGGACCCCGACTGGCTGACGCATCTGCTGGACGCGCGCGGGGTGGATAACGTGGGCTCGGCCGAGACGGCGCTGTGAGACCCATGCCGCCGCTTGCGGGCCTGCGTATCGTCGAGGTGGAGGGGCTGGGGCCCGCGCCCTTTGCCGCGATGATGCTGGCCGAGATGGGGGCCGAGGTGATCGTCATCCACCGCAAGGGCGGCACCCCGCCGCCGGGGCTGGAGGCGGGCAATCCGCTGGACCGGGGGAAACGGTCCATCGCGCTCGATCTCAAGGACGCGGGCGATGCGGGCTTTGCCCGCCGGCTGATCGGCACGGCGGACGGGCTGATCGAGGGCTTCCGTCCCGGCGTGATGGAGCGGCTGGGGCTGGGGCCCGAGGTTCTGCGCGCGGACACTCCGCGGCTGGTCTATGGCCGCATGACCGGATGGGGGCAGGACGGCCCGCGCGCGGCCCGGGCGGGGCATGACCTGAATTACCTGTCGCTGTCGGGCGCGCTGCATTACGCGGGCCTGCCCGGGGACGCGCCGTTTCCGCCGCCGACACTTCTGGGCGATATCGGGGGCGGGGCGCTTTATCTCGTGGCGGGGATGCTCTCGGGACTTTTGCAGGCGCAGCGGACCGGAGAGGGTTGCGTTGTGGATGCGGCCATCGTGGACGGGGCGGCGCATATGATGGGGCTTCTGGCGTCGCTGCCGCTGTCGATGACGCGGGGGCAAAGCCTATTGGACGGACCCCATTGGAGCCGGGCCTATGCCAGTGCCGACGGTCGGTTTGTCACCGTGCAATGCCTGGAGCCCAAGTTCTATGCGCTGTTCCTGGAACGGATGGGGCTTGAAGGAGACGCCGAGTTTGCCGAGGGACAGTTCGACCGCGCGGCCTGGCCCGGGCTGAGCGCGCGGCTGGCGGAGATTTTTGCCGGCGCGCCGCAGGCCCATTGGGCCAAGCTCTTCGAGGGGTCGGACGCCTGCGTGGCGCCGGTGCTGAGCCCCGAGGAGGCCGCGCGCGACCCCCACATGGCCGCTCGAGGCAGCTGGCGGGTGCGGGACGGCCGCCCCGAGCCCGCCCCCGCGCCCCGCTTCGGCCCGGTGCCCGACGGGCTGCCGATCCCGGGGCGGGACGGCGACGGTGCGGCCCTGCGCGCGGAGATCGACGGGAGCGACCCGGACGGGGCGTTGCCAAATTGAGCGCTTCCGCGCGCTCTTTATTCAGATATTTGCGATGCGACGCGCCGACCGACGGATGCGCGGGGTGCGCGGTGGCTCTGAGGTTTTTTTGCCAAGAAGAAGCCAGGGGCGGAGTGCGCCGCCCCAGGTCTCAGTCCGGGCTCAGTCGCGGGTGCCCGAAAAACGCGCCTGCCAGTCTTCGCGTTCCTCGTCGGTGATCTTGCGGAAGGTCACATCCGGAACGGTGAACGCATGGCCCGGGGGCAGGGTGGCAAGGGCGGTCTCGACATCGTCGGGCCAGGACCAATCGGTGCTGCCCATGGCCGCCATGAGCTGGTCGCTCGCATCGGGGATGAAGGGCGACGACAGCACCGCGTAGAGGCGGATGAGGTTGAGCGCGAGGCGGATCTGCGCGGCAGCTTGTTCGGGGTCTTCCTTGAAGGTGGACCAGGGCGCGGCCTCTTGCAGGTATTCGTTGCCCGCGACCCAGATCGCGCGAAGCTCTTGTGCGGCCTTGCGGACTTCCATCGCCTCTTGATGGGCTTCGTAGGCGCGGATGCGGGTGGTAAGTTCCTGGATCAGCGCAGCCTCGCGGGGCCCGGGTTGGCCGCCCTCGGGCACCACCTCGCCGAACTTGGAGCGGCAGAACTTGGTCACGCGGGAGACGAAATTGCCCAATACGTCGGCCAGGTCCTTGTTCACCGAGGCCTGGAAGTTCTCCCAGGTGAATTCCGCATCCGAGCTTTCGGGCGCATGGCTGAGCAGCCACCAGCGCCAGTAATCCGCGGGCAGGATCGCCAGCGCCTGATCCATGAACACCCCGCGGCCCTGGGAGGTGGAGAACTGCCCGCCGTCATAGTTCAGATAATTGAAGGACTTGATGTAATCGACAAGCTTCCAATCCTCGCTCGAGCCGAGGATCGTGGCGGGGAAGCTGAGCGTGTGGAAGGGCACGTTGTCCTTGCCCATGAACTGGGTGTAGCGAACGTCGTCCGCGCCCTTGTCGGTGCGCCACCAGCGTTCCCAGGCAGCGTCATCGAGCCCGTTGGCCTCGGCCCATTCGGCGCCGCAGGCGATGTATTCGATGGGCGCGTCGAACCAGACATAGAAGACCTTGCCCTCCATCCCCGGCCAGTCCTGATCGCCCTTCTTGACCGGGATGCCCCAGTCGAGGTCGCGGGTGATGCCGCGGTCCTGGAGACCGTCGCCATCGTTCAGCCATTTCCGGGCTATCGAGGTGGTGAGCACAGGCCAGTCGGATTTGCTGTCGATCCAGGCGTTCAGCCGGTCGCGCATGGACGACTGGCGCAGGTAGAGGTGTTTGGTCTCGCGCACTTCGAGATCGGTGGAGCCCGAGATGGCCGACCGCGGGTCGATCAGATCGGTCGGGTCGAGCTGTTTCGTGCAGTTCTCGCACTGGTCGCCGCGGGCCTTGTCGTAGCCGCAATTGGGGCACGTGCCCTCGATATAGCGATCGGGCAGAAAGCGGCCGTCGGCGTTGGAATAGACCTGCTTTTCGGTCACTTCACGAATAAGCCCGGCCTCCACCAGGCGGCCAGCGAAATGCTGGGTCAACCGGTGGTTCTGGGGTGAGGAAGAGCGGCCGAAATGGTCGAAGCTGAGGCGGAAGCCGCGGGCGATCTCGGCCTGGATGCCATGCATTTCGGCGCAGTATTCGGCCACGGGTTTGCCCGCTTTGGCGGCGGCCAGTTCCGCGGGCGTGCCGTGTTCGTCGGTGGCGCAGAGGAACAGCACCTCGCGCCCCCGCGCGCGTTGGTAGCGAGCATAAAGATCGGCGGGCAGTTGGCTGCCCACGAGATTGCCCAGGTGCTTGATCCCGTTGATATAGGGAATGGCGGAGGTGATGAGATGACGGGTCATGTCGGTCCCTGTTCGCTTGTTGTGCCCCCTCTACTGGCAATCGGGGCCGAGGGCCAGAGGGTCAGGACCTGTCGTCATCGCGCCCGCCGCTGCGCAGCCGCCCGGTGATCCGCCCGATCAGGAAGGATGTGCGCGGGGCATAGGTGTAACGCGTGCGCTGTTCCGGGCTGGGGCGGACACGCATCCGGGCAAGGCCGTAGCCTGCCAGCACCACATGCCCCACGGCGATGAAGGCGAAGAGCGCGGGCGGGCCATACAGGTCGATGAGCCGCGAGGTGATCAGTGGCGCGGCGATGGCCCCGATGGCGAAGAGAAAGACAAGCGCGGCCGACAGCTCCACCCGCTCATCGTCGCTTGCGAAGTCATGGGCATGGGCGGTGGCCACGGAATAGACCGGGTAGGTGGTGAGCCCGAAAAGCGCGGCCGACAGCATCACCGCCGTGGTGCCCAGATGGGCGATGGCGACGGTGAGCGCAGAGCTGGCAATGGCGGCGAGCGAGAGCCAGATGAGCACCGTGCGGCGCGGGCGGCTGTCGGCCAGCCACCCCACGGGGTATTGCGCCAGCGCGCCCCCTGCCACGAAGGCCGCGAGGAAAAGGCCGATCTGCCCGGGACTCAGCCCCAGTTCCGCGCCGTAGATGGGCCCCACCATCCGGAAGGCTGCGCCGGTCAGCCCCGCCACGATCACCGCCAGCACCGCCAGCGGCGAGCGGCGCAGCGCCAGCATCGGGTCGAGCTTGGGCGCGGCGGGCAGAACCGGGGGCGAGGCCTGGGTCAGTGTGAGCGGCAGGAGCGAGGCGCAGGCTATCAGCGCCAGAAGGTTGTAGGCCATGTAGGTCTCGAGCCCCGCGAGAAGGCCGATCAGCCCTTGCGCGATGAGCTGCGCGCCCAGATCGGTGCTGCGATAGATGCCCATGGTGCGCCCGCGGTTGGCATTCGTCACCTTGGCCTGAAGCCAGGCATCGACGATGGTGTAGCAGCCCGCGATCGACAGGCCCGAGGCCACGCGCAGGACGGCCCAGGCGGTGGGGTCGAGCATGAGCGTGTGGCCGATGAGCCCGATGGCCCCCATCGCCGTGAAGGCCGCGAAGGCGCGGGAATGGCCCACGCGGCCCATCATCCGTGGCGCCCACCAGCAGCCGATGAAGAAACCGAGGAAATGGGCCGAGCCCAGGAGGCCCACCTGCGAGCGGCTGAAGCCCTGTTCGAGCCCCACGAGCGCATCGAGCGGGCCCACGCCGCCCGACGACAGCTGCATCATCATGATCGACAGAAAGAGCGCGGCAAAGGAGATGAGCGAGGTCATGGGTCCTGACCCTCGCAGGCTCTGCGGTGGTGTCTAGCGGGAAAACGGCGGTGCGGGTGTCGGGATTGGAGGAGAGGCCGTGGGGTGAGTTAGGGTTGGCGGCGCGGTTTTGTTTCGCGGTTTGTGCGATTGGTGTGGGGCGCGCGTTTAGGGCGTTTTCTGCAATTTGGATTGGCGTGGTGTGCGTGATCTCACGCCGCTCTGTCGATGGGGATGGTGATGAGGATGGTGCGTGCAAGCACGCACCCTACGTTTGATGGCCTGGGACCTCGTCGGCTGCACCAGAGGCCCTTCGGGGGTGGCGCGGGGTATCTCGTGGTCCGATCTCACACCTCGGCCAGCGCCCTCGCGGCCTCGGCCGGGGCGATGCGGCCCGAGGCGTCGCGTTCCAGTACCCAGGCGCGGGGTGGCTCTGTGCGGGCGCGCCTGCGGTCCAGTTGCCAGCGCTGCGCGCCCGGTGCGTGGGCCGGGGCCATGTGCCAGCGCGTCTCGATCCCCGGGGCGCCGCCATCGCCGGGGGTCAGGAGCAGCGCCAGCGGGGCCACGGCCCCCTCGGCCATGCCCATCTCGGCCGCGAGGTGCAGCCGCCGCACCGCCGTCAACCCCGGCAGCCCGGTCAGGTCCGCCACGGCGAGCGGCACGACGCCCGCGCGCAGCACCTCTTCGAGGCACCAGAGCACATCCGCGGCCCGCTTGGGGCTCAGAAAGGTGAACCGCCCCGGATCGGCCAAGGGCCAGAGCCCGTCTGGGTTCAGCGGATCGGTGCCGAAGGCGGGCGCGATCCAGAAGACCGGCCCCTGCATCCGCCCCGCGGCCCAGGCGGCAAAGCTGCGCCGGGCGGGCCCGCAGACCTCGTGGGCACGGGCCTGGGCCAGGGCGATGCCCCCGGGCAGGGCCAGCTGCGGGCGGTCGCGATGGGGGGCGCGGGACAAAAGAGCATGGGGCTGCGGCATGGGAATGAGTATAGATGTTCTTTAAATGTTCTCAAGCCGCCAGCCCCCGTCCCCTTGCGTTCGGTGATGGGGTCCCTAGGGTCGGTCCCGAACGCATATCTGAACAGGACCCCGACCGATGGACCGAAACCCGATGGGCCGCACCGGCCTGACCGTGCCCTGGCTGTGCCTGGGCACCATGACCTTCGGCAGCCAGACCGATGCCGCCACGGCCCATGCCCAGATCGACATGGCACTGGATCACGGGATCGATTTTCTCGATGCCGCCGAGATGTACCCGGTGAACCCCGTGCGGGCCGAGACCATCGGCAGGACCGAAGAGATCATCGGCGACTGGTTCGAAAGGACCGGGCGGCGGAACGAGGTGATCCTGGCCACGAAGCATTCGGGCGAAGGGATGAAGCATGTGCGCGATGGCGCGCCGATTTCGTCCAAGACCATCCCCGAGACGGTGGAAGGGTCGCTGAAACGGCTCAAGACCGATCATATCGACCTCTACCAGTTCCATTGGCCCAATCGCGGCTCTTACATGTTCCGCAAGAACTGGACATTCGACCCTTCGGGCCAGAACCGGGACGACACGATCGCGCATATGGAGGACGCGTTGGGCGCGCTCCAGCGCGAGGTCGAGCGGGGAACGATCGGCCATTTCGGCCTTTCGAACGAAAGCGCCTGGGGCACGGCGCAATGGCTGGCCACGGCCGAGCGCGTGGGCGGGCCGCGGGTGGCCACGATCCAGAACGAGTATTCGCTGTTGTGCCGGATGTTCGACACCGATCTTTCGGAACTGTGCGTGAACGAGGATGTGGGGCTTCTGGCCTATTCCCCCCTCGCCACGGGGTTCCTGACCGGCAAGTACCAGAACGACCGGGTGCCCGACGGCTCGCGGATGACGCTCAACGATACGATGGGCGGGCGGAACACGCCCCGTGTGCGCCCCGCAGTCACGGCCTACCTGGAGATCGCGGAAAAACACGGGCTCGACCCGGTACACATGGCCCTCGCCTGGTGCCGGACGCGTCCCTTCATGGCGTCGGTCATCTTCGGTGCGACGACCCTGCCGCAGCTCGAACATGCGCTGGGCGCGGCGGATCTGCTCCTGCCCGATGAGGTGCTGAGCGACATCGATGAGGCGCACCGGGCCCATCCCATGCCCTACTGAGGCTTTGCTGCCGGTTCGCCGCGCCCGGACGATCCGGTGGTCTGGGGTATTTGGACCAAGAAGAAGATCAGGACGCGGCGAGAGGACCGGCGTTGGGCCCAGCGTTAAGGTTGATCCTGAGTAACGTTAACGCATGGGCAAGACGGCTGGCAGGGCGCAGGGTACCGGCCCCAGGGGCATTCGCATCGACCCGCTTTGTCCGGCCGCCTAAACGCCGTGCGAACCCTGCCGAAGACGAAGACCGGGACAGCGCGTCTCGATCCGCAATCGGTGCCCGCGTTAACGTTAATCGCCGTTAAGGTTAACGCACGCCGGACGGGTCGAGGCGGCGTCCCTCTGCTTCATCTTTCCGAAAATACTCGAATGGCGCTCCGGACCGGCCGGGCGGCACGGAAAGGTCAGCCCATCTGCAGGCGCAACTGGCCCAGGAACGCCGGCAGGTCACGCGCGGTCACCTCGGCCTCGCGCACGAGGCTGTCGAAATGGCGTGTGACCGCTTGCACGCGTTCGCTGTCGCGGAACACGATGTAGTTGTGTCCCATGTAGAGCACAGCGAGAAGCGGGCCGAAGATCGTCACGGGCGCGGAAAAGACCCTTTGCGCATCGTAGAGATAGATGCGCAAACGGGGGTAGAGTTGCTCGGACAGGCTGTGAAACCGGTCGATCTGCTCTTCGCGCACGGCTCGGGGCAGGCGCGCGTAATAGCCCTCGGCACGGGCGAAGCTTGTCATCTCGTGCAGCGGCATCGCGATTTCGTAATCCGAGGTCGAGCCCCGCATCCAGTTCAGCCGGTCCTCTGACGCGCCGATGGCCTGGTGGGCGGTGCGGCCCAGATGGGGGGCGTATTCCCATTCCAGCATCGCGCGGGTCTTGAACATGTCGGGCAGGGCCGCAGGCACATGGCGGATCTTGTAGCCCGCGGCCTCCTGGTGCCAGGCAAAGATCTGTTCGTCGACCAGTGCGCGGGGGGCCTCGGTCAGTGACAGCGATGCCGCGAGCAACTCCGCCGCGCTTTCCGGGCGGTCCGACAGACCCAGGAGCCAATCGGCGGACACGCGCAGCGCCGCGGCGCATTCGGCTACGACCTGGGCATTGGGCAGGCGCGCGCCCGCGCCGGTCAGAAGCTGCGAAATGGTCGAGCGGTCCACGCCCACCGCGCGGGCCAGGGCACTTTGGCTCATGCCTGCTTTGGTCATGGCTTCGGTCAGGCGGCGTCGGAACAGGGCGGCGCGGCTGCGTTTGTCGGTTTTTTCAATCATTATGTCACAAATATCACATCTGCGGATTTTTGTTAATCATATCCGGAATTCGCAACGGCGCTGTTCCTGCCTAGGGTCGCGGTGTTCCAACAATCGGAGGTACGGCATGGAAACGCGGGCGCGGACGCTCGTCAAAGCGGTCTTGTGGGGTGCGATCGGCCTTGTCGTCATGGCGGCGGTCGGGCTGTTTCTGACCGGCTCCGCGGCCATTGGCGGCGCCATGGCCGTGATCAACACAGCCGTCGGGCTGGCGATGTATGTGGTCTACGAACGGATCTGGGCCCGCATTTCCTGGGGGCGGCATGACTGAGCCATCCCGTCACAGTGTCGAATGGCCGACGCTGGCGATCCTGGCGTTGGTCTACGGGGTCTGGGTCATGGCCACCACATGGGCGGCGGCGGTCTGGTTGCCACTCGGGGTTGTCCTGGCGGCCTGGGCGGCGGCGCAGCACGCCTCGCTCACCCATGAGGTGATCCATGGGCACCCGTTCCGTGACAAACGGCTGAACGCGGTTCTGGTTTTTCCCGCGCTTACCCTGGTCGTGCCGTATCTGCGGTTTCGCGACACGCATCTGGCCCATCACCAGGACGCGATCCTGACCGATCCCTATGACGATCCCGAAAGCAACTACCTCGACCCGGACCTCTGGGACAGGCTGCCACGCTGGCAACAGGCGGTGCTGGCCGTGAACAACACGCTGGCCGGGCGGCTGCTGATCGGGCCCATCGTGGGGCAGGTGGCCTTCATGGCCGCCGATTGGCGCGCGATCCGCGCAGGCGACAGGCGTGTTCTGGCAGGATGGCTTTGGCACATTCCGGCGCTGGCGCTGGTCATCTGGTGGCTGGCCGCCGTCGCGGCGATGCCGGTCTGGGCTTACTTGATCGCCGCCTACCTGGCACTGTCGGTCCTGAAGATCCGCACCTTTCTCGAACACCAGGCCCATGAGCGCGCGCGCGGCCGCACCGTCATCATCGAGGATCGCGGGCCCCTGGCGCTCTTGTTTCTCAACAACAACCTGCATGTGGTCCATCACATGCATCCCAAGGTGCCATGGTACCGCCTGCCCGCGCTCTATTGCGCCAATCGCGAGCGCTACCTGGGCCGGAATGGCGGCTACATGTACCGCTCGTACGCCGAGATCTTCCGCCGCTACCTGTTCCAGGCCAAGGATCCTGTGCCCCATCCGCTCTGGCGCGGGCGGGACTGAGGCGGCATAGGGGATCCCATGGAGCTTTGGATCCCCGTCACCCTGGCGGCCGCGGTTTTCCAGACCGGCCGCTTCATGCTGCAAAAGCACCTAAGCGGCGCAGCGCTATCCGCGGCGGGCGCGACCTTTGCCCGGTTCGTCTATTCCGCGCCGCTGGTGCTGTTCGGAGTGCTTGCGTGGTTCACGCTGACCGGCACCCCCCTGCCTGCGCTTGGGCTCGCCTTCTGGGCCTATGCCCTGACCGGGGGCGCGGCGCAGATCCTGGCGACGGTCTGTGTCGTCCTGTTGTTCAAGACGCGCAATTTCGCCGTGGGCATCACCTTCAAGAAGACCGAGGTGATCCAGACGGTACTGGTGGGCTGGGTCGTTCTGGGCGAGGGCGTGAGCGTGATCGGCTTCGCCGCGATCCTTCTGGGACTGGTGGGCGTGCTCCTGTTGTCCGACACGCCGGGCGCGGTGGGATCGTGGCTGATGCGCATCGGCAACCGTGCGGCGGGGCTTGGTCTCATGTCGGGGCTTCTCTTCGCCGTCTCGGGCGTGACCTATCGCGGTGCCTCGCTCGAGATCGCTTCTGACGCGCCGTTCCTGCGCGCGGCGGTGACCCTGGCAGCGGTGACCACGGCGCAAACCATTGCCATGGCGCTATGGCTGGCCTGGCGCGAACCCGGGCAGATGCGCCTGGTCTGGGCTGCGCGGCGCGTGGCGGTCTGGGTGGGACTGACCAGTCTTGCCGGATCGCTTTGCTGGTTCACGGCCTTCACCCTGCAGAACGCGGCCTATGTGAATGCGCTGGGACAGGTGGAGCTGATCTTTTCGCTGGCCGCCTCGGTGCTGTTCTTCCGCGAAAAGGTCACCGCGCGCGAGCTGTTGGGCATGGCCGTGCTGGGCCTGTCGATCCTGGGCCTGATCCTCTACCTCTGAGCCCGCTGGCTCAGTCCGCGGGCGCGCGTCCATAAAGCCGCAGGAACAGGCTTTCTTCGTCATCGTTGCGAAAGAACGGGACCGAGGCGGGCGGTGTCCGGTCCCGGGCCCGCGCCGCAACCTCCGCCAGCACCACCTCGGTGATGAAGGGCATGTCGAAGCGGCGGATCTCGTCCACACCGATCCATTGCAGATGCGACAGCTCGTCGGTCGCGGCCGAGAAATCATCGGGATCGCTGGCCAAATCCTCGGCATCCAGAAGGAAGAACCGCGCATCGAAGCGGCGCGGGCGGCCCGGAGGCGTGATCGCCCGGAACACGAATTGCAGCGTGTCGGCGCGGGGCAGGTGGCCGGTGGCCGCGAAACCGTGCCAATCCCCGGGCACATCACCCTGCCAGTCGCCGGGCAGGCCCAGGATCTGGCCGGTCTCCTCCCAAAGCTCGCGCACGGCGGCGGCAGCCAGTGCATGGGACAGATCCTGCGCGCAATCGTCGATCAGGCGGGTGCGGCACCTCTCGGGCAGGGGCGTGGCCAGCGGCACGTCGGCATCCGCAAGGTCCACCGCGCCGCCGGGAAAGACGAACTTGTTGGGCATGAACGCGGCCTTGGCCCCGCGCTGGCCCATCAGCACCTTGGGTGCCGTGTCGCGGTCGCGCAGCACGATCACGGTGGCGGCGTCGCGAATGGCGGTCTTGTCAATCTGCATGGGCGCGCGGGTCCTCTCGCGGCGCCACTATCATGTTTCGGGCGAGAACCCATGCATGAAGCGCGACCACTGGATCGCGACGATGACGCCTTTCAGTCGCGGCAGAAGGTATAGCGACAGCGCGACACAGCCAACCGCGAAGATCGTGAACAGCACCAACGGCTCGGGGCGCCACATTTCGAAGACGGCCAGCAGGAGCGGAGCCATCACGTGGCCCACGATCAGGATCGTGAGGTAAGCCGGGCCATCGTCGGCGCGGTGATGGTGCAGCTCTTCGCGGCAGACGGGGCAGGATTTGCGCACGTTGAGATAGCCCCGCATCAACGGGCCGGACCCGCAATTGGGGCATTTCCGGCACCAGCCCTTGCGGATCGCGGGCCAGGTCGGGCGGGCGTCCGCTTTGGGGGCGGACACGCTCAGGTCGGTGGGGTCGGTCATGGGAATTCCGTTCTCCAGTTGGCGGGCAACCTCAGCCAAAGGCGGCGTGGGCACTAGGGGTCGTTCTGTCCTTGCGTCGCGATGTCGCAAAAAGATGCGAAGCCCCGCATGGTTTTTTCACGCCGCGTGCGACGGAACCCGGGCGCCGTGCCGTAAGACCTTGCAGAAACCGGCGACACGATCCGGTTTCGCCCGCCCCGGACCAGACCTCACCCCTCCCCAAGACAGGTGCAGGGCGGGCCGACAGAGACACGAAGGAGAGCACATGATGAAACGCGCAACCTTGATGATGACCGCCACCGCCCTTGCCATCGCCCTGGGCGGCGTGGCCGAGGCCAAGCCGTTTGACCGGGGCGACCGGGCCGGGCGTATGGGCCAGCCGATGATTGATTTCGCTGCCGCCGATACCGACGGCAACGGCGCGTTGAGCCAGGACGAGATCCAGGCCTACGGTCAGGCACGCCTGACCGCCGCCGACACCGATGGCGATGGGTTTCTGAGCATTGCGGAACTGGCCGCCTTGCGCGAGACCGAACGCCAGGCACGCCTCGAGCGTATGGGTGAGCGGATGATCGAGCGGCTGGATGCCGACGAGGATGGCAAGCTGAGCATCGAGGAACTGACCAACCGCGGGGACACCCGCCGCGACCGGATGTTCGACCGGATCGACACCGATGGTGACGGCGAGATCTCGCAGGCCGAGTTCGCGGCGATGGGCAAGCGTATGGCCGATCGCCGCGATGGGGGCCGCGATCACCGCGGTCACCGCTTCGGCAGCGACCGCTAGGCCGAAGCCGCGGGCGGCGGTGTCCTGCGTCCCTTGGGACACCGCCGCAATTGCGCCCCTTTCAGGTTGCCGCTACGCCTGCCGGACGATGGACATGCCGCTTGACGCCTTGAACGACCGATCCGACGAGGATCTGCTTGCCCTTTATGCGGGCGGGGATCCGATGGCGGCGCGTGCGCTGACGTTGCGGCTGACGCCCCGCGTCTTTGCCCATGCCGCGCGGCTTCTGGGCGACCGGGCCGAGGCCGAGGACGTCGCACAAGAGGCGTTGATCCGACTTTGGAAGATCGCGCCCGAGTGGCGCATGGGCGAGGCCAAGGTCACCACATGGTTGTACCGAGTGACGGCGAACCTCTGCATCGACCGCAAGCGCCGCCAGCGCTCGGTCGATCTGGAGACGGTGCCGGAACCCGAGGATGGGCAGGCCAGCGCCGACGAACGGCTGCAAGAGGCCGCCCGTATCGACGCGTTGCAAGCCGCGCTGAACACGTTGCCCGACCGGCAACGGCAAGCGGTGGTTCTGCGCCACCTCGACGGTCTGGGAAACCCCGAGATCGCTGAGATCATGGACATGAGCGTCCGGGCCGTGGAAAGTCTCACGGCCCGGGGCAAACGGGCGCTGGCCCAGGCATTGGCCGGGCGGCGCGAGGAGTTGGGATATGAAGAACACTGATCGCGATCACGCCCCGGGGGGCCAGGACAGGCGTCTGAATGACATGTTGGCCCGTGCGCGCGACGAGGCGCCCTTTCCTTCGGCCCTTCTTTTGGACCGGGTGATGCAGGACGCCCTGCAGGCGATGCCGGACCCGTCGGCCGCGGACGTGTCGCGGGCCCCGGAGACGGCCGACCGGCGCGGCGGCGGGATCCTCTCGGGGCTGTGGCGCGCGCTGGGCGGCTGGCCAGCCGCGGGCGGCCTCGTGGCGGCGACGGCGACAGGTCTGTGGATCGGGGTCAGTCCGCCCTCGGTGCTCGACACGCAATTGGCGCTGTATTTCGGGGACGCCTCGGGGCTGTTTTCCCTCGATGGCGGCTATGACCTTGCCTTCGAAGACGGGTAGGACGCGACCATGACCGATCCTGAGACAACGCCGAAACCGCCCCGCATGCGGCCCTGGCTGCGGCTGGTGCTGTTTGCCTCCCTGGCCCTGAACCTGTTGGTGGTAGGTGTCGTTGCAGGCGCGGTGCTGCGCGGCGGACCCGACCGTTACCGCATGCCGGACCGGGACGTGGCCTTTGCCTATATCAGAGCGCTCGAGGAGGAGGACCGCCGCGCCCTGCGCCGCGAGGCGATCCGCCGGTTCCGCGACGATGACAGCCTGCGCCGCAACGCACCCCGCGCGCATTATGACACGGCCCTCAGTCTCTTGCGGCAGGCGCCGTTCGATGCGGCGGCCTTCGATGCCGTGCTGCGCCGCCAGCAGGAGGGGGTTCTGGCGCGGGCGGCCGTCGGGCGCGAGGTGCTCGTGGCCCGCGTTGCCGCAATGCCGCCGGAGGCCCGCGCAGCCATGGCGGACCGGCTCGAGGCAGAGATCGCGAAGCGCCGCGATGGCCCCTCGCATCCGCCCAAACCCTGAGCGGCGGGCATTTGTGCCCAGACCCTGAGCGGCGGGCGCGTGCCCCCGGGGGCCTGGATCTCAGGCAGCCGAGCGTCGGCGCCGCCCCACCGTGACGGTGTTGCGCCCGCGCTCTTTCGAGCCGTAGAGCGCGCGGTCGGCGCGTTCCATCACGCGGATGACCTGATCCTGCGGGGCTTCGGCCGCCGGACGGGCCACGGCGACGCCAAGGCTCATCGTGACCGAGATCGGCCCCGCGCGCCCGGGCACCGTCACCGGGCCGCGCGCGATGGCGCTGCGGATCCGTTCGGCCGCGTCGATGGCGCCGCCGCGGTCGGTGTCGGGCAGGGCGATCAGGAATTCCTCGCCCCCGATCCGGGCCACGAGATCCTGCGCCCTGAGGCAGCCGCGCAGCCGCTGCGCCACGGTGCGCAGAACCGCGTCGCCCGCGGCATGGCCGTGGCGATCGTTGATGCGCTTGAAATGGTCCAGATCGCCCACGATCAACGCCCAGGCGCGCCCGCTGGCCTGGGCCTCCTCGGCCAGGCGCGCGGTGTGGACGAAGGCATAGCGGCGGTTGTAGAGCCCGGTCAGCGGATCGGTCAGTGCCGCCTCGAGCCCCTGGCTCTGGATATCGCGCAGCCGCGCAGCGGCGCGTTTGCGCGCAACCAGCCGGTCCAGTCGAAGGGCGATTTCCGCGGGCTCGGCCCCCGCGGTCATGGCGTCGTCGGCGCCCAGGTCGAGCGCCGCCGCGGCCTCTGACGCCGCGTGCGGGGCGAAGCAGACCAGCACGCCCACATGGCGCGTTTCATCCCAGCTGCGGATATCGGGCAGGCGCGCGCGTGTCTCGGACGGGTCGGTCATGACCAGCACATCGGGGGGTGGCGCATCCAGCGCGTGCGCCGGGTGCTGCAGGTCGATCCTGTGGGGCGTGGCGCGGGCCAGCGCAGCGGCAAGCCGTTCGGCGGCGGGGCCCGGCTGCGCCACAACGCGGATGCGGGCCGGTGCCGCGAACGGGGCCGCCGGATCGGCAAAGCCCAGCGCGCGGCACGTCTCGCGGCGCTGCTGCACTTCGCGGTCGCTGTCGCGGTCGCGGATGATCTTGCGCAGCAAGGCCAGCAGCAGATCGGTCTGATAGGGCGCGTCGAGCACGTCCGCCGCACCGGCGGTGAGCGCCTCCAGTCGCGACAGGCCCCCGGCCGCGGGAAGAAGCACCAGAACCGGCGGCGCCCCCGGTGCCGTGGCCAGTCGCTGCAACCCGGTTGCGGTCAGACCGGGCAGGGCCGCATCGAGCAGCACGATGTCGGGGCACCGGGCCGCCAGCTTGGTCTCGAGCTCGGGCAGCGTAGCCGCCAGGGCGACCTGCGCCGCCCTCGGGCCCGATCCCGATCCCGATCCCGCCGTCGCGCGTGCGGCGAGCAGGATACGCCTGCTGGCCTCTCCGTGGGCGATGAGCAACCGACCTGTCATGTGCGGCCTTTCCGGCTTGTTCACTCCTCGCCTTCAGTCTTTATTGAAACTGGTCAAGAAATCCTTTCCGGAGACCTCTTCGATGGCGATGACGCAAGCTGCGGCCGAGACGGTGGCGCTCAAGGCACTGGGTTGGCTTGCGGCCACGGACGATCTGATGCCCGTTTTCCTGGGCAGTTCCGGGGCCGATGCGTCGGACCTGCGGCGGGCCGCCGAAGACCCCGCCTTCCTGGGTGCCGTGCTCGATTTCGTTTTGATGGACGATGCCTGGGTCGTGGCCTTCTGCGACGCGGAGGGCCTGAGCTACGAGGTGCCGATGACCGCCCGTGCCGTTTTGCCGGGCGGGGCCCAGGTGCATTGGACCTGACAGGGCGGGAGGCCCCGGCGCAAGGCCGGGGCGGGGTTGGCCAGCGCCTGCGGCCTCAGAGTTTCGGCAGCGGCAGATCCTCGCCCGCCTGCAACTTGCGCAGAAGCGATTTGAGCGCGTCGACCTCGTCCGGGCTGAGCCGTTCGGCCAGGATTTCGCCATTGCCGCGGGCAACCTTCGAGGCTTGCGGGATCTTGGCACGGCCAAGATCGGTTAGCAGAACGGCCCGCGTGCGTCCGTCGCCCTCGCCGCTGCAGCGGTCGATCAGCCCGTCGGCCTCCATCGAGCGCAGCGCGCGCGAGGTCGCGGTGCGGTCTATGCCCACAAAATCGGCGATGTCCGAGGGCTGGGACAGGCCCTCATTCCCCACCGCAAGCAGGATGCACCAGGTCGTGCGCGTCAATCCCAGCGCGCGCAGGCCGTCATCCAGCCGCTTTTCCTGCAGCCGGGCGGCCAGGGACAGGTGATAGCCCAGCGAGTCGTGCAGGCGGTAGGGGGCGTTCTCGGTCATTGGCCAAGACAGCGCCCCGCCCGGCGCCGGATGTCAAGCCACCGCTTGCCTCGGGACCGCGGGCGGGGCACAGAGCGGGCAGCGTGACACAGGCAGGTCAGGAAGGTCGGATGCAGACCCAGGCGATCATTTTCGACAAGGATGGCACCCTGTTCGATTTCCGGGCCACCTGGGACATCTGGGCGGCCGATCTGATCGAGGAATTGGCGGCGGGCGATCCGGGTTTGCAGGCCCGCCTGATGGCCGAGCTGCGCTTTGACCCCGTGACGCGCGGCTTTCACCCGGACAGCCCGGTGATCGCGGGCACGAACCGCGAGGCGGCGGAATGCGTGGCCCGCGCGATGCCGGGACCATCGGTGGAAGCATTGGAGCTTTTCCTGATGGAGCGCGCGATGACGGCGCCCTTGGCTCCGGCAGTGCCGCTTGCGCCGCTTTTGGCGCGGCTCCGGGCGGCCGGGCTGCGGCTGGCTGTGATGACGAACGATTCCGAGGCCTCTGCTTTGGCCCATCTCGAGGCCGTGGGCGTGCGCGGGCTTTTCGACGCCGTCGCGGGGTTCGACAGTGGGCATGGCGCAAAGCCCGATCCGGACCCGCTTTTGGCGCTGGCCGGGATCATGGAGGTGCCGCCCGCGCGCACGTTCATGGTCGGTGACAGCACCCATGATCTGATTGCGGGCCGCGCGGCGGGGATGGGCACCGTGGCGGTGCTGACCGGACCTGCTGAGGCCCAGGAACTGACACCCCATGCCGACGGGGTTCTGCCGGATATCGGGCATTTACCGGCCTGGCTGGGTATGGCGGTCTGACGGCCTGAACGCCCCAGTGCCGAGCATGGGTGCCGGTCCCGGACCCCTCCCCTCGGGCCACCCGTTCAGGGACCTGCGCCGCCCGCGACACGGGATGTCGCATTCAGCCGCGTCAAACGTCCACACGCAGGCATGCTTGTGACACGGACAAAGCGGAGGCGCGCGCATGGAACAGGCGGTGGCACAGAAAAAACGGGCCGGGGGCCGGGCAGGCAACGCCCGGCGCAGCCGGGGCGCGATCGAACTGATCCCCTGGGCCGTGCCCGTCAACACCGACCGCCCGACCGAGCCGCTGGACGAGGATGGCATCGCCGCGATCCATGACGGGGCGATGCGCATTCTCGAAGAGATCGGGATCGCGTTTTTGAACCCCGAGGCGCTGGCGATCCTGAAACAGGCGGGCTGCAAGACCGAGGGCGAGACGGTCTATATGGGCCGCGATTTCGTGATGGAGATGCTGGGCCACGCGCCCTCGGACTTCACGCTGACCCCGCGCAACCCCGACCGCGCGGTGACGCTGGGCGGGCGCAACCTTGTCTTCGGGGCCGTCGCCTCACCGCCCAACTACTGGGACATGGAACTGGGCCGCAAGGTGCCAGGCACGCGCGAGATGTGCGCGAACCTCATCCGACTGACCCAGTATTTCAACTGCATCCATATCGCCGGCGGCTACCCGGTCGAGCCGGTGGATATCCACCCCTCTGTCCGTCATCTCGATGTGACCTTCGACAAGCTCACGCTGTGCGACAAGGCGGTGCATGCCTATTCGCTGGGGCCCGAGCGGGTCGAGGACGTGATGGAGATGGTACGCATCTCGGGCGGGCTGAGCCACGAGGAATTCGAGGCCAGCCCGCGGATGTACACCAATATCAACTCGACCTCGCCTTTGAAGCACGACCACCCGATGCTCGACGGCTACATGCGGTGCACCCGGCGCGGGCAGGTCACCGTGGTCACGCCCTTCACCCTGGCGGGTGCCATGGCGCCGGTGACCATGGCAGGCGCGGTGGCCCAGTCGCTGGCCGAGGCGCTGAGCGCCATCGCGCTGGCGCAGTATATCCGCCCCGGCGCGCCGTCGATGATCGGCACCTTCACCTCGAACGTGGATATGCGCACGGGCGCACCCGCTTTTGGGACCCCGGAATACATGCGCGCCACGCAGATGACCGGGCAAATGGCGCGATACTACGGCCTGCCGATGCGGTCCTCTGGCGTGTGTGCGGCCAATGTGCCCGACGGGCAGGCGATGTGGGAGACGTCGAATTCGCTTTGGGCCGCGGTTCAGTCGGGCACGAACATGGTGTTCCATGCCGCAGGCTGGCTCGAGGGCGGGCTGATCGCGAGCCCTGAGAAATTCATCATGGATTGCGAGGTGCTGCAGCAGATCCAGCGCTATTTCGACCCGGCGCTGACCGCGACCACACCCGAGGACATCGCCGTGGACGCGGTCAAGGACGTGGGCGCCACCGGCCATTTCTTTGGCATCCAGCACACGCAGGAACGCTACACGACCGCGTTTTACAAGCCGTTCCTGTCGGACTGGTCGAATTACGAGGCTTGGGAGGTCGCGGGCGGCACCTGGACCGCCGAGCGCGCACACAGGCTCTACAAGGAGATCCTGGCCGAGTTCCAGGCCCCGCCGATGGACCCCGCGATCCGCGAGGAACTGACCGATTTCGTCGCGCGTCGAAAGGCCGAGGGCGGGGCGCCCACGGATTTCTAGCCTGTCCTGCGGGCGCCGTCGCGGGGGCCGACCCCGCCCCATGCATGCGACGACCTTCGGACGCGTTCCGCAGCCATGGCCATGATGCCCCGGCACGGCGCGCAAAAGCCTTTGCGCATGTGTTCGTGTCGGGTCTAGCCTGTGCCAACGGGAGAGTGGCATGGCGTCGAACCTCGATACCCAGGCGGCCGGACGGCTGCGCATGGCCCTGATCGGCGGGATCGCGGGCCTGTCCGCCTGGGCGCTCGACGATATCCTCACGGACGTGATCGCGGATCGGTACCTCGCGGTGGTGGCGCTTTTCGTCATGGGGGGCTTCGGGGCGCTGCTGGCGCTGATCGGCTCTGTGCGCCTGGTCCACGCGTCGATTGCAGGCTTTTCGCTGTCGGTGCTGGCCGCGCTGGGGCTGTGGTCGTGGCTGGAGCGTTTCCCTGACCTGACGCGGACCGACCCGGGCCTGGCGGTGGTCGCGATCGCCACGCTTTTCGTTGTCGGTCTGCCGTTTCTCGGCGCGGGGCTTCAGGCCCCGGGCGGGTGGCGTGACTATGTGCGGCTCTTCGCCCTGGCCTGGGGAATCGTGGTGCGCTACGCGGCGGCCTTGCTGTTTGTCGGGCTTTTCTGGCTGGTCGTCTTCCTGTCGGACGCGCTCTTGCAGCTGGCGGGTATCGACATGCTCGAGCGACTGTATGACAGGGCCCTGCCGCGCGCGGTGCTCACCGGGCTGGTCTTCGGTCTGGCCCTCGCAGTGGTTCACGAGTTGAGCGACGCGCTGTCTCCGGATCTTCTGTTGCGCCTGATGCGGCTCTTGCTGCCGATCCTCGTTGCCGTCAGTGGCGTGTTCCTTCTGGCGCTGCCTCTGCGTGGGCTCTCCGAGGCCTTCGGGACCCTCTCGGCGGCGGCAACCCTGATGGCCGTGACGATTGCGGGGCTGACGCTTGTTACGGCCACGGTGGATGCAAGCGACAGCGAGGCGGTCCTTCGGGGTCTTCCGGCGGGGGCTGCGCGGGCCATGGCGCTCTTGTCGCCGATCCTGGCGGGCGTGGCACTTTATGCGGTATGGCTGCGGGTCGGCCAGTACGGCTGGACCCCCGAGCGCCTGGCCGCGCTCTGTGCCGCCGGACTGTTGACGCTCTACGGCCTTGCCTACGCGGGCGCGGTCCTGGTGGGACGCGGTTGGGCGCGCCGCATTCGCGACACCAACATCGTCATGGCGCTGGCCCCCCTTGCCCTGTCGCTGCTGTGGCTGTCGCCGATGCTGAATGCACAGCGGATCGCCGCCGGGTCACAGGTGGCGCGCTTTGCAGACGGACGTCTGCCGCTTGCCGATCTGCCGCTCTCCGAGATGGCGCATCGCTGGGGCCATGCCGGCCTTGCGGCGCTCGAGGATCTCGAGGCGATGGAGGAGCGTCCGGACCATGCCGTGCTGGTCGCCCGGATCGCGGCCGCGCGCGACGCAGGCCGCGGCCCGGTTCCGGCCGGGACGGAAGATGTCCGCACCGCGCGGCTCACGTCGGTCGCCGGGGCGTTGATCGTGCGTCCCACGGGGCGTGACTTGCCCGCGCGGTTCCTGGACGGCATCAGCGCCTATCACCTGGAGCAATGGGTGCGCGGCTGCAGCCTGCCCTTCGAGGGGCTCGAGAGCGGCTGTTCGGTGATCTTTCACCAGATGACACCGGGGGCGGGCGCGGATCAGGCGATCTACCTCGTGCATCTCGGGGGCGGGCAGGTGGAAATCGGTACGGCCGTGCCGGGCCCGTCGGGGCTGAAGGTGCGGGCGGGTCTGCGCGATGCCCGCAGCGGTGTGCGGCTGCGGGTCCTGCCCGCGGACGAGGCCGCGACGCTGATCCGGGACGGTGCCCGCTTTCAGCCCGTGCGCTCCGATGCGCTCATGTTCGACGACATGCAGCTTGTTCCCGACAATTGAACGTATTGGCAAAACCTTAACCGGTGATCGGCCATGCTGCGCGGGAAACGCAACGGGTCACGGGCCTGAAAGGGTCACCAAGGCAGGGTATGGCAACGGTATGCACGGGTTGGTCAATCGCGCGATCGAGGGGTTCGTGCGCGGATGTTACGGGCCGCAGATGTGGCACGACATCGCGCGCGAGGCCGGTCTTGGCTTTGACGAGTTCGAGGCGATGCTGCATTACGACGATGCCCTGACCGACAGGGTGCTCGAGCGGCTGGCGGACCGTCTGGATCAGCCGGTGCCGATGATCCTGGAAAACCTGGGCCACTATCTGGTGGCCGACCCGAAGGCGGGCGCGGTGCGGCGGCTGTTGCGCTTCGGCGGTGCGGGCTTCGTCGACTTCCTGCACTCGCTCGATGATCTTCCGGACCGGGCCCGGCTGGCGGTGGACGACCTGGAGCTGCCCGAACTTGTCCTGCACACGGCACCGCGCGGGCGGTTTTCGCTGATCTGCCGCGGGGCGCATCCTGGCTATCCGCATGTCATGATTGGTATTCTGCGCGCCATGGCAGACGATTACGGGTCCTTGGCCACGATCGAGGATGCGGGGCCGGTGCCAGGCGGGCGACGCATCTCGGTGGCCCTGGTCGAGACCGCCTTTGCCGAGGCCCGGGCCTTCGATCTTGGCGGCGCAGAGAGGTCGGGCCCATGACCGGCGGGCTTGTTCCGGCGCTCGATCGTCTGTGCCCGATGCACCTGCAGATGGATGAGCATGGCATCATCCGCCACGCGGGGCCCAGCCTGTGCAAGCTTCGCCCCGGTGCCGGTCTGGTGGGACAGCCGTTCCTTGACGTGATCGGGCTGCGACGGGCCGCGGCACCAGTGGATCTGCCATCGCTCCTCGCCCGGGCGGGAGAGCCGCTGCACCTGCGGTTCCGTGCCCCGCCCCGAACCGATTTCAAAGGCGTGCTGGTGACGGGGCTCCCGGGGATGGCGGCGCTGGTGAACCTGTCCTTCGGTATCGGCATCCGCGAGGCGGTTCAGGACTACGACCTGACCGTGGCCGATTTCGCCGCGACGGATCTCGCCGTTGAAATGCTCTACTTGATCGAGGCGAACGCCGCCGCGATGGCTGCGTCGCGCAATCTAAAAACGCGTCTGCAGGGCGCGATGATCGCGGCCGAGGAGCGGGCATTCACCGACACGCTGACGGGGCTCAGGAACCGCCGTGCGATGGACCGTGTGCTGGACCGGATGATCGGTGACGGACGGCATTTCGCGCTGATGCATGTGGATCTCGATTACTTCAAGGCGGTGAACGACACCCACGGCCACGCAGCAGGCGATCACGTCCTGCAAGAGGTGGCGCGGGCGATGGTCGCGGTGACCCGTGCCGAAGATACCGTGGCCCGCGTGGGCGGGGACGAGTTCGTGATCCTTTTCGACCGGCTGGATGACCGGACCCGGCTGGACGACGTGGCCCGCCGCCTGATCGGGCGGCTTGAGCAACCAATCCTCTGGCAGGGGCGGAAACTGCAGATCTCGGCAAGTGCGGGCACGGCCCTGTCGCGGGCCTACGCGGTGCCCGACGCGGAGCGGCTTCTGGCCGATGCGGATACCGCGCTTTATGCCGCCAAACGGGCAGGTCGCGCGCAGCACATGTTCTTCGACCCGGCCATGGCGCGGATGGGGCAGGGGGCGGAACCGTTGCCAGACGCGTCGCGCGCCTGATCCTTGGGCAGATCACCTGTCATTCTGCGCGCGTTTGTCCCGGACATGATCCGGGACCTCCGCGCCAGCGCCATGAGGTCCCGGATCCGGTCCGGGACAGGCGACGGGATCTCGTGCGCTCAGACCCGGCGGCCCGTCTCGGCGTCAAAAAGATGGATATCGGACGCCTCGACCCTCAGAACCGCTTCCGCGCCGGGGATCGGCTGGTCAGCGTTTTGGGTCACGGTGATCTCGTGCGGGCCCACGCGGCCGTGCACCAGACGGATCGCACCCAGCTCTTCGACCACGCCGGTTTCCATGCGCAGCCCCTCACCGGACGCACCGATATGCGCGCGTTCCGGGCGCAGGCCAAAGGTAACCGGGCCGCGATGGTCAAGGCCCAGGTTCAGGGTCTGGTCGCCCAGCCGGATCGCACCATTTTCGGCTTCGGCCGGGATCAGGTTCATGGGCGGCGCGCCGATGAAGCTGGCAACGAAGGTGGTGGCCGGGTTGCCATAGACCTCGGCCGGGGTGCCGATCTGTTCGATCTTCCCCGCGTTCAGCACCACGATCTTGTCTGCCAGCGTCATCGCCTCGACCTGATCGTGGGTGACGTAGATCGCCGCCACGCCCAGCCTGCGCTGAAGCTTCTTGATCTCGAGCCGCATCTGGTTGCGCAGCTTGGCATCAAGGTTCGAGAGCGGCTCGTCAAAGAGGAAAATCGCCGGATCGCGTACGATGGCCCGGCCCATGGCCACCCGCTGGCGCTGACCGCCCGACAGCTGCCCCGGACGGCGGTCCAGATAGTCGGCGATCTGCAAAAGCTCGGCGGCCTCTTGCACCTTGGCCTCGATCTCGGCCTTGGGCGTGCCGCGGTTCTTGAGCCCATAGGCCAGGTTCTTGCGCACTGACATATGGGGGTAGAGCGCGTAGTTCTGGAACACCATCGCGATGTTGCGATCCGCCGGTTCGAGGTCGTTCACGACCCGGCCCGCCAGCTCCACCTCGCCCTCGGTCACGTCTTCGAGCCCCGCGACCATGCGCAAAAGCGTGGACTTGCCGCAGCCCGAGGGGCCGACGAACACGCAGAGCTCTCCGTCTTCCACGTCGACGCTGACGCCTTCGACGGCCAGCGCGCCGTTGGGATACCGTTTGACCGCGTTCTTGATCCGCAAGGTTGTCATTTTTCCTGCTCCACCAGGCCCTTGATGAACATGCGCTGGAAGATCAGGATCACCAGCGCCGGCGGCAGCATGGCCAGCATCGCCATCGCAAGGGCTTCGTTGTAATAGGGGATATCGGCCCCGATCATCTGCTGCATCACGCTTTGGATGCCGCGGACGAGGGTGAAATACTGCTCTTCGGTCGTCATGATCGTGGGCCAGAGATACTGGTTCCAGCCCACCACGAACATGATGATGAAGATCGCCGCCATCATCGTGCGCGACAGTGGCACGAGGATGTCCCAGAAGAACTGGATCGGCCCCGCGCCGTCAATGCGCGACGCCTCGAGCAGCTCCTCGGGCACGGATTTGAAGAACTGCCGGAAGAAGAACGTGCCCGTGGCCGAGGCGATCAGCGGCAGGATGAGGCCGGTGTAGCTGTTCAAAAGGCCCAGCTGCTGGGCCACCTCGTAGGAGGGCAGGATGCGCACCTCGAGCGGCAGAAGCAGCGTCAGGAAGATCACCCAGAAGAAAAACGTACCCGCCCGGAAGCGGAAATAGACGATCGCATAGGCCGCGGTCATCGACACCACGATCTTGCCCACGGCAAAACCGATGCCAAGGATGATCGAGTTCTGGGTCATCAGAAGGCCCGTGATCTCGCCCGAGAAACCACCCTGCTGGGTCAGCACCGTCTGGTAGGTGTCCAGAAACTGCCCGCCCCATCCGAACTGCATGCCCTGCCGGTGGATCGTGACATGGTTATAGGTCGAGGTCAGGAAGGCCACCACCAACGGTCCCATCATCAGGAAGACGCCGAAGAGCAGCACCACGTGGTCGAGGATTTGACGATATTTCATGCCCCGCGCCCCTAGTTGTAATGCACCCGGCGCTCGATCAGCCGGAATTGCACGATGGTCAGGATCAGGACGAGCACCATCAGCACCACCGATTGCGCCGCCGACCCGCCCAGGTCATTGCCGCGGAACCCGTCGCGATAGACCTTGTAGACCAGCGTCACGGGGCTGTTGCCCGGCTGGTCCTTCACCATCTGGTCGATGGTGCCGAAGGTTTCGAACATCGCGTAGGTGATGTTGAGGATCAGAAGGAAGAACGAGGTCGGCGCCAGCAGCGGAAAGGTGATGGTCCAGAAGCGTCGACGCTCGGACCGGCAATCTATCCTGGCGGCTTCCTTGACCGAATTGGGGATGGATTGCAGCCCCGACAGGAAGAAGATGAAATTGTAGGGTATCTGTTTCCAGGTCGACACGATGATGATCGCGATGCCGGTGTCCCAGTAGTTCACGCCCAGCCGCATCTCCCAGCCGAAGAGCGCGAAGAAATCGACGAGCGGCCCGATATGCTGGTCGAACAGCATCACGCCGATCAGGCCCGCCACGGGCGGCGCGATGGCATAGACCCACATCAGCAGCGTCTTGTAGCTGGACTGTCCGCGCAGAACCCGGTCGGCCGAGACCGCCAGCATCAGCCCGATGGCAAGCGACAGAAGCGACACGAGTGTAACGAACAGCGCGGTGAACCACGCCGTGCGCTGGTAGTCCGAGGCGCGGAAGGCGTCGGTGTAGTTCTGCAACCCCACGAAGGTGGCGTTTCCGAAGAACGGATCCTCGAGGTAGAATGAGGACCGGATCGCCTCGGCCGCGGGCCACAGGAAGAAGATCGCGATGATCAGCATCTGCGGTGCCAGCAGCGCGTAGGGCAGCCAGGGGTTTGAAAACTGCGCTTTCTTCATGGAACCTGCTCATGGAAAGCGGGGGCGCGCTGGATGCGCGCCCCCGTCATCAGGGATGGCCTGACTTAGTTCGAGGTCTGGGCGAAACGCTCCAGCAGGCGGTTGCCTTCTTCCTCGATGGTCGCAAAGGCGGTCTCGACGTCGGTTTCACCGGCGAAGATGCGACCGTATTCACGGTTCATCACGTCGCGGATCTGCACGTAGAAGCCCAGGCGGTAGCCCTTCGAGTAGTCGCCGGTCGGCAGGTTCAGCTGGGTGATGCCCACCTCGGCCTGCGGGGTCTCGTCATAGTAGCCCTCGGCCTTCACCTGCTCGTAAGCGGCGGTAGTGATCGGAACATAACCGGTTTCCTTGTGCCAGAAGGCCTGGACATCGGCCGAGGACAGGAACTTGAAGAATTCGGCCGCAGCGCGGTTTTCTTCGTCCGACTTGCCCGACATCGCGAACAGGGCCGCGCCACCGATGAAGGATGCGGTGGGGTTCGGGTTGATGGCTTCCCAGTAGGGCAGCACGTCAGCCGAGAAGTCGAAATCGACCGAGTTCTTCAGGCCGCCGAACGAGCCCGACGACCCGAGCCAGATTGCGACCTCGCCGTTTTCGAAGGGTGCCTGGTTGTCGCCCCAGCCGGCACCGTAGTAGCCGTAGTAACCTGCGTCGAGCCACTCTTTCAGCTTGGTGAAGTGGGTCTTGATCGCGTCGTTGTTGACCAGGATCTGGGTGCCCTGGGCGCCGTCGAAGCCGTTGTTGTTGGTCGCAAACGGGATGTTGTGGCGCGAGTGGAAGTTCTCGGTGAAGATCCACGGGGTGTGCGACTGGGCGAGGGGGACATAGCCTGCCTCTTTCAGCGCGGGCGCGATGGCCTCGAACTCTTCCCAGGTCTTGGGCGCTTCGACACCGGCCTCTTCGAGGGCTGCGGTGTTGTAGTACATGATCGGAGCCGACGAATTGAACGGCATGCCAACCATCTTGCCTGCGGAATCGGCATAGAAGAAGCGGACACCGGGGATGTAATCCTCGGCGTTGAAGTCCACACCGGCTTCGGTGATCAGGTCGGCGACCGGGATCACGGCGCCTTCGGCACCGATGATGGTCGCGGCGCCTGCGTCGAAGACTTGCACGATGTTCGGCTGCTCACCGGCGCGGAACGCGGCGATGGTTGCGGTCAGGGTGTCTTCGTAGCCGCCCTTGTAGACCGGGGTGATCCGGTAGTCGGACTGGCTTTCGTTGAAGCGGTTGGCGAGTTCGTTGACGGTTTCGCCCAGCTGACCACCCATGGCGTGCCACCAGGTGATCTCGGTCTGGGCAGCGGCGCCATTGGCCGCCAGCGCAGCAGCTGCTGCGAAAAGTGTCGTGCGAAGCATGGATGCCCCCAAGGTTTCGAGTGAACGTGCCGCGGGGCATAGGGGCGGAGTGTGACGGGCACGCGAAAGATGCGTTACAGATGTATGACAGCCTGTCGCAGAAGCAGCAGACGGCAGATCAGACAGCGCGCCGGCCCGGAGGGCCGTCATTGGAGAGTGTAAATCGGGAGAAAGTGGCAGCCCGTAGGGCCGCCATAAGATGGGCCGAGAATTTCCGATAAAAGCCCAATATGTAGTAAAATAAGGGGCAAAAAACACCTTCCCTGTGCGGTACGTTCCGGCATATTCTGGGTCAGTCCCCGTTTTAGTGGGGGATGAACCGGGTGATGAAGTGGGGGACGCAATGCCAAGGGAGAATATAAGGAAGCCGGAAAAGGCGCTGTCGGCCCGGTTCGTGGAGACCGTCACGGAACCGGGCAAGTATTTTGATGGCCAGGGCCTGTTTCTGCGCGTTGCCAAGAACGGGGCGCGGCAATGGGTGCAGCGCATCACTATCCGGGGCAAGCGATGTGAACTCGGGCTGGGCAGCCCACCCGCAATCTCTCTTGCCGCGGCGCGGAAGCTGGCGCTTGAGAACCGGGGCCAGGTGATGCTGGGGGGCGACCCCCTGGCCGAGAAGCGGGCCGAGAAGGTGAAGGCCATGACCTTCGCGGAATGTGTCACCGACTACGCCAAGGCGAAGCTATCCGAATTCCGTTCGGACAAACACCGCAAGCAATGGCGTTCATCGCTCGAACGTCTCGCCTTCCCGACGCTGGGGCATATGCCGGTGCAGGACATCGGCACAAAGGATGTGCTGCGGATGCTCGAACCGCATTGGCGGGAAAGGACCGTCACCGCCAAGAAGCTTCGGGGCCAGGTGGAAGCCGTGTTGACCTGGGCCACGGTGAAGGGGCTGCGCGAAGGTGACAACCCAGCGGCCTGGCGGGGCAACCTCAAGGAACTGCTACCGGCCCCCGGGAAAGTTGCAAAGGCCCAGCATCACCCCGCCCTGGCGCTGGGCGATGTGGCGCGGTGGTGGGAAGCCCTGTCAGAACGTGAAGGGATGGCCGCCCGTGCTCTCGAATTCCTGACCTTGACCGCCGCCCGCTCGGGTGAAGTCCGGGGCCTGACGTGGGATGAAATCGACCTGGGGACCCCTGCGACATCCGCGACATCTGCGACACGAAACCCGATCTGGACCGTCCCGGCTTCGCGGATGAAAAATGGCAAGCCCCATCGCGTCCCCCTGACACCCGAGGCGGTGGCCCTGCTGGAAGCCCTGCCACGGCTTGACGGCTCGCCCTATGTGTTCTTCGCGCCGCGTGGCGGGGCGCTGTCCGATATGTCTATCAGCGCCGTGATGCGGCGGATGCAGGAGGCAGAAGAAAAGGCGGGCCGTCCGGGCTATCTCGACCCGCAATCGAAACGCCCAGCCGTGCCCCACGGTTTGCGCTCGACCTTCCGCCAGTGGGCCGCCGAACGGGGCTTTGCACGCGACATGGCCGAACTGGCCTTGGCGCACTGGCAGGGCGATGAAGTCGAACGCGCCTACCAAAGGTCGGACATGCTCGATCAGCGCAAGCAGATGATGAGCGCCTGGGCGGCTTTCCTGCGCGGTGAGACGGTGGAGGGCGGCAACGTGGTGCGCCTTGCTGGTGCATGATGCGCCCGGACCGTGTGGAATACGAACGCGCCGTGGCGTTGGCGCTGGCCGCTATACGCGCGACCGGAGCCCAGCGCAAAGGCAACCGATCTGGTCAACGGTTCGCGGTGAAGTCCCCCGAAGTCGTGATGCGGGAACTGGTCGCAAAGGCCAAGCGCGAAGGGCTGACACGCACCGAACAGGTCGCGCTGGCGGTCGCGTGGGA
>CAJXWO010000013.1 GCA_913062865.1 uncultured Paracoccaceae bacterium | reverse complement strand
CGAAGCTCCATCTGATGATGAAACCTCAAGAATCCAGTTCTGCACAACTGTCAAAGCTCAAGTGCGATTCCCCTGCCTGTGACACCGGCTTCGGTTGACCGGCTTCGGGCACGGGGATAAACCGGCAGTACCGCGTGGGGGGCCGAACGCGTCCTCCGTCGCCAGCGCGCGAAAAGGAGCCAGCCAATGGAAGACCTGCTTCGGGAATACCTTCCCATTCTGATGTTTCTGGCCGTGGCCATCGGGCTGGGCCTCGTGCTGATCCTGGCCGCCGTGGTGCTTGCGGTGCGCAACCCGGACCCCGAAAAGGTGTCAGCCTACGAATGCGGCTTCAACGCCTTCGACGATGCGCGGATGAAATTCGACGTGCGGTTCTACCTCGTGTCGATCCTGTTCATCATCTTCGACCTCGAGATTGCGATGCTGTTCCCGTGGGCCGTGGCGTTCCAGGACATCAGCATGACCGCCTTCTGGTCGATGATGGTGTTTCTCGCCGTGCTGACCGTGGGCTTTGCCTATGAATGGAAGAAGGGAGCCCTGGAATGGGAGTGAGCGTTGGCGCGAACACCGCCGGGCCCGACCGCGAGGTCGCGACCCAGGCGCTGAACCGCGAATTGCAGGACAAGGGATTCCTTGTCACCTCGACCGAGGACATCATCAACTGGGCGCGCACCGGCTCGCTGCACTGGATGACCTTTGGCCTGGCATGCTGCGCGGTCGAAATGATGCACACCTCGATGCCGCGCTACGATGCCGAACGCTTTGGCGTGGCCCCACGCGCGTCCCCGCGCCAGTCCGACGTGATGATCGTGGCGGGCACGCTGACCAACAAGATGGCGCCCGCCCTGCGCAAGGTCTACGACCAGATGCCCGAGCCGCGCTACGTGATCTCGATGGGCTCCTGCGCCAACGGGGGCGGGTATTACCACTACAGCTACTCGGTTGTGCGCGGCTGCGACCGGATCGTGCCCGTGGACATCTATGTGCCCGGCTGCCCGCCGACGGCCGAGGCGCTGCTTTACGGCATCCTGCAACTTCAGCGGAAGATCCGCCGCACGGGCACCATCGTGCGCTAGGCTGGCGGGGCGGCCCGACCGCCCGCCACGCACCGCATCGAAAGGAAGAGCATGACCGACGCATTGACCGAACTGGGCCGCCATATCGAGGACAAGCGCCCCGATTGCGTGCTGGGCTTCGAAGTTGCCCATGGCGAACTGACCGTCGACGTGGCTGCGCCCAATATCCTTGGGCTGGTGGACTTCCTCAAATCAGACCCGTCCTGCAAGTTTTCGACCCTGGTCGACATCACCGCGGTGGATTATCCCCAGCGGCCCAAGCGGTTCGACGTGGTCTACCACTTCCTGTCGATGTACCAGAACCAGCGCATCCGCCTGCGCGTGGCCGCGCGGGAAGAGGACATGATCGCCTCGATCACCTCGGTGCATCCCTCGGCCAACTGGTTCGAGCGCGAGGTGTTCGACATGTTCGGCATCCTCTTTTCCGGTCACCCGGACCTGCGCCGTATCCTGACCGATTACGGCTTTCGCGGGCACCCGCTGCGCAAGGATTTCCCGACCACCGGCTATACCGAGGTCCGCTATGACGAGGCGCAGAAGCGCGTGGTCTACGAACCCGTGAAGCTGGTGCAGGAATATCGCCAGTTCGACTTCATGAGCCCGTGGGAAGGGGCCGACTACATTCTGCCCGGCGACGAAAAGGGCGAAAAGGCCGAGGAGGCCAAGTCCTGAGCCATGGCTGACGGGGACGCCACGATGCTCTTTGGCCTGGGGGCCACCAAAGCCGGGACAAGCTGGCTGTGGCAGTACCTGCGCGCGCATCCCGAATGCCATATCCGCACGATCAAGGAGCTGCATTTCTTCGACACGATCGAGGCCGACCGCATCCCCGCCCGTGTGGCCGAACTGCGCCGCCGCCGCGATGCGCTGCGCGCCCAGGACGCCGCTGGCGACCTGAAAGGTCCGCGCAAGCTCACCGACATGACCGCCTGGGTCGAGGTGATGGACAGCGCCGATCCCCAGGAATACCTGGCCTTTCTGACCCACCGCCTGCGCGACAAGAAACTGGTGGCCGACATCACGCCCGCCTATGCCACGCTGCCCGTGCCGCGCCTGCGCCAGATGGCGGCGCTGAGCCCTCGGTCGCGCTTCGTCTACCTGATGCGCGACCCGCTGTCCCGCCTCTGGAGCCATGTGCGCATGATCGCCCGCCGCACGACCGAAGACGAGGCTCGGCTGCCCGATGCGGCCCATGCGCTTTTGGGCCGCGTGGTCGCGGGGCAGGAACCCAGCATCGCCAGCCGCAGCGACTATGCCGCGGTGCTGTCGCGCCTGGGCGAAGCTGTCGCACCGTCACGGGTGTTCTCGGCCTTTTTCGAGGATATGTTATCCGGGGAGGGGCTGATTGACCGTCTGTGCCGGTTCCTCGGGATCGCACCGCACCCCGCCCCCGTGGAAGAGCGTGTGCACGAAGGCATCAGGATACCGCTCGACCCGGACCATGCGCGCGCCGCGCTGCGCTGGCTCGAGCCGCAATATACCGCCGTATCGGCCCGCATGGGCCGCCTTCCCAGCCAGTGGGAAGCCAACCTCGCGAGGGTTTAGAGATGATGGATGGATCGAACTTCAACGATACGCTGACCGGCGAACAGAAGATCCGCAACTTCAACATCAATTTCGGGCCGCAACACCCTGCGGCACATGGTGTTTTGCGCCTGGTGCTCGAGCTTGACGGCGAGATCGTCGAGCGCTGCGATCCCCATATCGGTCTCTTGCACCGCGGCACCGAGAAGCTGATGGAAAGCCGCACTTACCTGCAGAACCTGCCCTATTTCGACCGGCTGGACTATGTGGCGCCGATGAACCAGGAACATGCGTGGTGCATCGCGATCGAGCGGCTCGCGGGTGTCGAGGTGCCGCGCCGGGCTCAGCTGATCCGGGTGCTCTATTCCGAGATCGGCCGCATCCTCAGCCACCTGCTGAACGTCACCACCCAGGCGATGGACGTGGGCGCGCTGACCCCGCCGCTGTGGGGCTTTGAAGAGCGTGAAAAGCTCATGATCTTCTACGAACGGGCCTGCGGCGCGCGGCTTCACGCCGCCTATTTCCGCCCCGGCGGGGTGCACCAGGACCTGCCGGACGAGCTTCTGGACGATATCGAGGAATGGGCGCTCGAATTTCCTGCCGTGCTGGACGATATCGACGGGCTGCTGACCGAAAACCGCATCTTCAAGCAGCGCAATGCCGATATCGGCATCGTGACCGAGGAAGACATCCAGCTTTACGGCTTTTCCGGCGTGATGGTGCGCGGGTCGGGTCTGGCGTGGGACCTGCGCCGCGCCCAGCCCTATGAATGCTATGACGAGTTCGATTTCCAGATCCCCGTGGGCAAGAACGGCGATTGCTACGACCGTTACCTCGTGCGGATGGAAGAGATGCGCCAGTCGGTCTCGATCATCCGCCAGGCCATCGTCAAGCTGCGCGAAGCGACCGGTGACATTATGGCCCGCGGCAAGATCACCCCGCCCAAGCGCACGGACATGAAGCAGTCGATGGAGGCGCTGATCCATCACTTCAAGCTGTATACCGAAGGCTTCCGCGTGCCCGAGGGCGAGGTCTATGCCGCCGTCGAGGCGCCCAAGGGCGAGTTCGGCGTCTACCTCGTGTCGGACGGCACCAACAAACCCTACCGCGCCAAGCTGCGTGCGCCGGGCTACCTGCACCTGCAGGCCATGGATCATGTGGCCGGTGGCCACCAACTGGCCGATGTGGCCGCCATCATCGGCACGATGGATGTCGTTTTCGGGGAGATTGACCGGTGAAAAAGCTTATTGGTTTCAGTGTCGTATCCGCGCTGGCCCTGGCGGGCTGCGCGATGCCGCCCAGCGACGTGAGCGAAGCGCAGCTGGCGCTGTATGACGAGGCCGTGGCCTCCATCGGATGCGAGCTGCGCTTTGAAAGCGACTACCTGCCGGTGGAATTCCAGGCGGGCCTGAACCGCGAACAGGCCATCGCCATTTCGCAATACAAGATTGCCTTGGGCGAGGCCGAATCCCTTCCCGACGGCGGTGTCAAACTGACGACCGGAGCCTGTGCCTGATGCTACGTCGCCTGAGCCCTGAGCAACCCGACAGCTTCGCCTTCACGCCCGCCAACCAGGCCTGGGCCGAGGCGCAGATCACCAAGTATCCCGAGGGCCGCCAGGCCAGCGCGATCATCCCGCTTTTGTGGCGCGCACAAGAGCAGGAGGGCTGGCTCAGCCGTCCCGCGATCGAGCATGTGGCTGAAATGCTGGACATGGCCTATATCCGCGCGCTCGAGGTGGCGACCTTCTACTTCATGTTCCAGCTGCATCCCGTGGGCAGCGTGGCCCATATCCAGGTCTGCGGCACGACCTCCTGCATGATTTGCGGGGCCGAGGACCTGATCGGCGTCTGCCGTGAAAAGATCGCCAATCGCGCCCATGAGCTGTCCGCCGATGGCAAGTTCAGCTGGGAAGAGGTCGAATGCCTGGGTGCCTGCGCCAACGCGCCCATGGCCCAGATCGGCAAGGATTATTACGAGGATCTGACCGCCGAGAAACTGGCCTGGATCATCGACGAGCTGGCCGAGGGCCGCGTACCCACGCCGGGCCCGCAGGGCGGGCGTTATGCGTCCGAGCCCGCGTCGGGTCTGACCACGCTCAAGGAGTTCGACAGCGGTCATACGCAATACAACGCCAGCGTGGGCCTCGCGACCGAGATCGGCGATACGGTCAAGCGCATCGATGGCACCGAGGTGCCGCTTCTGACGCCGTGGCAGGACCGATCTGACAAGACCGGCCATGCCCAGCCCGACCGGAAGGGCCCGGTGCTTAGCCCGGCCGCTCCGGCGGATGCCACCGGCGTGGACAAGCGCGAGGCGCCGGTTCAGGGCAACGCACGTCCCGCCACGGGTCAGCCCGCCAAGGCCGCCGAGGCCGAGGGCAAGGCCAAGCCCGCCCAGCCTGCGACCACGCCCGATACCGCCACGCCCAAGGGCGATGCGGCCAGCGCCAAGGGCAAGGCCGCCGCGTCGGGCGATGAAAATCCGGGCACCAAGCCCGAAACACTGAGCGAGGCGCGCGGCGGTCAGCCCGACGATCTGAAGATGATCAAGGGCGTTGGCCCCAAGCTGGAGCAGTTACTGCACAAGCTGGGTTTTTTCCATTTCGACCAGATCGCCAACTGGTCCGAGGACGAGGTGGCCTGGGTGGACCAGAACCTCGAGGGGTTCAAAGGCCGGGTGACCCGTGACAACTGGGTCGCGCAGGCCAAACACCTTGCTTCAGGGGGCGAGACGGAATTCTCTGCACGTGCTAAGAAGGGGGGCGTCTACGAGTGACGCACCCGAATTAGGACAGGGAGACAGGTCTCATGAACGAGAATTCCGGAGGGGTGAATTGCAGCCTCGCAAGCTGGGGATTGGCCGCACTGGCGGGCTTCCTCGCTTTCGTGCTGCTGATGGTGTTGGGTGACTGGGGCTTCATCCAGGCGGTGTTTGCCGCTGCGGTGATCTTCGCGGTGTTGGGTTTGCTTCTGAGCTGGATCCTGTGCAAGCCGCTGCCCGGACCGGGCGAGGCGCCGGTGCCGGGGCCGCAGGCGTCGACCAAGCCCACGATGACGGCCAATGCCGCGCAAAGCTCGACCGCGGGCGGTGTTGCAGGCGGTGCCGGTGCTGCTGCGGGGGCCACCGCCGCCGCGAAGACTGCCGCCGACACCGCGGGTGATGTGGCCCAGACCGCCGAAGCCAAGGCCGAGGATGCGGCCGAGACCGCAAAGGCCAAAGCAGAGGATGCAGCTGAAACGGCCAAGTCCAAGGCCGAAGACGCTGCCGAGACCGTCAAGGCCAAGGCCGAGGACGCAGCAGAGACCGCCCAGAGCGCGGCCAGCGATGCGGCCGACGCGGCTAAGGATACGGCTGCCAAAGCCGCCGATGCGGCCACCGATGCCGCCGACGCTACAAAGGCTGCCGCAAGCGATGCTACCGACAGTGCGAAAGCCGCTGCAGCGGGCGCAGCCGGGGCCGCAGGCGCTGCCGCCGCAAAGGCCAAGGACACCGCCGAAAGCGCCATTCCCGACTTTGACGGCGACGGCAAACAGGAAGGCACGGACGAGGGCACCCGGCCCGCGGCGCTCGATGGCCCGCGCGGCGGCACGGCTGACAATCTCAAGGAAATCAAGGGCATCGGCCCGAAACTTGAGAAGCTGTGCAACAGCCTTGGCTTTTACCATTTCGACCAGATCGCCAACTGGACGGCGGACGAGGTCGCTTGGGTCGATGCCAATCTCGAAGGCTTCCGCGGCCGCGTGACCCGCGACAAGTGGGTCGAACAGGCCAAGATCCTCGCCTCTGGCGGCGAGACCGAGTTTTCCAAGCGCGTCGATGACGGCGACGTGTACTGACGGAGGACGGACGACATGACCATGGGCCGCGATCCCGATCAGGATGATGGCCGGCAGGGCCGCCTTGTGGGGCTGGTGATTGCCGGAACGATGATCTTGTGGATGGCGGCCCAATGGATCGGCGGCGCGATCGGACTGCCGGGACGCTACGTGTTCCTGTTCGATTTCGCGGCGCTTGCCGCGCTCTTCTGGGCGCTGGTGGTAACCTATCAGATCTGGCGGAAACGCCGGGACGAAAACCAAAGGTGATCTTTATATGCTGAGCGATCAGGACCGGATCTTTACCAACCTCTACGGCATGCATGACCGGACGCTGGCCGGCGCCCGCGCGCGCGGCCATTGGGACGGCACGGCGGGGATCATCGAAAAGGGACGCGACTGGATCATCGACGAGATGAAGAAGTCCGGCCTGCGCGGGCGCGGCGGGGCAGGGTTCCCGACCGGGCTCAAGTGGTCCTTCATGCCCAAGGAAAGCGACGGGCGGCCCGCCTACCTGGTGGTCAATGCCGACGAATCCGAGCCAGGCACCTGCAAGGACCGCGAGATCATGCGCCACGATCCGCACACCTTGATCGAGGGCTGCCTGATCGCGTCCTTCGCGATGAATGCCCATGCCTGCTATATCTACATCCGCGGCGAATACATCCGCGAACGCGAGGCGCTGCAGGCCGCCATCGACGAGGCCTATGACGCGGGCCTGCTGGGCACCAATGCGGCCGGGTCAGGCTGGGATTTCGACCTCTACCTCGCCCACGGCGCGGGCGCCTATATCTGCGGCGAGGAAACCGCCCTGATCGAAAGCCTCGAAGGCAAGAAGGGCATGCCCCGGATGAAGCCGCCGTTTCCGGCGGGCGCGGGGCTGTATGGCTGCCCGACCACGGTGAACAACGTGGAATCCATCGCCGTGGTGCCGACGATCCTGCGCCGGGGGGGCGACTGGTTCGCCGGTTTCGGACGTCAGAACAACGCGGGCACGAAGCTGTTCGCGGTCTCGGGACATGTGAACAACCCCTGCGTTGTCGAAGAGGCGATGTCGATCTCCTTCGAAGAACTGATCGAAAAGCATTGCGGCGGCATTCGCGGCGGCTGGGACAACCTGCTGGCGGTGATCCCCGGCGGGTCCTCTGTTCCTTGCGTGCGCGGCGAGAACATGCGCGATGCGATCATGGATTTCGACTACCTGCGGGGCGAGCTGGGCTCGGGCCTGGGCACCGCCGCAGTTATCGTGATGGACAAGGACACCGATATCATCAAGGCGATCTGGCGCCTGGCCAAGTTCTACAAGCATGAAAGCTGCGGCCAGTGCACGCCCTGTCGCGAAGGCACCGGCTGGATGATGCGCGTGATGGAGCGCCTGGTGCGCGGCGAGGCGGAGGTCGAAGAGATCGACATGCTCTTCGACGTGACCAAGCAGGTCGAGGGCCATACGATCTGTGCGCTTGGCGACGCGGCGGCCTGGCCGATCCAGGGCCTGATCCGCAATTTCCGCGACGTGATCGAGGACCGGATCAAGGCACAGAAGACCGGCCGCATCAGCGCAGTCGCGGCGGAGTGAACCCGATGTTGCGTGCAGCACCGGTGCCGCGCAAACCCGCTGCACCGTTCCAAGGAGATCGCCGATGATCCGCATCCGGCATATCGCCCTCTTGACCGGGGCCGCCCTGGCGCTGGCGGCCTGCGGGCAGAACCGGGGCTATCAACCGCTGTTCGACGGTGTGCAGTTCCGTGGCGGGGCCGAGCGGCTGTCAGACGACCGCCGCGAGTTTGCCGCGACCGCGCGGCCCGTGTCGCGCAGCCTCGAGGGCGCGCGCGAGGCGGCGCGCTTTCAGGCCACGAAATACTGCATCCGCAACTTCGGCTCGTCCCGCGTCGACTGGACCTACGGGCCCGACGATGCCGAGGACGCGCTCCAGATCGAGGACGATACCCTGCGCGTGCGGGGGGCCTGCACCGGATGAAGCGGCGGGCGCTGATCCTGGCCGCCGTGCTTGTCGCGGTGTCGCCCAGCCTGGGCGCAAGCGGCCTGCCGCCCCTGCGCGAGGTGCCGCGGATCGACGACGGGCTGCTGGCCGTGGGCATCGCGGACGAGATCCGCAAGCGCTGCGACGGGATCGACGCGCGCATGTTCCGCGCCCTGCGGACCCTGTCGGACCTCAAGTCCGAGGCCCGCGCCATGGGCTACTCGGACGACCAGATCGAGGCCTACGTGACCTCCAAGGCCGAAAAGGCCCGCATGAAGGCCCGGGGCGCGGCCTATCTCGCCGCCCACGGGGCCAGCCTGCAAGACACCGAGAGCCTCTGCGCGCTCGGCCGTGACGAAATCGCCAAGGGCAGCCAGATCGGCGCCCTGCTGAAAGAGAAGTGAGAGACCGATGTCCGAGCTCCGCAAGATCATCATCGACGGCCAAGAGATCGAGGTCGATCCGGCCATGACCCTTATACAGGCCTGCGAAGAGGCGGGTATCGAGATCCCGCGCTTCTGCTACCACGAACGCCTGTCGATCGCCGGTAATTGCCGCATGTGCCTGGTCGAGGTCGTGGGCGGCCCGCCCAAGCCCGCCGCCTCCTGCGCGATGCAGGTGCGCGACCTGCGGCCCGGACCCGAAGGTCAGCCGCCGGTCATCAAGACCAACAGCCCCATGGTCAAGAAGGCCCGCGAGGGGGTGATGGAGTTCCTGCTCATCAACCACCCGCTGGACTGCCCGATCTGCGACCAGGGCGGTGAATGCGACCTTCAGGACCAGGCGATGGCCTATGGCGTCGATTTCTCGCGCTACCGCGAGCCCAAGCGCGCGGTGACCGACCTCGATCTGGGCCCGCTCGTGGAAACCCACATGACCCGCTGCATCTCCTGCACCCGCTGCGTGCGCTTCACGACCGAGGTCGCGGGCGTGTCCGTCATGGGCCAGACCGGCCGGGGCGAGGATGCCGAGATCACGACCTATCTGGGCGACCTGATCGACTCGAACCTGCAGGGCAACATCATCGACCTGTGCCCAGTGGGCGCGCTGGTGTCGAAACCCTATGCCTTCACCGCCCGGCCCTGGGAGCTGACCAAGACCGAGACCATCGACGTGATGGACGCGATGGGGTCAAGCATCCGGGTCGACACCAAGGGTCGCGAGGTCATGCGCATCCTGCCGCGCAACCATGACGGCGTGAACGAGGAATGGATTTCCGACAAGACCCGTTTCGTCTGGGACGGGTTGCGCCGCCAGCGTCTGGACCGACCCTATATCCGCGAAAACGGCAAGCTGCGCCCCGCATCGTGGGGCGAGGCGTTGGAAAAGGCCGCCGAGGCCATGAAGGGCAAGAAGATCGCGGGCCTTGTGGGCGATCTGGCCCCGGTCGAGGCCGCCTATGCGCTCAAAGAGCTGATCGAGGGGCAGGGCGGTCACGTGGAATGCCGCACCGACGGGGCCAAGCTGCCCTTTGGTGCGCGCGGGGCCTATGTGGGCAATGCCACGATCGAGGATCTGGACACTGCCGAGCTGATCCAGATCATCGGTGCCAACCCTGCGGTCGAAGCCCCGGTGCTGAACGCGCGGATCCGCAAGGCGTGGCTGAACGGCGCAACCGTGGGTCTGGTGGGCGAGCCCGTGGACCTGACCTATGACTACACGCATATCGGCACCGACCGCGCGGTGCTCAAGGCGCTGGCAGACAAGACCGTGTCCGAGGCGACCCGCGAAAAGCCGTCGGTCGTGATCGTGGGCATGGGCGCCCTGCGCGAGGCCGACGGCATGGCGGTTCTGGCCCATGCGATGCAACTGGCCGAGAACACGGGCAGCAAGCTGATGGTCCTGCACACCGCAGCGTCCCGCGTGGGCGCGATGGATGTGGGCGCGATCACCAAAGGCGGGATGGAAACCGCCATGGACGGGGCCGAGGTGGTCTATAACCTGGGCGCCGACGAGGTCGAGATCTCGGAGGGCCCGTTTGTGATCTACCAGGGCAGCCATGGCGACCGCGGCGCGCACCGGGCCGACCTCATCCTGCCCGCAGCAGCCTATACCGAGGAGCAGGGGCTGTTCGTGAACACCGAGGGCCGCCCGCAGCTGGCCCTGCGCGCGGGCTTCCCCCCGGGCGAGGCGAAAGAGAACTGGGCGATTCTGCGTGCGCTGTCCTCTGAACTGGGGGCCACGCTGCCGTATGATTCGCTGCCCCAGCTGCGTCAGAAGCTCGTGGCCGAGGTGCCGCACCTGGCGCAGGTCGACGAGGTGCCGGAAAACGAGGTGAAGCCGATGAAGCTGCGCGATCTGGGCGATGCGCCCTTCCGCATGGCGATCACCGATTTCTACCTGACCAACCCGATCGCGCGCGCCAGCGTCCTGATGGCCGAGCTGTCCGCCAATACCAAGGCGCGGCGCGAAAGGAAGATTGCCGCCGAATGAGGCGTGCAGCGGTCATAACACCGGCCGTTCTGGCAATGGCCGGGGCGGTGTCCGGCTGCGACGCGGCGGCGACAGGCCCCGCGGGTGCCGTGACGGGCTATGACCCGGGTTATATGGGCGTCGAAACCCGGCTTCTGGACGACGATCTGGTGAATTTCGTCGTCTCGATGCGCAATCCGATCCTGCGCCAGGACGTGGCGGATTACGCCGAATGCGCCGCCGCGCAATACACGCTGATCCGCGGCTACGGTTTCGCGCGGCATGTGCGCACAAATGTATACGAAGAGGGTGGCCTCTGGCGGGCAGATGCGGTTTACACCATCTCGCCAGCGCTGCCCCGCGGGTTCCGGACGATCGACGCCGAAGTGGTCGCCGGTGCCTGCGCGGAAAACGGAATACCGATGGTGTGAGGGATTATGGCTGACTTCTTTACCACGCCCCTGGGGATCGCCCTGATCATCCTGGCCCAATGCCTTGCGGTTTTGGGCTTCGTGATGGTCAGCCTCCTGTTCCTGGTCTACGGCGACCGCAAGATCTGGGCGGCGGTCCAGATGCGGCGGGGGCCAAACGTGGTGGGTGCGTTCGGCCTGCTTCAGACCGTGGCCGACGCGCTGAAATACGTGATGAAAGAGGTCGTGGTGCCCGCGGGCGCCGACAAGACCGTGTTCATCCTGGCGCCGATGACCAGTTTCGTGCTGGCCGTGTTGGCCTGGGCGGTGATCCCGTTCAACGACAGCTGGGTGCTGTCGGACATCAACGTGGCGATCCTTTATGTCTTCGCCGTCTCCTCGCTCGAGGTCTACGGCGTGATCATGGGCGGCTGGGCGTCGAACTCGAAATACCCGTTCCTGGGCTCGCTCCGCTCGGCCGCGCAGATGATTTCCTACGAGGTCTCGATCGGCCTGATCATCATCGGGGTCATCCTGTCCACGGGCAGCATGAATTTTGGCGCCATCGTCAACGCCCAGGACGGCAGCTATGGCTTCTTCTCGTGGTACTGGCTGCCGCATCTGCCGATGGTGTTCTTGTTCTTCATCTCGGCACTGGCGGAAACCAACCGGCCACCCTTTGACCTGCCCGAGGCGGAATCGGAGCTGGTGGCGGGCTACCAGGTCGAATACTCCTCGACGCCTTTCCTGCTGTTCATGGCCGGGGAATACATCGCCATTTTCCTGATGTGCGCGCTGACCACGCTTTTGTTCTTCGGCGGCTGGCTGTCGCCGATCCCGGGCATCCCCGACGGGGCGCTTTGGATGGTGGCGAAGATGGCGTTCTTCTTCTTCCTCTTCGCGATGGTCAAGGCGATCACGCCGCGCTACCGCTACGACCAGCTGATGCGCCTGGGCTGGAAGGTGTTCCTGCCCTTCAGCCTCGTCTGGGTCGTGTTCGTGGCCTTCGCCGCCAAGTTCGACTGGTTCTGGGGCACATACGCCCGTTGGGCAACGGGGAGCTGACCGATGGCCGATCTGAAAGACGCCATTCTCGACGCGAAATACACCGAGATGATCTCGCTTGCCGATTTCATCGTGCGGGACTGCGGCCTGCCCGAGGCCGATGCCGAGGGCAACCCGGCCCCGCAGCAAAACGAGCTGGCCGCCGCGATCTTTCGGTGGGCGGCGTCCTACCATTCTTCCCAAGACGGTGAGGAGAGCTGACATGGCAACCATGGACTACACCCGCGCCGCCAAGTATTTCCTGCTGGCCGATGTCTGGCAGGGGATGAAGCTGGGGCTGAAATATTTCTTCGCGCCCAAGGCGACGGTGAACTACCCGCATGAAAAGGGCCCGCTCAGCCCGCGGTTCCGCGGCGAACACGCGCTGCGCCGTTATCCCAACGGCGAGGAGCGCTGCATCGCCTGCAAACTGTGCGAGGCGATCTGCCCCGCGCAGGCGATCACCATCGACGCCGAACCGCGCGAGGACGGGTCCCGCCGCACCACGCGCTACGACATCGACATGACGAAATGCATCTATTGCGGCTTCTGCCAGGAGGCCTGCCCGGTCGATGCCATCGTCGAGGGCCCGAATTTCGAGTTTGCCACCGAGACCCGCGAAGAGCTGTTCTACGACAAGCAAAAACTGCTCGAGAACGGCGAGCGCTGGGAGGCCGAGATCGCGCGCAACCTTGAAATGGATGCGCCCTACCGATGATCGCTGTCCGCACGCATACCGCTTCTGGACCTGACCGCGCGCATCTGCGCGGCGGGTTTGCGTGCGCCGGTGCCCGTGTTTCCAGTTCTCGCGCCGTTCGCGCCCCCCGTTGCGTCCCCGGATCCGCCCGGCGGGCCCGCACAGACAGGAGGCCGGTCATGACCGACACGCCCAAGAACCCGTTCGAAGAGATGATGACCCGCGCGCAGGAGATGGTGAAAACCTTCAACCCTGCGATGGAATCCTTTTCGCCCAAGGGGTTCGAGGCCATGTGGCCCACCATGACCCGCGACTGGATGGAGATGACGTTCGGCAACACCTTCAATCCCGGCGGATTGGATGCCAAGACGCGGCTGATGCTGACGCTGGCGGGGCTCACCATGCAGGGGGCCCAGGCCGACAGCCAGATCCGCATGACCGTCCGCCACCTGGTCGAGGCGGGTGCGACCAAACAGGAAATCGTCGAGACCATCGGGATGATGTCGGTCTTTGCCGGCATCCCCGCCATGACCCGGGCCATGCAACTGGCCCAGGAGGTCCTGGAAGACAAAGAGGACACCGACCAATGACCGTCTTCGCCTTTGCCTTTTACCTTTTCGCGCTCGGCACCATTGCCGGGGGCCTGTTCACGGTGGTCAGCCGAAACCCGGTCCATTCGGTGCTGTGGCTGATCCTGGCCTTCCTCAGCTCTGCCGGGTTCTTCGTGCTGCTGGGGGCAGAGTTCGTGGCGATGCTGCTCATCATTGTCTATGTGGGCGCGGTGGCAGTGCTGTTCCTCTTCGTTGTCATGATGCTCGATGTGGATTTCGCCGCGCTCAAGGCGGAGATGGCGAAATACCTGCCGCTCGCGCTGCTGATCGGGGTGGTTCTGTTGATGCAATTCGCCGTGGCCTTCGGCGCGTGGGAGGCCAATGCCGCCGCCGAGGCGCAGCGCGCCGCGGTCACGCCGGTCGACCGGCACAACACCGAAGCGCTGGGGATGCTGCTGTATGACCAGTATTTCCTGATCTTCCAGCTGGCCGGTCTGATCCTTCTGGTGGCCATGATCGGGGCCATCGTGCTGACCCTGCGCCACCGCTCGGACATCAAGCGCCAGGACGTGCTGGCCCAGATCTACCGCGATCCGGCCAAGGCGATGGAGCTGAAGGACGTCAAGCCGGGGCAGGGGCTTTGATCGGGATCTGGGACATCTTGCTGTCGCCCGCGGGGCTGGCGGCCTATGCGGCCTTCTGGGCGCTGAAGCTGGTGTTCGGGGCCTGGGCGCTGCGGGGGGCGGCGCGGCTCTGGGCAAAAATACACCCGCCCCGGCTCTAGTCCTGGGCGCGACGAGACAAAGGAAAACGGGCACAAGCGCCCGGAGGGACATGCATGATCGGACTTGAACATTACTTGACGGTGGCGGCAGCGCTGTTCGTCATCGGGATTTTCGGGCTCTTCCTGAACCGCAAGAATGTGATCATCCTGCTCATGTCGATCGAGCTGATGTTGCTGGCGGTGAACATCAACCTCGTGGCCTTTTCGAGCTTCCTGGGCGACCTGGTGGGCCAGGTCTTTACCCTGTTCGTGCTGACCGTGGCCGCCGCCGAGGCCGCCATCGGCCTTGCAATCCTGGTCTGCTTCTTCCGCAACCGCGGCACGATCGCGGTGGAAGATGTCAACGTGATGAAAGGCTGAGCCAATGGAAACGATGATCCTATTCGCCCCGCTCCTGGGCGCGCTCATCGCGGGGTTCGGCTGGCGTCTGATTGGCGACCGGGGTGCCATGTGGGTGTCGACGGGCCTTTTGTTCCTGTCCTGTATTTTCAGCTGGATCGTTTTCCTGACCTTTGACGGGACGACCGAGACGATCTCGATCCTGCGCTGGATCGAAAGCGGGTCGCTCAGCACCGACTGGGCCATCCGGCTCGACCGGCTGACGGCGATCATGCTGATTGTGATCACGACCGTCTCGGCGCTCGTGCATCTGTATAGCTTCGGCTACATGGCCCATGACGAGAATTTCCGCGAAAACGAAAGCTACAGGCCGCGCTTTTTCGCGTATCTGTCGTTCTTCACCTTCGCCATGCTGATGCTGGTGACTGCCGACAACCTCGTCCAGATGTTCTTTGGGTGGGAGGGCGTGGGCCTCGCCTCCTACCTGCTGATCGGCTTCTACTATCGCAAACCGTCGGCCAATGCCGCAGCGATCAAGGCCTTCGTCGTGAACCGGGTGGGCGATTTCGGCTTTGCGCTGGGGATTTTCGCGATCTTCTTCCTGACCGACTCGATCAATTTCGACGACATCTTCGCCGCCGCACCAGAGCTGGCCGAAACGCAGCTGACCTTCCTCTGGACCAGCTGGAACGCGGCGGAACTGGTAGCGTTCCTGCTGTTCATCGGCGCGATGGGCAAATCGGCGCAGCTGTTCCTGCACACCTGGCTGCCCGACGCGATGGAGGGCCCGACGCCGGTGTCGGCACTCATTCATGCCGCAACCATGGTGACCGCGGGCGTGTTCCTCGTCTGCCGCATGTCGCCGATCATGGAATTCGCACCGAACGCCATGACCTTCGTGACCTTCCTGGGCGCCGCGACCGCGTTTTTCGCCGCGACCGTGGGCCTGGTGCAGAACGACATCAAGCGCGTGATCGCCTATTCGACCTGTTCGCAGCTGGGCTACATGTTCGTGGCTGCGGGCGTGGGGGTCTATTCGGTCGCGATGTTCCACCTTTTCACGCACGCCTTCTTCAAGGCGATGCTGTTCCTTGGCGCGGGCTCGGTCATCCACGGGATGCACCACGAGCAGGACATGCGGAACTACGGCGGCCTGCGCAAGAAACTGCCCTACACCTTCTACGCGATGCTGATCGGCACGCTGGCCATCACCGGTGTGGGCATTCCGCTGACCGGCTGGATCGGCTTTGCCGGTTTCGCATCGAAGGATGCGGTGATCGAAAGCGCCTATGCGGGCACGGCGGGCGGCTTTGCCTTCTGGTCGCTGGTGATCGCCGCGCTCTTCACCAGCTTCTACAGCTGGCGGCTGATGTTCCTGACCTTCTGGGGCAGCCCACGCGGGGACAAGCACACCCATGACCACGCGCACGAGTCGCCCATGACCATGCTGGTGCCGCTGGGCGTTCTGGCGTTGGGGGCCGTGTTCGCGGGCGCGATCTGGTATTCGAGCTTCTTCGGCAAGACCAACGAGGTCGTCAAATTCTTTGGCGGCACCTATGGTGAGCCCACCCAGGAGCTGGTCGAGCAGGTGGCGGAGCGCAGCCCGAAAGCCTCTGAGCTGCATTATGTCATGGAAAGCGCCCCGGGCGAGGCGGCAATCTATATCCGCCCCGAGAACACGATCCTGCACGAGGCGCATTATGTGCCCACATGGGTCAAGCTGAGCCCCTTTGTGGCCATGGTCATCGGCTTTGTCGTGGCGGTCTGGTTCTACATCTTGAACCCGGCGATGCCCGGCCGCCTGGCCGAGAACCAGCGCCCGCTGTACCTGTTCCTGCTCAACAAGTGGTATTTCGACGAGATCTATGACGCGATCTTTGTCCAACCCGCCAAGGCGCTGGGGCGTCTGTTGTGGCGGCGGGGCGATGGTGACGTGATCGACGGGTCGATCAACGGTGTCGCCATGGGGATCATTCCCTTCTTCACCCGTCTCGCGGGCCGCGCGCAGTCCGGCTACATCTTCACCTATGCCTTTACCATGGTGATCGGGATCGTGGTTCTCATCACCTGGATGACGCTTGCCGGGGGGGCAAACTGATGGGCAACCTGCTTTCGATCGTCACCTTCCTGCCCGCGTTGGCCGCGCTGATCCTCGCGGTGTTCCTGCGGGGCGAGGACGAGGCCGCGCAGCGCAATGCCAAGTGGCTGTCACTGATCGCGACCTCGGCGACCTTCCTGATCTCGCTGGCCATCCTGGCCGAGTTCGACCCCAACGACACCGGCTTCCAATACGTGGAAGAGGCCGAGTGGATCATGGGGCTGAATTACAAGATGGGCGTCGACGGGATCAGCGTGCTCTTTGTCATGCTGACCACCTTCATCATGCCGCTGGTCATTGCGGCGAGCTGGGATGTGACCACCCGGGTCAAGGAATACATGATCGCCTTCCTGGTGCTGGAGACGCTGATGCTGGGCGTGTTCATGGCGCTGGACCTGGTGCTCTTCTACCTCTTCTTCGAGGCGGGGCTCATTCCGATGTTCCTGATCATCGGCATCTGGGGCGGCAAGAACCGCATCTACGCGTCGTTCAAGTTCTTCCTCTACACCTTCCTCGGCTCGGTGCTGATGCTCGTGGCGATGGTGGCGATGTATGCGGATGCGGGCACGACCGACATTCCGACGCTGATGAACCATCAGTTCGGGTCGGAAAGCTTCCCCGTCCTTGGCATCACCATCCTGGGTGGCGCGCAGACGCTGATGTTCCTGGCCTTCTTCGCAAGTTTCGCGGTCAAGATGCCCATGTGGCCGGTGCACACCTGGCTGCCGGATGCACACGTTCAGGCGCCCACGGCGGGGTCCGTGGTGCTGGCGGCGATCCTTCTGAAGATGGGCGGCTATGGCTTCCTGCGCTTTTCGCTGCCCATGTTCCCCGTGGGGGCCGAGGTGATGACGCCGCTCATCCTGTGGATGTCGGCCATCGCCATCGTCTACACGAGCCTCGTGGCGCTGGTGCAGGAGGACATGAAAAAGCTCATCGCCTATTCGTCGGTCGCCCATATGGGGTTCGTGACGATGGGGATCTTCGCCGCCAACCAGCAAGGGATCGACGGGGCCATTTTTCAGATGATCAGCCACGGCTTCATCTCGGGCGCGCTGTTCCTGTGTGTTGGCGTGATCTATGACCGGATGCACACGCGCGAGATCGACGCCTATGGCGGCCTCGTGAACCGGATGCCGGCCTATGCGCTGATCTTCATGCTGTTCACCATGGCCAATGTGGGCCTGCCGGGCACCAGCGGTTTCGTGGGCGAGTTTCTGACGCTCATGGGTGTGTTCCAGGTCAACACCTGGATCGCCGCCGTGGCAGCGACGGGCGTGATCCTGTCGGCGGCCTATGCGCTGTGGCTTTACCGCCGGGTGGTGCTGGGCGACCTGATCAAGGAAAGCCTGAAATCCATCACCGACATGTCCCGGCGCGAGCGTGCGATCTTTGCGCCGCTCGTGGTCATGACCATCCTGCTGGGGGTCTATCCCAGCCTCGTGACCGACATCATCGGCCCGTCGGTGGCCGCGTTGGTTTCCGATTATGACACGGCCCTGGCCGCGGCCGAGGCCGCAAGCCAGCTGGCGTCGAACTGAAAGGCACGATCATGATCCAATCCGATCTGACCGTCATCCTGCCCGAGATCGTCCTGGCGCTGTTCGCCATGGGCGCGCTTCTGGGGGCCGTCTATACCGGCAAGGACCGGCTGGCCTCGCTCATCCTGTGGATCACCGCGGCGGTGATGATCGCCGTGGCGGCCTGGATCGGGCTGACCGGGTCGGGCACCAACGTGGCCTTCAACGGCATGTTCCACGACGATGCCTTTGCCCGCTTTGCCAAGGTGGCGATCCTGCTGTCGGCGGCTGTGGTCCTGATCATGTCCGAAGACTACATGGCGCGGCGCGACCTGTTGCGCTTTGAATACCCGATCCTCGTGGCCCTTGCGGCGGTGGGGATGATGATGATGGTCAGCGCGGGCGACCTGATCGCGCTTTACATGGGGCTCGAGCTGCAATCGCTGGCGCTGTATGTCGTGGCCTCCCTGCGCCGGGACAACGCCAAGTCGACCGAGGCGGGGCTCAAGTATTTCGTCCTGGGCGCGCTGAGCTCGGGTCTGCTGCTTTACGGCGCGTCGCTGACCTATGGATACGCGGGCACGACGCTGTTCTCCGGCATCATCGCCACCGCGACCGAGGGGCAGGTGTCGCTGGGGCTGCTCTTTGGCCTTGTCTTCCTGACCGCCGGTCTGGCCTTCAAGGTCTCGGCGGTGCCGTTCCACATGTGGACGCCCGACGTGTACGAAGGCGCGCCGACGCCGATCACCGCCTTTTTCGCCACCGCCCCCAAGATCGCGGCGATGGCGCTGTTTGCCCGCGTGATGCATGACGCCTTTGGCGGGGCCGTGGGCGACTGGCAGCAGATCATCGCGCTTCTGTCGGTTCTGTCGATGTTCCTGGGCGCGGTCGCGGCGATCGGCCAGACCAACATCAAGCGGCTGATGGCTTATTCGTCGATCGCCCACATGGGCTACGCGCTGATGGGCCTCGCGGCGGGCACGGCCTTTGGCGTGCAGGCGATGCTGGTCTACATGGCGATCTACGTCACCATGAACCTGGGCACCTTCGCCTTTATCCTGACCATGGAGAAAGAGGGCCAGCCGGTGACCGATATCGCCGCGCTGAACCTCTATTCAAAGCGTGAGCCGGGCAAGGCGCTGGCGATGCTTGTGCTGCTCTTCAGCCTGGCCGGTGTGCCGCCGCTGCTGGGCTTCTTCGGCAAGCTCTATGTCCTGCGCGCGGCCTATGAGGCCGGTCTGGCCTGGCTGGCCGTGGCGGGCGTCCTCGCATCGGTGATCGGCGCGTTCTACTACCTGCGCATCGTCTACTACATGTATTTCGGCGAAGACCGCGAGGGGCTCGACGGTGGCGGCTCGGCCCTGTTGAACGGGATCCTCATGGCCTCGGCGATCATCATGCTGGTGGGGATCGTGAATTTCTTCGGCATCGAGGGCGCGGCCGAGGCGGCGGCGATCACGCTTGTCAACTGATCCTCGGACCGAGGGCTGGCCCGCTGGCACGGGCCGGGTGATCCTCGACGAGGTGGACAGCACGCTGGACGAGGCCGCGCGCCGCGCGCCAGAGCTGACCGCACCCTGCTGGATCCTGGCCCATGTGCAGACCGCTGCGCGCGGTCGGCGGGGCCGGTCCTGGGCCATGCCGCGGGGCAATTTCGCGGCCACTATGGTGCTGCCTGATCCCGCTCCTGCGCGCCATGCGGCGCTGCGATCCTTCGTGATGGCCCTTGCGCTCTACGACACCTGCGTCGCGGTCACCGGGCGGCACGATGCGTTTACGCTGAAATGGCCCAATGACGTGCTGTTGAACGGCGGCAAGCTGGCGGGCATCCTTTTGGAGAACCCGGGCGGGCGGCTCTCCATCGGCGTGGGTGTGAACCTGGTCGAGGCGCCCGGCGGGGATGAGGTCGAAGCGGGCGCGCTGCGCCCCGTGGCGCTGGCCTCGGAAACCGGCGCGCTGGTCCTGCCCGAGGAATTCCTCGACACGCTGGCGGTGACCTATGCCGGGTGGGAGGCGCGCTTCGTGGCCGAGGGTTTTGCACCGATCCGCGACGCATGGCTGTCCCAAGCGGCCCGGCTGGGCGAGACCCTGACCGCGAAACTGCCCCGCGAAGAGATCACCGGCGTTTTCGAGACGCTGGACAGCGACGGCCAGTTGATCCTGCGCACCCCGCAGGGCCAGCGCGCCATTGCGGCGGGCGATATCTTTTTCGGCTGAGGAGGGCAGGGGATGCTTCTGGCCATCGACTGCGGCAACACCAACACCGTCTTCGCCATCTGGGACGGCGACCAGTTCCTGTGCACCATGCGCACCTCGACCCACCATGCGCGCACGGCCGATGCCTATTTCACCTGGTTCTCGACACTGATCGACCATTACGGGATCGAGCTGGACATTCAGGATGTCATCATCTCGACCACGGTGCCGCGGGTGGTCTTCAACCTGCGCGTCTTTGCCGACCGGTTCTTCGGCTGCCGCCCGCTGGTGGTGGGCAAGCCCGAATGCCGGCTGCCGACCGCCCCGCGGGTGGACGAGGGCACGACCGTTGGCCCGGACCGGCTTGTGAACGCGGCAGGCGCCTACGACCGCCATGGCGGCGACCTGATCGTGGTGGATTTTGGCACTGCCACCACCTTTGACGTGGTGGCCGAGGATGGCGCCTATGTCGGCGGGGTGATCGCGCCGGGCGTGAACCTTAGCCTCGAGGCGCTGCATATGGCCGCCGCAGCACTTCCCCATGTGGATGTGACCAAGCCGCAGAAGGTGATCGGTACGAATACGGTGGACTGCATGCAGTCCGGTGTGTTCTGGGGATACGTGGGCCTGGTCAGCGGCATCTGCGATCGCATCAAGGCCGAGTACGAACGGCCGATGCGGGTGATTGCGACCGGGGGGCTGGCCCCGTTGTTCGCCACCGGCGACAGGCTATTTGACACATTCGAAGAAGACCTGACCATGCACGGTCTGGTCGTGATCCACGATTACAACAAGAACGGGACGTACTGAGCATGAGCGGCGAAAGACTGATCTACCTGCCCCTTGGCGGGGCGGGCGAGATTGGCATGAATGCCTATGTCTATGGCTATGGCAAACCCGACGAGGAGCGGCTGATCCTGGTCGACCTGGGCGTGACCTTTCCGGATATGGACGGCACGCCGGGGGTCGACCTGATCTTTCCCGACATCACCTGGCTGAAAGAGCGCAAGGACCGGCTCGAGGCCGTGTTTGTCACCCATGCGCACGAGGACCATGTGGGCGCGGTGGGGCATTACTACGACCAGCTGGGTGCGCCGGTCTATGCCCGCGCCTTCACCGCCAACATCGCGCGGCGCAAGATGGAAGAGCACGGGCATTCGGACAAGGCCGTGCGCACCGCATCGCCCTGGCCCGAGCAGATCGACGTGGGCCCCTTCAAGGTGGGGTTCCTGCCGGTGTCGCATTCCATCCCGGAATCGAGCGCGCTGGTGATCGACAGCCCCGAGGGCCGGGTGATCCATACCGGCGATTTCAAGATCGACACGAACCCCGTGGTGGGCGAGCCCTTTGACCGCGCGCTTTGGGAAGAGGTGTCGAAACCGGGGGTCAAGGCGCTGGTCTGCGATTCCACCAATGTCTTCTCGACCCATCCGGGCCGGTCGGAATCGACCGTGGGACCCGAGCTGGAAAAGCTGATTGCCGATTCCAGTGGCATGTTCGTGGCGACCACATTCGCCTCGAACGTCGCGCGGGTCAAAACGCTGGCCGAGGCGGGCGAGGCCGCGGGGCGGTCGATCGTGCTTCTGGGCCGGGCCATGCGCCGGATGATCGAAGCCTCGGTCGAGACGGGTGTGCTGTCGAGCTTTCCCAAGGTGGTCAGCCCCGAGGACGCGGTCATTCCGCGCGAGCATCTGATGCTGATCGTCACCGGCAGCCAGGGCGAACGCCGCGCGGCCAGTGCGCAGCTGGCACGGGGCAAGTACCAGGGCTTCCAGATGAAAGAGGGCGACACGTTTCTCTTTTCATCCAAGACCATTCCGGGCAACGAAAAGGGCGTGATCCGCATCATGAACGCCTTCTCGGAACAGGGGGTGGACGTGGTCGATGACAGCTCGGGGCTCTACCACGTCTCGGGGCACGCGAACCGACCGGATCTCGAGACCATGCACGAGATCACCAAGCCGCAGATTGTCATCCCCATGCATGGCGAGCACCGTCACCTGCGCGAGCATGTGAAGATTGCCCAGTCCAAGGGGATCGCGGGCGTCGTGGCCGTGAACGGCACCATGATCGACCTGTCGGGCAACGCCCCCACGGTCGCAGGCTATGTCGAGACCGGGCGCACCTACCTCGACGGCTCGACCCAGATCGGCGCGCTCGACGGGATCGTGCGCGACCGGATCCGCATGGCGCTGAACGGTCATGTGGTCGTGACGGTGATCCTGGACGAAGACGACGAACCCGTGGGCGAGCCCTGGTGCGAGGTCATGGGCCTGGCGGAAACCGGCCGGTCGCGTGCGCCGCTGGTCGATGTGCTGGAAGAGGACCTGAGCCAGTATCTGAACCGCGCGGGCGCCAAGATCCGCGGCGATGACGACAAGCTCGAGACCGAGTTCAAGCGCATCGTGCGACAGACCTCGCTCGACGAGATCGGCAAGAAGCCCGAGGTCAGCGTGATCGTCAGCCGGTTGATGTGACGGCGGGGGTGGGTTGAAAACCCACCCTACGGAGGGGCTTTGCCCGCGCTGGACACGGCGACGCCCCCGCGCATTGCCGCACCGCGGCCCGACGCGGCACGGCTCATGGGCGGGATCAGGCCAGACGGCCTGCCAGCCGTAACGCTTGCAGTGATTTTTCCAACACGGAAACCAGTCGGGAATCGCAGCCGGCTGCAAATCCGGACGCCCGCGGGTTCCCGGCTTTCGCTCCCCCTTGGGCGGTCCTTGAGTGGGCGGCAGATCCGCCCGGGCGATGGCCATCGCGGGGGGCACTGTCGGGAATCGGGGTTAAGCGCGGGTGCATGCCCCGTGCGGTGGTCCGATGCGTCGACGCATCGGACCCCGTTTGCGTCGACGCAAACGCACCCAGCTCAGGCGTCGGGTTAGCTGGCGCGGCGTTCGTCGAAGCTGAGCGCGATGAACTGGGGCAGGTGATCGCCCATACCCACGACCTTGTCGTCGCGCGACGACCCGCGCGAGGACCGGCCGCGCGACGAGGAAGACGAGGACGACCCGCTGTCGGATTTGTGCGGTGCAGAGGACGATCCGCCCTCGGATTTGCTGCGAGACGACGACCGGCTGCGGCTCGACTTGGGCTTGTCGTCGGTCTTGGCCTCGGCAGCCTCTTCCTTCGGCGCAGCGTCGGATTTCCTGATTGGGTTCTCGACGCGGGGGATCTCTTTCTGGATCAACCGCTCGATATCCTCGAGGTTCTTGTCGTCGCGCGGAATGCAGATCGTGAGCGCCTTGCCCTCGCGGCCCGCGCGGCCCGTGCGGCCGATGCGGTGCACGTAATCCTCGGCATGGCTGGGCACGTCGAAATTGATCACATGGCTGACCGCCGGTACGTCGAGCCCGCGTGCGGCCACGTCCGAGGCGACGAGGAACCGCAGCTTGCCTTCGCGGAACTGGTCCAGCGTCTTGGTGCGCTGGGACTGGTCCAGGTCGCCATGGATCGCCGCGGCGTCATAGCCGTATTTCTTGAGCGATTTCGCGACGATATCCACATCGACCTTGCGGTTGCAGAAGATGATCGCGTTGGTGCATGTCTCGCCCTCGGCGTCGATCAGCCCGCGCAGCACGCGGCGCTTTTCGCTGGCTTCGCGGTCCTTGCGGGACGCTTTGAACTGCACGACGCCCTGTTCGATCGTCTCGGACGCGGTGGCCTGGCGGGCCACTTCGATGCGTTCGGGATTGGACAGGAAGGTGTTGGTGATCCGCTCGATCTCGGGGGCCATGGTGGCCGAGAAAAACAGCGTCTGCCGGGTAAAGGGCGTGAGGCTGAAGATCCGCTCGATATCGGGGATGAAGCCCATGTCGAGCATGCGGTCGGCCTCGTCCACGACCATGATCTGCACGCCGGTCAACAGAAGCTTGCCGCGTTCGAAATGGTCCAGAAGACGGCCCGGCGTGGCGATCAGAACATCGACGCCCTTGTCGATGAGCTGTTCCTGTTCCTTGAAGCTGACCCCGCCGATCAAGAGCGCCTTGGTCAGTTTCACATGCTTGGAATAGGTGTCGAAGTTTTCGGCCACCTGCGCGGCCAGTTCCCGCGTGGGGCAAAGCACCAGGCTGCGCGGCATCCGGGCGCGTGCGCGGCCCCGGGCCAGTTGGTTGATCATCGGCAACGTGAAGCTGGCGGTCTTGCCGGTGCCAGTCTGGGCGATGCCCAACACGTCGCGTCCGTTCAATGCATGGGGAATCGCCCCGGCCTGGATGGGCGTGGGCGTCTCGTAGCCCGCTTCTTCAATGGCCTTGAGGACCATGGGTTCCAGGTTCAGTTCGGAAAATTTAGTCATGCGTATCCGTGGTTTACGGACACTCGAGGCCCGTAGCGTCATTTTCAGGTGCAGGCCCGGATGGCCCGTAATGGAAACACCTTGGCGATACTCGTCCGCGTCCTACAGAATATGGCGTGAAAGGTCAATTGCGGCGGGGTCCGGCGGCCTCAGGCGGCGGGGAAGTGTCGCGCCCGCAGCGCATTGAGCGGCAGGTCGTAGCGCCGCAACAGCCCCTCGGCCCGAAGCCTGTCGCGCAGGGCAGGGGTGGCATGGCAGACCTCGTCGAAAAAGGCGCGCAGGCCCTCTGTGCCCTGCTCGGTTTCGATCCCGCGAAAGAGGTCGTGCATGGTCACGCCGCCCTGATCGGCGCTGACGGCGGGGTTCAGTTCGGCCCGGTAGGATCCCTTTTCCAGCCGGTAGGCATAGTGGCGCTGCCAGGTCTCCCAATCGGGGGCGTGCATGTGGCACAGGTCGAGCGTGGGCAGCGGCGCCTCGGGCGCGATGTGTTGGCCGGCGAGCAGACCGTTATGGATGCGGAACTCCACGTCGCCCAAGCCAGGCCGCAGGAACAGCTTGCCCGCGACATGGCTCAGGAAGCCGCCGTTCAGCAGATGCCCCCAGGTGGGTAAGACGCGTTTCGTGGCCGCCGTGCGTTCGGCGCGGTCGAGGGGGAAGGCCTTGAAATACCGCGTCTCGGGCCCGGCATCGCCGCCCGCCAGCACCTCCACCGGCCTCACACGGGCGGCGTTGGTGCCCGGGGGTAGGGTGGCCAGCGCCTCGGCAACGGTACCCTCGCGGGGCATGAGGAACTCGTCCACGTCGATATGGGCCAGCCAGTCGACCTCGGCCCGCTTGGCATAGGCATCGGACGCGTTGCGGGTCTGGCGGACCTGGTGCTTGGCGGGCCGCTTTCCCGTGCGCTGCTGCCAATAGGCGTCATTGGTCAGCTGCACCCGGCATTTCGGGTGCTCTTTCAGCGCCTTGCGCGCATCGGGGTTGGGCGCGTCGAGGTAGATGTAGATGCGGTGCGCGCCCAGCTCTAGGTGGTGGGCGGCAAAGCGCAGGATGTCCTCGGCAGGCGCCTTGATGGTCGCCACGATGCCCCAGGTCACGCTCATTCCGCGGCCTCGGGCAGGGGGCCAAAGGCCTGCGCCACGGCACCGTCGAGGTCCAGATCGCGGCGGATGAGCAGGCCCCTGGCCTCGAGTGCCGCGACCAGCTCGGGCCGCGCCTCGCACATCTCGGCGTAGAACAGCCGCAGGCCATCCTCTCCCTCTTCCCGGGCGAGGAATTGCAGCACGTCCTCGAGGCAGAAACCGGTCGCGTCCTTCTTGCGGTAGGACCCCTTGTCGAGGCGGAACGCCATGCGGTCGCGAAAATCCTCCCACCCGTCGGCATGGGCGTGGCCCAGGCGCAGCGTTGCGGTCTCGGCCACGTTGCCCACGGTGGCGCTGCGGTGGCGCAGGTTGTGGATGCCCAGGCGCGCGGCGGGCACGCCCGTGCGGGCAAAGACCTTGCCGGTGATGTGGCTCACGAAGCCCTCGCGGAGGTGTAGCCCGAAGGTGGGGTAGAGCGTTTCGAGCACCGCCTTGGTCTGGCCCCCGTCCGAGGGCAGGCGCTTGAACAGCCACTCACCCGCGCCGGGGGGCGCGCCGCCCGGTTGGGCCAGCCGTTCGGCGGGCAAAAGGCGCAGGCAGGTCATGTCGGCGGGCACGGCGGCGAGGTCGTCGGCGACGGGCCGGTCGGGCAACAAGAACTCGTCCACGTCGATATGGGCGAGCCAGTCGAGGTCCGAGCGCAGGTAGCTGCGGGTCGCGTTGTGGGCCTGGCGCAGCTGGTGCTTTTCGCTGCGGCGGGTTTGCTCTTTGGCCCAATAGGCCGCGTCGCATTCGATGACCTCGATGGCGGGGTTCTGCGACAGGTAGGCGGCGGTTTCGGGGTCGGGATCGTCGAGATAGATGTGCAGCCGGGCGGCCCCGAGGCCCAGGTGATAGGCGGCCCAGCGGGCGATGACGGGCAGGGGGGCCTTGACCGTCGCGACGATCCCCCAGCAGACCCTCTCCGGGTCGGTTGTGATGCGGCCCGGGTCCACCGTGACAGCGACTTTTTGCGTGGCGGGCAGGGGCGCATCCGGGTCGTCCCTGGCCATCATCTTTTCGCGGCGGTTGCGCATCCGGCGCAGGCGGCGGAAGACGGTGCCATCCTCGGACACCAGCCGCTCGATCAGGTCATGGGCCAAGGGTCCGATCACGGGATCAGTCTCGGCATCGCGCCAGATGCGGCCGCGCATATTGGCATCGAGCCCGCCCGCGGGGATGGAAAACTGCGCCATGTCGAGCGGGATGCCGCCCCCCGCCTTGCCGCGCCAGGTAAAGGGCTTGTGCGCAGGCGTCCCGGAATAAAGCCGTTCGGTCTCGTACAGCTTGATGAGCCCGAACAGGACGGTAAGCGTATGGCCCACGCGGCGCTGCACCTCTGTCTCGCCATGATCGGCAAAACTGGCCACGGCCGAGATCAGCCAGCGCGCGGTCAGGCGGCGGCGCAGGAACAGCCCCTCTTCGGCCCACATGCGCAGGAACAGGGTTTTCGCCTCGGGCGGAAAGCTTTCGCGGCGCAGATTGGCGATGCACAGCCCGTGCAGAAAGCAAAGCTCCGGCAGGCCCTCGAATTCGCGGCGCAGCTCGCGGCGTTTGCCCCAATAGGTCGACAGGCTGTCGCGCTGTTCGGCCGGGTCGCGGCTGATCGGCAGAACCTTCGCGTCCTTCAGGGGGCCGAGGTCCAGATCGGCGGGGGGCAGGGCCTCTCCGGGGCCATACTCCAACGGCTCCATCCGCCCATCCATCTGGGCCAGCATGCCCGGGATGCCGCCGGGGTAGGTGTCCGAGGCGCTCATATATCTGCGCCCCGCACCCTCACACCATCATCTCCTTGGTGGCGGTGAGCGTCAGTTCGGGATAATCCCGCTCCACGCGGTCGATGTCCCATTGCATGCGCGTCAGGTACACCATGTCGCCGTCATGGTCGGTGGCCATGTGCTGCTTGTTGGCGTTGGTGAATTTGTCCACCGCCGCCTTGTCGCCCGCCACCCAGCGGGCCGAGGTGAATTGCGAGGGCTCGAAGCGGACGGGCAGGCCGTATTCCAGCTCGATCCGGCTGGCCAGCACCTCGAATTGCAACGCGCCCACGACGCCCACGATGAAGCCCGAACCGATGGCGGGTTTGAAGACCTTGGCGGCCCCTTCCTCGGCGAATTGCATCAGCGCCTTTTCAAGGTGCTTGGCCTTCATCGGGTCGCCCGCGCGGACCCCTTGAAGCAGTTCCGGCGCGAAAGAGGGGATGCCCGCCACGCGGATCGCCTCGCCCTCGGTCAGGGTGTCGCCGATGCGGAGCTGGCCGTGGTTCGGGATGCCGATGATGTCGCCGGCCCAGGCCTCTTCGGCCAGTTCGCGGTCCGAGGCGAGGAACAGCACCGGGTTCGACACCGCCATGGGTTTCTTGGTGCGCACATGGGTCAGCTTCATGCCGCGTTTGAAATGGCCAGATGCCATGCGGACAAAGGCCACCCGGTCGCGGTGTTTCGGGTCCATATTCGCCTGGACCTTGAAGACGAAGCCGGAAACCTTTGTTTCTTCGGGTGAAATCTGGCGCGGCTCGGCGCGCTGGACCTGGGGTTCGGGGCCGTAGCTGCCGATGCCGTCCATCAGTTCCTTGACGCCGAACGAGTTGATGGCCGAGCCGAACCAGATGGGCGTCATATGCCCCTCGAGCACCGATTGGGGGTCGAGCGTTGGCAGAAGCTCGCGCGCCATCTCGACCTCTTCGCGCAGCGTCTCGAGCAGATGGGCAGGCACATGTTCGGCAAGAAGAGGGTCGTCCAACCCATTGATTTCAATCGACTCGGCCACGCGGTTGCGGTCGGCGCGGTCCATGAGTTCGAGCCGGTCGCGCAGCATGTCGTAGCAGCCCAGGAAATCGCGGCCCTGGCCGATGGGCCAGCTGGCGGGTGTCACGTCGATGGCCAGGTTTTCCTGGATCTCGTCGATGATCTCGAACGTGTCGCGGCTTTCGCGGTCCATCTTGTTGCAGAAGGTCAGGATCGGCAGGTCGCGCAGGCGGCAGACCTCGAAAAGCTTGCGGGTCTGGCTTTCAACGCCCTTGGCCCCGTCGATCACCATGACGGCGGCATCGACGGCCGTCAGGGTGCGATAGGTGTCTTCCGAGAAATCCGAGTGGCCGGGCGTATCCACGAGATTGAAGCGGAAGTCCTTGTAATCAAATGACATGGCCGAGGCCGAGACGGAAATGCCGCGGTCCTTCTCCATCTCCATGAAGTCCGAGCGGGTGCGCCGCGCCTCGCCCTTGGCGCGGACCTGCCCCGCCATCTGGATCGCGCCGCCGAACAGCAGGAACTTTTCGGTGAGCGTGGTTTTGCCCGCATCCGGATGCGAGATGATCGCGAATGTGCGGCGCCGCGCGATTTCGGGCGGCAGATCGGGGCGGTTCGTGGCGATGTCCAACATGGGCCCGATATAGACGCGCCGGGGCACTGCCGCAATTGGCAAGCGTTTGTCTTGCGCTTGTGATGTTTCGGGCGCAGGATGAGAACGTTCATAGAACATTTAGGGATTGGTGCGATGGATTTGAAACAGATTGCCGATGAACTGGTCGCGGGCTGCCGCGAGGGGCGCGAGACCGAGACCCTCGACCGGCTCTATGCCGAGGATGCCGTGTCGGTCGAAGCGGCCGATCAGGGCGGCGGGCGCGAGGCCCACGGGCGCGCGGCGATCCACGGCAAACATGAATGGTGGGCGCAAAACATGGAAATGACGGGTGGCAGCGTGAGCGACCCGATGCTGCATGGCGATGACCGCTTCGCGGTGATCTTCGAGGCCGCGGGCCGGGACAAGACCAGCGGCGAAAGCTTCGAGATGCGGGAGGTGGCGGTCTACCACGTCGCGGACGGCCGGATCGTGCGCGAGGAGTTTTTCTACGCCAGCTGACCCGGGGCCCATGACATCGGGTTGGAGGTCCCGGATCGGGGTCCGGGACGCGGATGGCCTGGTTTGTCCCGATGGGCCTATGTTGCGGTGCCGGGGGTCTCGTGACGTTGGGGCGGAGGTCCCGGATCGGGTCCGGGACGGCGTGGCGCGCGATTGCAGAGGGCTGTCGTCGCAGACGCGGCGGGGGCTAGCGGGTCGAGGCGCGGCGCAGAAGCTCGGCGGCGTCGGGGCGGTCGAGCAGGCTTTCCTGAACCTCGAAGCTCAGATGCGGGCGCGTCCGGTGTCCGGTCAGTTCGGCGCTCATCGCGCGGGCCACCTCGTCGGGCAGCATCGCGCGGGTATGGGTGTCGACCAGCATCGATTCGGCCGCGATCCCCTCGGCATAGATGATCTGGTGATCGTCGAAGAGAAGCTGGAAATAATCCACGAAGCCTCCGTCGCGATGGTAGATCGAGGTGCCGTTCACCAGGTGGCGCGCCTTGACCAGCAGTTCCGACCGGCCCGCGCCCAGGCGATCCTGGCGCTGGTAGATGAAAAGCCGGTGGTCGGGGCTCACGATCAGGTCGTTTTCGTTGTTGAGCGTCCCGGCCGTGATCACGATGGGGGCAAAGGCCCCCACGGCACGGGCCGTGGTCTGGCCGATCCAGCGGATTTCCTGTGGGCCGTCGTCGCGGGTGAGCACCTTGTCACCCACCTGCAGGTCTTCGATCGGGCGCTGTGCCCCCGACATCATGGTGATGAGCGTGCCGCGGGTGAACGAGACGCAGGCGACCTCGGCCAGCTTGCGCTGGGGAGTGTCGGTGTCCACCCCGACAAGCGCATAATCCGTCTTGGGCTGAAGCGGGGCCAGGGGCAGGGCATAGACCTCGTCGACCATGCCGTCCGTGTCCAGCTCGACCAGGATCAGCACCTCGGTCGTGACCCCGTCGCGGGCCATGAAAGTGCAGCAGCAATCGAAATGCAGCACCGCGCCGGGGTGTCCGACCTCGGTATCTTCGCCCACCGAAAAGCCGCCCTCGCCATCGGCAACAAGGCTCAGGCGCACGCGCTCCGCATCGGCGGACAGCCCGTAAATGTCATCGGGCGACAGGTCGTCGGCGATGTTGATCCCGTCACCAAGGTTGGCGCCGTCGGTCACGGTGAAATCGTCGCTCCGGTAGACTGGAACGCTTTGCGCTGGCTTGATCATCGTCTCGGGTTCGGGTCTGAGCATCTGGGTCACAATGCACCTGCTGCGCCGGAGGGGCAACGCCCAAGCGTCGCCCTGTGTTCAATCTTTTGCATAGGCGGGGATTGTGTCAGGAACAGGACCGGGGGTCGGCCATAATCCGGCAGCCCGGCAAGAGCGAACAAAGCCGGCGACGTCGGCCAAGGCGATTTTCGTCGGCACCCCGGCGAGACCGAACAGGGAGAGCGAGATGGATCTGGGATTGAAGGGTAAAACCGCGCTGGTCTGCGCGTCGAGCAAGGGGCTGGGCCGGGGCTGCGCCGAGGCGCTAGCGGCCGAGGGCGTCAACCTTATCATGAACGCGCGCGGCGCAGAGGCGCTGGAAGAGGCGGCCGCAGCGATCCGCGCTGCGCACGGCGTCGAGGTCACGGCGGTCGCGGCCGATATCACCACCGAAGACGGCCGGGCCAAGGTGCTCGAGGCCGCGGGCGAGATCGACATCCTGGTGACCAATGCGGGTGGCCCGCCGCCGGGGCTTTGGACCGATTGGGAACGTGAGGATTTTATCGCCGCGCTCGATGCCAACATGCTGACACCCATCGCGCTGATGAAGGTCTGCCTGCCGGGCATGATGGCGCGCGGCTGGGGCCGGGTGGTCAACATCACCTCGCAATCGGTGAAGGCGCCGATCCCGGTGCTGGGCCTGTCCAACTCGGCCCGCGCGGGTCTGACGGGCTATGTCGCGGGCACGGCGCGGCAGGTGGCCGAACAGGGCGTGACGATCAACAACCTGTTGCCCGGCATCCACGCGACCGACCGGGCGGTGGCGCTGGACACGGGCGTGTCCAAGGCGCAGGGCATCACGCTGGACGAGGCACGGGCGCAGCGCGAGGCGACGATCCCCGCGCGCCGCTACGGCACCGCCGAGGAATTCGGCGCGGCCTGCGCGTTCCTGTGTTCGCAGCATGCCGGGTTCATCGTGGGCCAGAACATCCTTCTGGACGGCGGCGCTGTGAACGCGACCCTGTAGCTGCAGGCGCAGGCGCGGCCCAGGAACCGCGCGGGGTGGCAGGAACGGGGCGGGGCACGCCGCCCCGCACCCTTGCCCGTCGCGGGCGGCGTTGCTATGTGCCTGTGAAAGCCCGACCAAATCGGTCGGATGGCAGATCAGAAGGCCCGTACCCGCCCGTGACACAGAGCCCGCCGCGCCTCGAGATCCGGCACCTTCGCAAGGACTATGGCGATCAGCGCGTCGTCGATGACGTGTCGCTGACCATCAAGCCGGGGCAGGTGACCTGTCTTCTGGGGCCCTCGGGCTGCGGAAAGTCCACCACGCTGCGCATGATCGCAGGCGTGGAGATGCAGGATACGGGCGAGATCCATGTCGACGGCAAGCTGGTCTGCGACACGGTCTTTCGCGTGCCGCCCGAGCGGCGCGAGATCGGGCTGATGTTCCAGGATTTCGCGCTGTTTCCGCATCTGACCGTGGCCGACAACGTGGCCTTCGGCCTGCGGGGGACACGGGCGGAGAAACGCGCGCGGGTCGAGGAGCTTCTGGGCAACGTGGGGCTGATGCGCCACATCGATGCCTATCCCCACGCGCTTTCGGGGGGCGAACAGCAGCGCGTGGCCCTGGCGCGCGCGCTCGCGCCCCGGCCCAAGATCATGCTGATGGACGAGCCCTTTTCCGGGCTCGACAACAGGCTGCGCGACGGCATCCGCGACGAGACGCTGGATCTGCTCAAGGAAGAGGACACCGCGGTTCTTTTGGTTACCCACGAGCCCGAGGAGGCCATGCGCATGGCCGACGAGATCGCGCTGATGCGGGCGGGCAAGATCGTGCAGCAGGGGGCGCCCTACAACATCTACAATGCGCCCGTGGACAAGGCGGCGGTGGCGTTTTTCAGCGATATCAACGTGATCCGGGGCACGGTGCGGGGCGCGCTGACCTCGACCCCCTTCGGCGCCTTCCTGGCGCCGGGCGTGCCCGATGGGGCGGAGGTGGATATCGTGATCCGGCCGCAGCATATCGGCATCGATTTCGACCGTGCGGGCCGCGGACCCAACCCGACCCAGCGGGACGGGGTGGCGGCGCGTGGCGTGGTGCAGCGCGCGCGATTCATGGGTTCGGAAAGCCTGGTGGAGTTCCGGATGGACCATGACGGGTCGATGCTGAAGGCGACCGTGCCCAACGTGTTCCTGCCCAAGCCGGGCATGGCGCTGTGGCTTACGATCCGGCGCGACCGGTGTTTCGTGTTTCCGGCGACAAGCTAGGGCTGTGGCTCATCGGCGGCTGTCGCCCGTCTTCGCGCCGGTTGGGGGGCATCGCTCCGCAACGGCGTGCGGGGCGGCGCGTGCGGGATTGAGTATTTTGGGAAAGTTGAAGCCGGGGGACGGGTCCGGGGGTGGCGCTATCGCCCCTCGGCCGCGCGGAAGTCGCGCAGGGTCTTGCCGGGTTCGTCGACGAAGAGGCCGGGCAGGGGGCGGGCCTCGGTGATGCGGTCGATGCGGAGGCGGGCGAAGGTGCCGGCGGTTTCGTCCCAGACCACGCAGGACCAGACCCGGCCCCAGTAGTCGAGCGCGAGCGGGCGTACCTCGTGGGCGGGGGCGCCATCGTCCAGGGTGAGCGCAAGCCGCTGGCGGGCGCGGATCGCGTCGCGCAGCCGGGGCATATGGCGAAACCCGAGGGCGGCGCGCGCCACATGGGGCGAAAAGCCGAAGGCGCCGCGGGGGGCGGTGTGATCCTCGGGCAGGACCGCGTCGATCTTGGCCGAAAGGCTGTGGGCGGCGGCGGCAAGCGCTGCCTCAGCGCCCGCGCCCACGGCGGCGAGACCCACATGGAGTGCGCCCAGCTCTTCCTCGGTCAGGTTGAGGGGCGGCAGGGTGATCGCCGCGCGCGCCGTGTAGCCCGCGCCGCGGGTGCCTTCGACCGGCACGCCGGCCTCGACCAGCGTGTCCATGTCGCGATAGATCGTGCGGACCGAGACAGAGAGGCGCGCGGCCAGATCCTCGGCCCGGTAGAGGCGGCCGTCCTTCAGAAGGTCCATCAGGGCATAGAGCCGGTCGGTGCGTTTCACGGGTGTCCTTGCGTGATTCGGGCGTTGTTTTCCCGCATTACTGACAAAAAACTGACAACTGACAAGTTGCTGACAAAGACGGGTGCAAAAAGCCGCGCATATCGCCCCGATCGGGACGCATTGCCGCTTTTCGTGGCCCCGTCTTGGCAGTAGAACCCTCTGGTGCAATTCATGGCGTACGGGTGCCGATAGGAGTCTGGCCCGGTCGCCGATCCATCCGGAGCAATGGGAGAGGTCACATGCTCAACAATATCGGTCTTCCCGGTCTTCTTCTGATCGCGGTCGTGGTGCTGGTCCTGTTCGGACGCGGCAAGATCTCGAGCCTGATGGGCGAGGTCGGCAAGGGTATCACCGCCTTCAAGAAGGGCGTCAGCGACGGCAGCAAGGAGCTTGAGGACGAACAGGCCGAGACGGCCAAGGACGTCACGCCCGAGAACGACAAGGACAAGGTGTAAGCCGCAATGTTCGGGATGGGCTGGACCGAGCTTCTGATCATCGGCATCGTTGCGCTGATCGTCGTCGGTCCCAAGGACCTGCCGGTGCTTTTTCGCAACATGGGCCGGTTCATGGGCAAGGCGCGCGGCATGGCGCGCGAGTTCAGCCGCGCCATGGAGCAGGCGGCGGACGATGCGGGCGTGAAGGATGCCGCCAAGACCTTCAAGTCGGCGACCAACCCCATCGGCAGCGCCATGGACGGGGTCAAGGATGCGGCAAAATCCATGACCAAGCTCGACATCGATCCCGATAGCGAAACCGGACGCATGTCCAAGGAACGCGCCGAGGCGGCCAAGAAGATCCGCGAATACTCGGCCAAGAAGGCCGAGGAACGCCGTGCGGCCGAAGAGGCGGCCAAACAGGCCGAGACCGTGGCCGACGGCCCGTCCGGCACCTCCCAATCCGAACAGCCCAAGACCGACACATGACTGCCACCGACGAGATCGACGACACTTCGGCCCCGCTGATCGAGCATCTGGCGGAACTGCGCACCCGGCTGATCCGGTCCGTGATCGCCTTCCTGATCGGGATGGTGATCTGCTTTACCGTCTGGAACCCGATCTTCGATTTCCTGACCCATCCGCTGTGCGGCGCCATGGCCGAACGGGGGCATGCGGATTGCGGGCTGATCCTGATCAAGCTGCAGGAGGGTTTCTTCGTCGCGATCTCGATCTCGCTCATGGGCGGGCTGATGCTGTCCTTTCCGTTCATCAGCTACCAGATGTGGCGGTTCGTGGCGCCGGGGCTGTATAAATCCGAACGCGGCGCGTTCCTGCCCTTCATGCTGGCCTCGCCCTTCATGTTCTTTCTGGGCGCGGCTTTCGCGTTCTACGTGGTCACGCCGCTGGCCTTCGACTTTTTCCTGGGCTTTCAGCAGCCGGGCACGGTGCTGAACGAAGGCGAGGTCGAGAACGCCACCGCCGGCATAGCGTTCCAGGGCTCGGCGCAGGAATACCTGTCGCTGACGATCAAGTTCATCGTAGCCTTCGGGCTGTGTTTCCAGCTGCCCGTGCTGCTGACCCTGATGGGCAAGGCGGGGCTGGTCAGCGCCGAGGGCCTGCGCGCGGTCCGGAAATACGCGGTGGTGGGCATCCTGGTGCTGGCCGCTCTGGTCACGCCGCCCGATGTCATCACCCAGGTGATCCTGTTCGTCGTGGTCTATGGCCTTTACGAGCTGTCGATCCAGCTGGTCCGCCGGGTGGAAAAGAAACGCGAGGCGGATCTGCGGGCCCAGGGCCTTTGGTTCGAGGATGACGATCTGGAGGACGATCCCGAAGCGGCGGCCGATGCGGCCGAGGCCGAGGCATCGCCTGATTTCGGGGCCGATGCGGACCGCGGCGAGGATGATCCCCTGATCCGGGAATTCGACGAAGACGATGAGCCCGGTGACGACCCCAAAGGGGACAAGTCCAAGTGAGCGACGCAACGCTCGACCGGATCGCGGCGGCGCTGGAGCGGATGGCCCCGGCGCCGCTGAGCGCACCGGATTTCGCCAGCGCGGACGCCTTTGTCTGGCATGTGGCGCCCGACCGGCTGGAGCCGGTGGACCGGGTGAACCGGGTGGACCTGGGGCTTCTGGTCGGCGTCGACCGGTCGCGCGACACGCTGCTTGAAAACACACGCCAGTTCGCCCGCGGTCTGCCTGCGAACAACGCGCTTCTGTGGGGCGCGCGGGGCATGGGCAAGTCGAGCCTGGTCAAGGCGGTTCATGCGCAGGTGCTGGCCGAGGGGCTGCCCTGCAAGATCGTGGAATTGCAGCGCGAGGATCTGCCCAGCGTCGGGCGCCTTCTGGGCCTGTTGCGCCGGGCCGAGGCGCGGTTCATCCTGTTTTGCGACGACCTGTCCTTTTCCCAGGACGACCAGCATTACAAATCGCTCAAGGCCGTTCTGGATGGCGGTATCGAAGGGCGGCCCGAGAACGTGGTGTTCTACGCCACCTCGAACCGCCGCCACCTGATGCCCCGCGACATGATCGAAAACGAACGCTCGACCGCGATCAACCCGTCCGAGGCGGTGGAGGAAAAGGTGTCGCTGTCCGACCGGTTCGGGCTGTGGCTGGGTTTTCACCCGTGCAGCCAGGACGAGTATCTCGACATGATCCGGGGCTATTGCGCCGCCTACGGAGTCGAGATCGACGCGGACACCCTGCGCGCCGAGGCGATCGAATGGCAGGCCACGCGCGGTGCCCGCTCGGGCCGGGTGGCGTGGCAGTATTTCACCGATCTGGCGGGCCGGCGCGGCGTGCGGATCGGATAACGGGCGGGCCGCGTGGGCCCGGTCGCCTTGATTCAGGTCATATCCGGCGGTTCCGGGCCGTGCCTATGCTGGTTTCCATCGCGCAGGCTGCCTGGCAACGCGCCAGCTTGCCCCGAGCGCGGAAGGGAGGTCCCATGGGGTCAGCCAGCTCTCAGACAAAGCCGCGTGGCCGGACGCGACGGCCCAAGCTCTGGCCACGCCCGCCCGGCGCGCTGCGCGGCGCGGCGTTCTACGAGGCCTGCATCGGCTGTGGAGACTGCGCCGAGATCTGCCCGACCAAGGCGATCGAACTGGATTTCGCCGCCTGCCCGGTGGTGCGCAACGACGCGCGTTGTACCCAGTGCGGGCTGTGCGCCGATGTCTGCAGCCGCGAAGCGATCCGGCTGACCGATCTGACGCGGCGGCGTCTGGCGCAACTGGTGGCGCGGGAGCGGGGCACGCCGGGCTAGGACGCGGGTTCGAGCGCCAGCCGCAAGGCGCCATTCCTGTAGTCGCCCGGCACCAGAAAGCCCTTTTGGGTGATTTCGGGGTGATCCTCGGCCCAGTCGCGGTAGCGGTCATTGGTGACGATCCGCGCCCCGTGATCGGCGGCGGCCCGCAACAGGAACGGATCGGCCGGTGTGCCCTTGGGCACGACGAACACCTGTGCGTCGGGCAAGTCCAGCGCCCGCGCGAAATCGGCATCGTCCATGTAGCGATCGTTCAGCAGGTAGCCCGCATTGGCATCGAAAACGACGCAGGGGGTCAGCCCGCGCGCGATGAGCGCGTCGATCACCTCGCGCAGGGTGTCGAGCCGGGGGGTGTTGTCCCGCCAATACATCACGTTCGACCCGTCGATCAGGATCCATTCGCGCCGGAGCCTTGCGCTCCGACGCTGCCAGGCACCCTGCAGCAGAAGCAGGAAACTGGCCAGCGCCGAGGGGCCTGCGACAAGGACCAGGGCCTGCATGCCGGGCATGAGGAACGCCAGGGCAAGACCCGCGGCAGAGATCAGAAACAGAACAAGAGGTGCAATCATGGGTTGTGTCTAGCCCCGCTGCCCGAGGTGGTCCAGAGCCATTTGCCACCCAAGGCGACGCCCGGTCGGCCAGAGACGCACCGGCCTAGGCTTTCAGCCAACCGAAGGCGCGGTGCAGCTGTGCCTGCCCCTGTGCCGTGACCGGGGTGCCATGGGCCATCAGCACCCGCTCGGTCGGCCAGGCGAGGGTTTGCGCGATATCCGCGTGGGCCGTGGCCCGGTCGACAAAGGCCAGCCTGAACTTGCGCGGCACCGAAGGCTCGGCCCCGATCATCCTGTCCAGCCGCGCCACGATGCGCCGCCAGCCGGTAAACGCGCTGTCGGGGAACTGCTGCAACAGATCGCAGAACAGGGTCGTGCGGCTGGGGCGGTGGTGAAACACCCATTCCGTGGTGATGCGGTTGCCGCGGATGGGCTGCTGATCCAGCACAACCTGCCAGTCTGGATGGGGCGCCGTGCCCAGATCGTGGGTGAAGTCGAGATCGCGTCGCTTTTCCCGCAGGCCCTTGGGCGCGTGGCGGGCCGCGTCCGGGTAAGCCTCGAACCACTCGGCAAGAAATAGGTGATGCAGGTGATTGGGGCTCAGGATATGCCGCACCGGCCCCAACGCGTCGATCTCGGCTTGAAGCGCCGGGGTGCATGCGATGGGCGACCAGAGCAGAAGCCCGCCACCCGGCAGGGCGATCACGGCCATTCGCGTGGGGTAGTCGAACCCCAGAACCGACACGCGAGGCCCATCCGCGATCCACAGCCCGTCGCCGAACGGTTGCAGAGGCGCGGCCTGCATCGCGCTATTCCAGATACGGCATCGGGTCGACGCTGTCGAAGCCCTTGCGCACCTCGAAATGGACATAGGAAGCATCGCCCGACCGGATCCGGCCAAGCTGTTGTCCGCGGCTCACGCTGTCGCCCTTGTCCACTGTGATGGCCTCGGCATTGGCATAGACCGTGAGCAGGTTGTCGGGATGCCGGATCACGATGATCGGGATCTGGTCGGCATCCGAGGTGATCGCGGCAACGGTCCCCGCGGCGGCGGCGCGCACGGGTGTGCCCGGATCGGCGGCGATGTCGATGCCCTCGTTCCGGCCCTTGGCATATTCGCGGATGATCCGGCCCTGCACCGGATAAGCCATCTGGGCGGTGCTTGTGCTGGCCGCACCGGTGTCGAGCGCGGGCGGCTCGGGCAGGTCCGGCGTGGGCGCCGCGGCGGGCAGGGGGGCTTCATCGGGCAGGGGCTGTGCCGCGCTTGGCGGTGTGGGCGTGGGGCTGCCTGCGCCGGGGTCGGTGATCGTCTCGTTGGCGGGCGTTCCGGTCCCATCCGCCTCGTCGGGCAGCGCCACGGGGATCAGCAGGTACTGCCCCTCGCGCACGGTGAAATCGCGGTCGAGCCCGTTCCAGTCGGCCAGCGCGCGCACCGACACGTCGTAGAGCCGCGCGATGGTAAAGGCGGTCTCGCCCCGTTCCACCTTGTGGCGGATGGGCTCGACCCCGGTCTGCGCCTGCGGGTCGAGCGCGGCGGTCTCGATGGCGGTGGGGGTGGCGCTGTCGATGGCCTGCCCGGCCAGCGCCTCGATATCCACCCCGCCCGGCGGCTGGATCGGGCCGATGCCGGCGGCGCCCGTCGCGGGCGACGGCTCGGCCACGCGGGACGGCAGGGCGAGGATCTCGTCGCGGCGCAGCCGTGTGTCGGGGGTCATGCCGTTGAAGCGTGCCAGCTGGGCCGCATCCACGCCGATGCGCGCGGCCACGTCCCCCACCGTGTCGCCCCGGCGCGCGACGGCCACCTGGTAATTCGGGTAGGAGATGATGCCGCGATCGTCCGGCCGCGGCCGGTCGGCCACGGCGTCGCGCGCGGCATCGGCGGTGCCGAACGGGTTGCCCATCGCGCTCCGCAGGTCCATGTCGAGCGGCTGGGAACAGCCCGCAGCCAGCGCCAGCGCGGCGGCGCCGCAGGCCATGGCAAGACGGGGGCGGAACGGGTGCGTCATCTGCTCTTCCTTCGCGCGCCCCTTGTGGCCGGGGCGTCTGTCAGCGGGCGCGGGCGGCCCATGGCTTAACTCTCCTTGCCCAGCCCCTCGACCAGGGGCACGAAGCGGACCGGGCGCAACTCGTCATAGGTGAACCCGTCCTCGGAACGGGTGACGCGGATCAGGCTTTGGACCGCATCGGACTGGCCCACCGGCAGCACCATGATACCGCCGATCTTGAGCTGGGCCAAGAGCGGGCCGGGCGGATCCTCGGCCGCGGCGGTGACAAGAATGCGATCAAACGGCGCCTGGTCGGGCAGCCCGTGCGAGCCGTCGGCGGTGAGCGCGGTGATATTGGTCAGATCGAGCCGGGTGAAGATCGCCTGCGCCGCGACGACCAGCCGGCGGTGCCGGTCCACGGTATAGACTCGCCGGGCGAGGTGGCTCAGGATCGCCGCCTGGTAGCCCGACCCGGTGCCCACCTCCAGCACCTTGTCGCGCGGGCTGACCCGCAGCGCCTGGCTCATCAGCCCCACGACCGAGGGCTGGCTGATCGTCTGCCCGCAGGCGATGGGCAGGGGCATGTCCTCGTAGGCGCGACCTGCGAAATAGCCGCGCACGAATTGCGCACGGTCGATCAACTCCATGGCGGTCAGAACGCGGGCGTCGGTCACGCCCTTCGAGCGGAGCGCGAAGAGAAACTGCATCTTGCGTTCCGCATCCGTGGTCATTCCAGCGCGGCCTTCAGCCCCGGCAGGGCGTCATGGGCGGTCAGATCGGCCCGCATGGGCGTGACCGATATATAGCCCGCAAGGTTCACATCCGCGTCCGAGCCCGGCGTGGCGGGCGCGCGCTGGTCGCCGCCCCGCACCCACAGAAACCGCCGCCCCGAGGGCGACAGGTGCGGCTCGACCGAGAAATGCGTGCCGCGCCGCTTGCCCTGTGGCACGATGCGGGTGCCCTTGACCTCGGTCGCGGCACAGGGCGGGAAGTTGATGTTGTGAAACAGCGGGTAATCCGCATCCTCCTCCGGGGTCGCCGCGAGAATTCCCCGGATCGTGGCCGCGCCATGGGCTGCTGCGGCCTCGAACGGGCTGTCCAGGTCCGCCGTGCCCGGGCCCAGGTATTGCGACAGCGCCATGGCCCGCACGCCCTGCAGCGCCGCCTCGAGCGCCCCGCCCAGGGTGCCGGAATACAGCGCGTTCTCGGCCGAGTTGTTGCCCCGGTTGACGCCCGACAGCACAAGGTCGGGCAAAGCGCCCTCGATCACGTCATGCAGGCCGGCCATCACGCAATCGGCCGGGCTGCCCTCGGCGGCATAGCGGTTTTCACCCATCTTCTGGATCATCATGGGCCGGGTATAGCTGATGCAATGGGCCACGCCAGACTGTTCGAAGGCGGGGGCCACGGTCCAGACCGTGCCGTCAGGGCCCGCGATCTCGGCCGCGATCGCCTCGAGCACCTTGAGCCCCGGTGCGTTGATCCCGTCGTCATTGGTGAGAAGTATGCGCATGACCCTGGCCCTTGCCCCGTGCTGCTTCCTTAATCGGCGCCGCAGGCCGGGGCAAGCCGGAGGCCCCTGCCAGCGGCTTCATCTTTCCCGAAATACTCCGGGGAGCGCGAGGGGCAGCGCCCCTCGCTCCGGCCTCACAGCCCGAGCTGGGCCAGGAGCCGACGCGCCTCGTCCTCCGGCGCGGCGAGGCCGCTGCGGTCCTCGCCCGGAAAGAACCGCGAGCGCATGGCCGTGGCAAGCGGCGCGGGGTCCAGCACATGGACCTGCGGGCCGGTCTTTTCGGTTTCTGCCGCCCAGGAGCGCACCAGGGCCATTTGCACGGCTTTCGACGCGCCATAGGCGCCGAAGAACTTCTGCCCCGCACGCGGGTCGTCGAAAAACACCGCCCGACCCGCGCTGCCCAGAAGCGGCGCGACGAAGGTCACCAGCCGCTGGGTCGCATGGGCGTTGATCTCCATGGATTTCGTCCAATGGGCCTCATCCATGGCCGCGGCGGGGGCCAGGGGGGCGGCATGGATCGCCGTGTGCACCCAGAGATCGAGCGTGCCCCAGCGGTCGTAGATCGACCGGCAAAGTTGGGCCATGGCGTCGGGCACCGTGATGTCCATGGGCGCAAGCGTGGCCGCGCCCCCCTTGGCGCGGATCGCATCGTCGAGCTCTTCGAGCGCGCCGGTGGTGCGGCCCACGGCGACGATATGATAGGCGGGCGCGAGGTGCCGGGCGATCGCGGCACCCAGTCCGCGTGAGGCGCCTGTGATGAGGGCAAGCTGTGTCATGGGCGCTTAGGTGACGTGGAACGCGGGCGCGGTCAATGGGTCAATCCTGTCCCGTCATGCCCTGGCCGGGCAGGCGCAGCCGTTCCCTGCGACTGCCCCGGACCAGGACCACGCCATCGGCGTCGATCGCAGCGACGGTGCGACGGCCGACAATGTCTCCGGGGCGGATCCGCGCGACGCGCCCGTCGGACAGGCGGATGAGCGCTGCGGGCGCATCGGGTGCGATCATCAGCCCGATCAGCGTGGTCTCGTGGAGAGGCAGCACGCCCGCCTGTGTGGCAGCGCTGCCGGGATCGATGGTGTCTGGCGTGGATTGGGCCAAAGGGGAACCTCTTGTCGTCTCTGCGCAGTATCGCGGACCGCTGTCCTTGCCACGGTGCTGCGCTGCAGAAAAGGGGGATCGACCCGGATCGGCGCCGCCTTGCCGAACGCTGTGCGGACCCCCGCCGATCCGCGCGGGCCAAGACTTTTTAAAGAAAAAGTCTTGGGCAAAATCTTTCAGGAAGATTTTGGCCTCTGGCGGTCGGTTAGGCGCCGCTGCCACCGTCGCGCGGGGCGCGGACGCCGTCCGGGGTATTTTTACCAAGAAGAAGACGGAAGGTGGGGTCTTATTCCGCCGCCTTCACCTCGAAGCCCCGTTCGATCATGTCTGACGGGGCCACCGGGTAGTCGCCCGAGAAACAGGCGTCGCAATATTGCGGGCAGGCCTTGTCGCGCCCCTTCGCCTCACCCACGGCGCGGTAGAGCCCATCGAGCGAGATGAAGCGCAGGCTGTCCACCGCCAGATGGTCGCGCATTTCGTCCTCGGACATGGTGGCGGCCAGGAGCTTTTCGCGCTGGGGCGTGTCGACACCGTAGAAACAGGGCCAGGCGGTGGGGGGCGACGCGATGCGGAAATGCACCTCGGCCGCGCCTGCGTCCAGGATCATCTCCTTGATCTTGCGGCTGGTGGTGCCGCGCACGACCGAGTCGTCGACGAGGATCACGCGCTTGCCCTCGATGAGCGCGCGGTTGACGTTGAGCTTGAGGCGCACGCCCATGTTGCGGATCTGCTCGGTCGGTTCGATGAAGGTCCGGCCCATATACTGGTTGCGGATGATGCCCATACCGTAGGGAATGCCGGACTCGTGGGCATAGCCGATGGCCGCGGGCGTGCCGCTGTCGGGCACGGGGCAGACCAGGTCGGCCTCCACCGGCGCCTCGCGGGCCAGTTCCACGCCGATCTGGCGGCGGGTTTCATAGACCGAGCGGCCGCCGAGGATCGAGTCGGGCCGCGAGAAATACACATGTTCGAAGATGCAGAAGCGCGATTTCTGGGGGCGGAAGGGGCGCAGGGACTCGACCCCGCCCGCGGCGGTGATCACGACCATTTCGCCAGGCTCGATCTCGCGCACGAATTCGGCCCCGATGATGTCGAGTGCGCAGGTCTCCGAGCTCAGGCACCAGCCGTCGCCGACCCGGCCCAGCACCAGCGGGCGCACGCCCAGGGGATCCCGCACGCCGATCAGTTTCGTGCGGGTCATGGCGACCACGCTGAACGCACCCTCGACCCGGCGCAGCGCATCCTCCATCCGGCTGGGTATGTCGCGCTGGAGCGAGCGGGCCATCAGGTGGATGATGCATTCGCTGTCCGAGGAGGACTGGAAGATCGACCCGCGCTCGATCAATTCGCGGCGCAGGCTTTCGGCATTGGTGATGTTGCCATTATGAGCGATGGCTGCGCCGCCCATGGAGAACTCGCCGAAAAAGGGCTGCACGTCGCGGATCTGGGTCTGGCCCTTGGACCCGGCGGTTGAGTAGCGCACATGCCCGATCGACAGCGGCCCGGGCAGGGTTTCCATCAGCGATTGCTTGGTGAAGTTGTCGCGCACATAGCCGAAGCGGCGGGCCGAGTTAAAGCCCTGTTCGGGGTCGTAGGAGACGATACCGCCCGCCTCCTGTCCCCGGTGTTGCAGCGCATGCAGCCCCAGCGCCACGAAATTTGCGGCATCGGTCACGCCGACCACGCCGAAGACGCCGCATTCTTCCTTGAGCTTGTCGTCGTCGAAAGGGTGGGCCGGGGGCATCGGGTGAGACATCGGGTGAGACAAGGGCGCGCTCCGAATCCAAGGATGCTGACGCCGGTGGTTTAGAGCCTCGGGTCCGGCTTGTCACGGAACTATCACAATCGTGGTGCGCCTCGGGGCCGCCTGGCCGCCGTGGCGTCGCGTGCCGCCCATTCCATGTGCATCGGGAGCGCGCCGTCCGTCAGGCCCTGTCAGTATGCCCTGTCAGGTGCCGCCGTCCTCGGCCGGCGTGGCGGGCGTGATCCCGGTTGCGCCGGGTTCGCAGACGCCCACGAGCTCTTCGTATTGCCGGGTGATCCAGCCCAGCGCACGTTCCGGGTCGCGGTTCTCGATCTGGTCGGTCATCCGGCCGAAGACGGCGGCCGAGCGGGAATTGTCGACCATCGCGACACTTTGCGCGGTCATCACCGTTTCGTAGACGAAAAAGGCGATCGCCACGAGCAGGATGCCGCGCGCCACGCCGAAGAGAAAGCCGAGCCCCTGGTCGAGACCGCCCAGGGCAGAGCGCTGCACGAGGCTGGAAAACAGCGGCGTGAACAGCGACACGATCACCAGCGCCACCGCGAAGACTGTGGCGAAGGCCGTGATGACGGACAGTTCGCAGCTGTCCGAGATGAAATCGCCCACGACAGGGATTTCCTTGACCAGGGGCTGCACCTGCGGCGCGGAGATGAAGGCAAGGATCGCCGCGGCGACCCATCCGGCGATGGCCATCGCCTCGCGCACGAAGCCCCGGGAATAGGCCAGAAGGGCGGACATCACGATGACAACGGCCACGATGCCGTCGATGAGTGTGAAACCTTCCATGTCTCCGCCCCCGTCCGATCCGCGCCGTCAGCCCGCGCCGAAAATCTCGCCTACAAACGCGGTCAGATCGCCCGTGCGGGTCAATGTCATCCCGACGTCACTGGTCACTTTGCCCCCGGTCGGGGCAATCGCCGTGGTGAAACCAAGTTTTTGGGCTTCTTTCAACCTGTTTTCCATCTGCGAGACCGGGCGCAGCGCACCGGAGAGGCTGATTTCGCCGAAAACCACCGTTTCGGGGGGCAGCGCAGCATCTTCGCGGGCCGACAGAAGCGCGGCGGCCACGGCCAGATCGGCAGCGGGTTCCGAGATCTTCATGCCGCCCGCGACATTGAGATACACGTCGAGCCCGGTGAAGGGGATGCCGCAGCGCGCCTCGAGCACGGCGAGGATCATGGCGAGCCGCCCGCCATCCCAGCCCACGACCGTGCGGCGGGGCTGGGAATGGGGCGTGGGGGCCACGAGCGCCTGGAATTCGCACAGCACGGGGCGCGTGCCCTCGATCCCCGCAAAGACGACCGAGCCCGGCGCGGACTGGCCCCGTTCGGACAGGAAGAGCGCCGAGGGGTTCGCCACCTCGGAGAGCCCTCCGCCGGTCATCTCGAACACGCCGATCTCGTCTGCGGGGCCGAAGCGGTTCTTGACCGCGCGCAGGATGCGGAACTGGTGACCGCGCTCGCCCTCGAAATAAAGCACGGTGTCGACCATGTGCTCGACCACGCGGGGACCTGCGATCTGGCCCTCTTTCGTGACGTGCCCCACGAGGATCACCGCCATGCCGCGCCGCTTGGCAAAGGCCGTCAGCTCATGGGCGGCGGCGCGCACCTGGCTGACAGAGCCGGGCGCGCTGCCCACGGTGTCGGACCACATGGTCTGGATCGAGTCGATGATGGCCAGTTGCGGCTTTTCCGCATCGAGCGTGGTGAGGATATCGCGCAGGTTGGTTTCGGCGGCCAGTTGCACGGGCGCGCCGGTCAGGCCAAGGCGCCGGGCGCGCAGCTGGACCTGGGCGGTGGCCTCTTCGCCCGAGACATAGAGCGTCTTGAGCCCCTGCGCGGCAAAGCGCGCGGCGGCCTGCAACAGAAGCGTGGATTTGCCGATGCCCGGATCGCCGCCCACGAGGATGGCCGAGGCCGGGACCAGCCCGCCGCCCAGCACGCGGTCCAATTCGCCAAGCCCGCTGGCGGCGCGGGGCGGCGGCGCCTCCTGCGCGGCCAGATCCGTGAGCGCGATGCGGTGGCCCTTGGCCTGGCCCAGCGTCTGGCCCGCGGGGCCCGAGGACAGCGGCGTGTCCTCGACGATGGCATTCCATTCGCCGCAGGCATCGCAGCGTCCCGACCATTTGGAATGGGCGGCACCGCAGGCGGTGCAGTGAAAGCTGGGTGCGGATTTGGCCATGGGGCGGGTTTGCCCCAAGCGCGGGCGCTGCGCAACCGCGCGCTGTCACATCCAGCATCGCCGCCGGGGGTCACTCTGCGGCGCGGCGGGCGACCTCTAGAAGCGGCCTGGGAAGGGCATCGGAGCCGGAGCCCGAGGCACATTGGCCCTGCGGCGCGCGTCCGTTCCGTTTTTGCCCTTTCTTCCAGGCCTCGGCCTCGATCCCGTCGAAATCGAACGGGTTGTGATCGGCGTGAAAGGGGCGGTCCACGTGCAGGATCTGGTCATGAAGCCGCGCGATGGTGGCCGGATCGGTGGGTGTTGCGGGTTCGTCCCCGAACAGCTCGGGCATCAGGTCGATCAGTTCGGCGCGGATCCGTTCGACCTGGTTGCGCGCCAGCGCCTCGTCGATCTCGACCGCTTTCGTCCATTGGCGCAGCTCTTCGGCGGCGGTACGGGCCTCGTCCAGGCGGTCGTTGAACAGCGCGATTTCGGCTTCCCGTTCCTGCAGGAACCGGCGGGCGCGATCCATCTTGTCGTCCGAATAGATCTCGGCCAGGTCCTGCGAGATATGCGACATCTGCGCCGCGGTCTCGAGCAGCTCGGGCTCCAGCCGGCCGAGATCGGGATGGTCGCGCAGATGCTTGAGCCGTGCGCGCACGCTGTCGAACTCTGATTTCGCGGTAAACAGCCCTGCGCGGTCCGCCGCGTGGCTGGCGTGGTAGGCGCGCGCGATGTCCTCCATGTTCATGGAAAAGGCGCGATGTTCGGACTCGAGCTTCAGAATGCGCGCGCTGAATGGCAGGACGGCGCAGAGCGATACCAGCAAAAGCGTGGCGGCCCCCTGAAGCCATAGGCCCATATCGAGCGCCGGACCGTCACCGATTCGGGCCATGATCTGCAGATGGGGCCATTGCCCCAAGACGCCGCCAAGCGTGAATATCGCCAGAGAAACCGTTGTAATCAATAGGATAAAAATGGACAGGCGATTGATCGCCTTGGCCGCGAGACCGGCGGCTGCCCCGAATTGAACGGACATGGCAATCCCTCCAGACCGTATTAACCAAACCACGCAAGAATACGCCGATAGGTTAACGCGGCGGAAACCCTTTTGTTGACTTTATTGACGAAACAATCAGTCGGCTCTGTTTCCGGCCATGCCGTGGCCCCGGGCGGCCAGGATCCCCAGCGCGAGCGAGGCAAGGATGCAACCGGTAAAGAGGTACAGCCCCCAGGCGGTCTCAACCCGGCCCACACCGATCCCTTTGGCCAGCGTGATATAAAGCGCCACGAGAAAGATATCGGCCATCGCCAGCTTGCCCAGAAGGTTCACGGTGCCCAAGTGGCGGGCGGGCACAAGGCCGAACTGGATGAGCGCCAGCCCCGCGGTCTTGGCCATCGGCGCCACGAGCGCGAACAAAACGACGATCATCGCCAGCAGAATGTCGCTGTCCCATAGCGCGGCAAGGCCCGTCAGCACGCTGATCTCGCTCATCCCGAAGAGCGGCAGAAGCCCCGCGCGCAGCAACGGTGCCGCCCAGCTGACCGGGTAGAGCACCAGGAGCGACAGGTTCAGGAGCCGCAGGATCATGCCGTCAGCCCGCCTGGGAAAAGCGCGGCCAGCGCAACGGTCATGGCCAGCCGGACAAGCTCGGTCCGGACGGTGGCGGGACGGATGCGGTTCAACTCCAGTTGCAGCGCGGCGAAAAGACCACCGGGCACGAAAAGCAGCCCCAACAGCGGTCCCCAGGGCCAGCCCAGCAGGCCCCCAGCGACCACCACCAGCAGCGTTCCCGCGATGAACGGCACCATGACCCCGCACAGGCCCACGAAATGGCCGATATGGGTGTTCAGCGCCTCGGCCCGCACGGCCCGGACCCAGGCCACCAGATTGACCAGGGCGTAGCACCACAGAAAGGTGGCGGTCGTCTGGAACCATGTCAGATCCATCAGCGGACCCCGCCGGGTTTGCTAGCGCGCGAGCCACCACGCACCGATCAGGATAGCAAATAGGGCCCCGTGCAGGAAATCGACCACCCGCCATCGCGCTCCCGCGACAAGGCCCGAGCCCGCAAGGCAGAGCGAGGCCAAGAGTGGCAGGGCAAGCCCGCCACCCGCGCCGCTGATCGCGAAAGAGGCGCGGTAGACCGGACCGGTGTAAAGGCCCACGGCCGCCGGGCCGAATTGCGCGGCCAGCCCTACGAGCGCCACCGCCAGCGCCGCCAGCGCCAGCCCGCGCGACAGGCCCCGGGCCACCACACCGCGCACCGCCGCCAGCGGCAGGAGCGCCATCAGGTAGCCGAAGGTCTTGAGCGCGAAATAGAACAGCACGACCGGCGTGGGTTCGAGGAAGCCGGGCATCAGCGCACCGCCTCGATCGGGCCGTCGGCGCGGCCGTGGATGAACTGGCTGACATAGGGATCGTCGCTGGTATCGAGCTGGGCCACGGGCCCCTCCCACTGGATCACGCCGTCATGCAGCATCGCCACGCGGTCGGCGATGGCGCGCACGCTGGACATGTCATGGGTGATGGTCATGGCGGTCGCGCCCATTTCCGTGACGATCTCGCGGATCAGCTCGTTGATGACGCCCGCCATGATCGGGTCGAGCCCGGTGGTGGGTTCGTCGAAAAAGATGATCTCGGGCTCGGCGGCGATGGCGCGGGCCAGGCCCACGCGTTTCTGCATGCCGCCCGACAGCTCGGCCGGGAACTTGTCAGCCACGTCCGGTTTCAGGCCCACGCGGCGCAGCTTTTCGATGGCGATCTCGCGCGCCTCGGCCTTGGGCCGTTTGAGCGATCCGCGCAACAGGCGGAAGGCCACGTTTTCCCAGACCTTGAGGCTGTCGAACAGCGCCGCCCCCTGGAACAGCATCCCGAAGCGGGCCAGGAACGTGTCGCGGTCGGCCCTCAGCACGTCCTGATCGTCAAGCGTGATGGTGCCCGCGTCGGGGGTCACGAGGCCCAGGATGCACTTGAGCAGCACGGATTTGCCCGTGCCCGATCCCCCGATGATGACGGTTGAGGTTCCGGTTTCGACCCGCAGGTCAACACCGCGCAGGACGTGATTGGTATCAAAGGATTTTTTGACCTGGGTGAGTGCGATCATGCCGAGAAAAACACCCCCGTCAGTACGAAATTCGCAGCCAGGATCAGGATCGCCGCGGCTTGGACCGAGCCCTTGGTCGCGCGGCCCACGCCCTGCGCCCCGCGGCCCGAGCGCATGCCGAAATAGCAGCCCATGAGCGCGGCGATGAACCCGAAGGCCGCGCCCTTGATGAGCGACGAGATGATGTCGAAGGGCTCGAGAAAATCGGCGGTGTTCTTTAGGTAGGTCGCGGGGTTGAAGCCCAGCGTCTGTGTGGCCACCGCGTAGCCGCCGAAGATGCCGATCACGTCACCCACGGCCACCAGCATCGGCACCACGATCAGCGCGGCCAGCACACGCGGCACGGTCAGGTACTTCATCGGGTGGGTCGAGAGGGTGACCAGCGCGTCGATCTGCTCGGTCACTTTCATCGTCGCGATCTCGGCGGCGATGGACGAGGTCACGCGCGCGGCGATCATCAGGCCCACCAGCACCGGGCCCAGTTCGCGCACCATGCCGATGGCGACGATCTGGGGCACCACGGCCTCGGCATTGAAGCGCGCGCCGCCCGCGTAGATCTGCAGCGCCAGCGCGCCCCCGGTGAAAAGGGCGGTCAGCCCCACCACGGGCAGCGACAGCCAGCCCACGGTCAGAAGCGCATGGCCAAACTCGCGCCCGTAAAAGGGCGGGCGCACGATATGGCTGAGCGCGTCGAGCGCATAAAGCGTCACCCGCCCGATCCCGGCCAGTATCGACAGAACGGTGCGGCCCAGCGCGGCCAGAAGCGCGGCGGGACTCATCCGCCCGCGTAGCGCCGGGCGTAGCGCGCGCCCAGGGAGGTCAGGATCTCGTAACCGATGGTGCCGGCCCAATCGGCCAGGTCGTCCACGCCTTGCGTGTCGCCCAACAGCTCCAGCGTCTCGGGCGGCTCTGGTAGATGGGTCACATCCACGCCGATCAGGTCCATGCTGATCCGTCCCAGCACCTTGCAGGGCGTGCCATGGGCCCGCATCCAGGCGTTGGGGCCCATGATCCGGTGGATGCCGTCGGCATAGCCTGCCGCGACCGTGGCCACGCGGGTGGGGATCTGCGCGGTCCAGGTGTTGCCGTAGCCCACGGTCTCGCCCGGCACCACGATCCGGGTCTGGATCACTGGCAGGTGAAGCGTGACCACGGGCTGCGCACCCCCGAACGGCCGGCCGCCATAGGTGCCGATCCCGGGGCGGGCGAGGTCGAAATGGTAGTCCTGCCCCAGAAGCACACCGCCCGTGGCCGAGAGCGAGCGCGGCGCGGTGCTGGCTTCGGTCATGGCCAGGAAGGCGTCGCGCTGGCGGGCGTTCATCGGGTGGTCGGGCTCGTCCGAGCAGGCCAGATGGCTCATGATCAGCGTGGGCGTGCCTGGCAGGTCGGGGCGCATCGCGGCCCAATCGTCGGGCTCGATCCCCAGCCGGTTCATGCCGGTGTCGAGCTGGATGCCGAAGGGGGCATCGGGCAGGGCGGCGCGGTGGCGGGCCATCTGCTCGGGCGCGTTGATCATCGGGATCAGCGCATGGTCGCGGATCAGATCCGCATCGCCCGCCATATGGCCGGAAAAAACGTTGATCTCGGGGCCGTCTCCGAGGATTTGGCGCAGTTCTGCGCCTTCTTCGGCGATGGCCACGAAAAAGCGGCGCGCGCCCGCCTTGGCCAGCGCCGGGGCCACATGGGCCATGCCCAGGCCATAGGCGTCGGCCTTGACGACCGCGCCGGCCTTGCCGCCGCAGGCAGCGTTCAGCGCCCGCCAATTGGCAGTGAGCGCGTCGAGGTCGATGGTCAGATGTGCCCGGGCCATGGCCGCGTTGATGCCATCCGGTGCGCCGGGGTCAAGGAAAATCCGCGTGTGCGGGCCGCCGCTGGCCCGGCGCTGGCGCGCTGTTCGGACCGGGGCGGAAGCTCTAGAAATGCGCGTCGCCGTCCTGTTGCCAGGGCTTCACGAGATTGCCGAAGCGGGTGAACTGGCTTTCGAAGCTCAGCTCGACCGTGCCGATGGGGCCGTGGCGCTGTTTGCCGATGATCACCTCGGCCTTGCCGTGAAGCCGCGACATGCGTTCCTGCCAGGCGGCCATTTCTTCGAGCCTTTCTTCGGAGGGCTTTTCGCGCTCCACATAGTATTCCTCGCGGAAGACGAACATGACCACGTCCGCGTCCTGCTCGATCGAGCCCGATTCCCGCAGGTCGGACAGCTGCGGGCGCTTGTCGTCGCGGCTTTCGACCATCCGGCTGAGCTGCGACAGGGCCACGACCGGGATGCCAAGTTCCTTGGCAATGGCCTTTAGCCCCATGGAGATCTCCGCGATCTCCTGTACCCGGTTGTCGGACGTGCCGCGCACGAGTTGCAGGTAGTCCACGATCAGCAGGTCGAGCCCATGGGTCCGCTTGAGCCGCCGGGCGCGGGCGGCCAGCTGCGCGATGGGCAGGGCGGGCGTGTCGTCGATGAAGAGCGGGCAGGCCTCGAGATCCTTGGCGGCCTGGACGAAGCGGCGGAACTCTTCTTCGTTCATGTCGCCCTGGCGGATCTTGTGCGACGAGATTTCCGACGCCTCGGCCAGGATCCGGCCCGCCAGCTGTTCGGCGCTCATTTCGAGGCTGAAAAAGCCCACGACCCCGCCATTGACCGCGCCTTCGGACCCGTCGGGCAATTTGCCCTTCTGGTAGGCCTTGGCGACGTTGAAGGCGATGTTAGTTGCGAGCGAGGTCTTGCCCATGGATGGCCGGCCCGCAAGGATCAAAAGGTCCGATTTGTGCAAGCCGCCCAGCTTCTTGTCCAGATCCACGAGGCCCGTGGGCACGCCGGCAAGGCCCCCGTCGCGCTGGTAGGCGGCGTTGGCCACGTTGACCGCATCGGTCACGGCGCGCAGGAAGGACTGGAACCCGCCCTCGGTCTGGCCCTGTTCGGCCAGCTTGTAGAGCCGCTGTTCGGCCTCGACGATCTGGTCCTTGGGCTCGGAGGCCACATCGGCCTTGCCCGCGCGGTCGGCGATCTCGCGGCCCAGACCGATCAGTTCGCGCCGGATCGCCATGTCGTAGATCATCTGCGCGTAGTCGCGCGCGGCAAAGGCCGAGATCGCGGCGCCCGCGAGCCGCACCAGATAGGCCGGGCCGCCCAGTTGCTTGAGGCCCTCGTCGTCTTCGAGAAACGCCTTGAGCGTCACCGGCGAGGCGAGGTTGTTCTTGGCGATCCGCGCTGCGGCCACCTCGAAGATCCGGGCATGGACGGGTTCGTAGAAATGCTGCGCGCCGATGATGGGCGCGATCCGGTCGTATATTTCGTTATTGGTCAGGATCGCGCCCAAAAGCTGCTGCTCGGCTTCGATCGAATGGGGCAGCGCGTCGGCCTCGGCCCCGGTACTGTCCGCGCTGCCGGTCCCGGTCTGCCCGTATGGAATCGCTGCGATCTCGCTCATGTCACCCCTCATGCCCCGACTGCCCTGTGGGCCGGTGTGCTATCCGATGCGGTGCGGGCCGTGCAAATTGTATGTTTCTGGGGATAAGCTGTGCATTGGGCCGCGCCCCCATCATCTTGGCGTGGATAGGGCGCGCGGGTCAAGATCTGGTGGGAACACGCTGCGGCACATCGGGGGCGCGACAGGTGCTGACACGATTTCGGACGCCTTGACGCCAGCGCGCACCGGGGGTCGGTCGGGGTGTCCCTGGGTCACTTGGCCCGGGCAGCCTGCCAGGCGCGGGGGTCGTTCAGGAACGATTCGACCTCAGTCAGAGTGGCCTCGGCGAATACGCCCTGGGCCTTGGCCTCGGCCAGCACGTCCCACCAGGTGCACAGGTGATGCAGCGCCACGCCGTGATCGCCCAGCGTCTTTTCGGTCTCGGGGAAGATGTCGTAGTAGAAGATCACCGCCGTGTGCCCGCAGGTGGCGCCGGTTTCGCGGATCGCATCGACAAAGCTGAGCTTGGAGCCGCCATCGGTGGTCAGATCCTCGACCAGGAGCACGCGCTGGCCTTCGGTCATGGCCCCCTCGATGCGGGCGTTGCGGCCATAGCCCTTTGGCTTTTTGCGGACATAGGTCATGGGCAGCGCCATGCGTTCGGCCACAAGCGCGGCAAAGGGGATGCCCGCGGTCTCGCCGCCCGCGATGTTGTCGAAGGCCTCGAACCCCGCGTCGCGCATCACGGTGACGGTCAGGAAATCCATCAGCGTCGCGCGGATGCGGGGAAAGCTGATGAGCTTGCGGCAGTCGATATAGGAGGGCGAGGGCAGGCCCGAGGCCAGCGTATAGGGCGTGTCGGTGTTGAAGTTCACCGCGCCGATTTCCAGGAGCATCCGGGCGGTGAGGCGGGCGATCTCGTCTTTGGGCGGGTAGGTCGAGGGGATCATGGGCGGGCTCCTGCGGTTTTGGCAGGGGATAGCCGGGTCGCGGGACGAGGGGAAGGGGTGGTGGGTTGGAAACCCACCCTACGCCTGGACGGACCAGTGCAGCGGATAGCCCGGGTCGAAGACCGTGACCGGCCCCTCGCCGGTGTCGATCTTTTGCGGATAGGCCACCGCATCGCCCTTGGTCAGCGTGAGGGTGCCGTCGTTCGCGGGCAGGCCGTAATGGGCCGGGCCATGGAGCGATGCGAAGCCTTCGAGCCGGTCCAGCGCGCCCTCTTCCTCGAACACATGGGCGAGGATCGACAGCGTGTTCGTGGCGGTGAAGCAGCCCGCGCAGCCGCAGGCGCTTTCCTTGTTGGGGTCGGTATGGGGCGCGCTGTCGGTGCCCACGAAAAAGCGCCGGTCGCCCCCGGTGGCCGCTGCGCGCAAGGCCAGGCGATGCTCTTCGCGCTTGGCCACGGGCAGGCAGTAGTAATGGGGTTTGATGCCGCCCACGAGGATATGGTTGCGATTGATGACCAGGTGATGGGTGGTGATCGTGGCGCCCAGTCCCTGTTCGGCCGATTGCACATACTCAACCCCGTCGCGGGTGGTGATATGTTCCATCGTGACCCTCAGCCCCGGCGTGGCGCGGCGAATGGGGTCGAGCACGCGGTCGATGAACACCGCCTCGCGGTCGAAGATGTCGATCTCGCTGTCCGTGACCTCGCCATGGACACACAGGGGGCAGCCGATCTCGGCCATGCGTTCGAGCACGGGGCGCACCTTGTCGAAATCGCGAACGCCCGAGGCGGAGTTGGTGGTGGCACCGGCCGGGTAGAGCTTGACCGCGGTGATCAGCCCCGAGGCATGGGCGGCGGCCAGATCGTCGGGGTCCGTGTCCTCGGTCAGGTAGAGCGTCATCAGGGGCGTGAAATCCATCCCCTCGGGCAGGGCGGCCATGATCCGGTCGCGATAGGCTGCGGCATCGGCGCCGGTTACGACAGGCGGCACCAGGTTCGGCATGATGATCGCGCGGGCGAAATGGCGCGCGGTTTCGGGCAGGACGGCCCGCAGCATCGCGCCGTCGCGCAGGTGCAGGTGCCAGTCGTCGGGGCGGCTGAGGGTCAGGCTCTGGGTCATGGGCATCGCTTACACAAATGACCCGCGCCGCACCAGTCCGGCAATGGGCCCCGGACGCGAGGCCGTTTTTCGCCGAAGCGTCATTTACCTGTCACCGGCCTTGCGGCAGAAGACCGGCAGGAACAGACAGAAAGGGACGAACATGCTGTTCACGCTGATCGTCGCCATCGCTGCGGGTGCGATGGTGCCTTATCTCGAACCGCGGATCCGCGAGCTTATGGGCCGGGTCTTTGACGAGGCGCAGATGCCCGACGCGGCGGGTGTCCGCATGGCCACCTTCGGTGTCGCCCTGTTGGCGGCGGCGATCCTGCTGTCGCTTGCGGGCACGGACGATGCGCCGGTGCTGATGGTGCTGGGCGGTCTTGTCGGGGCGTTCCAGGCCGAAATCCGCGCGGCGATCCAGGCGCGACGCTAATCCGAGTCGCCGCCCGTGTTCTTGCCCGCGCCGGAGACATCTGACGCGGGGTCCTGTTGGCGCGCGGCGGGATCGGGCGGCAGGGTGATCTCGCCTCGCTCGGCCTGCGCCTCGAGCGCGTCGAGCCGTCGGCGGAACCGGGGGCCGGGGCGGCGGGCGATCACGTTCCGGCACAGCGCGGCCAGGAGGTAGGGCCGGTCGGCACTGTCCAGCCTGTGCATCAATGCGCGCAGGTACGGCGGGTGATCCCGCCGGGCACGCCACAGCGCATAGAACCCGTCGGCGCTCAGCTTGCCGCTGCAGGCCTGGACGATCAGCCGGTAGAGCATCTGCATCTCGAACAGGTCCGTTTCGATGGCGGAGCCCAGATGCGGTACGCGCAGCTTGGTCGCGTTCGAGCGGGTGAAAAGCGCGGCATGCATGCTGTCCAGCCGCTCGTGCGGGTCGAAGATTACGAAGGCCCGGTCGGCCGCGTCGAGCATGTCGGGCGCATAGCCGTAGCGGTCGGTGAACGAGGTGCGGCGCATGTGGCGGTAGCGGTCGTCCCAGCCTGCCACGCGCGGGTCGAGCGTGGCCTGGGGCTGGATCGCCAGCACCGTGGCCCCCGGAGAGGCCACCGAAAAGGCCGCCGCCGCATAGCCGCAGGGGCCCGCGCCGTAGAACAGGACCTGGTCGAAATCCTCGAAGAAGCCGTCGTCGATCAGCCGGTCGAAATAGGCATAGACGTTGCGGTCGCGAAACCAGGTGTCGCCGTCCGAGATCAGGCCCAGATGCGACCAGCCCGTCGCGCGCACGATATCGAAGCCGATGGGCTGGGCGGTGTCGGACAGCGCCTCGATGCCCGCGATCGTCTCGAAGGTCACCAGGAGCGTCTTGCCTTCGTCGATGAAGGTCGAGGCGTGGTGATGTCCAAGTTTCTGGAAATAGCCGTGTTCATCGGCGATCTCGGTGGAGTAGCTCAGTGAAAGTGGTCCGCCAACTGGGATAGTTTTGTCCCGCGAATTGGAGGATCAGCGATGGCTGGGAAACGAGAGAAACCCGAAGAGATAGTA